>NZ_JBICUN010000003.1:0-219478 GCF_043198195.1 Micromonospora sp. NPDC048868
CCGCCACCTCGTACCCCACGCCATCATCGCCCTGCCCCACTTCCCCCTCACCCGCAACGGCAAGATCGACCGCAACGCACTCCCCGCACCGGACCCCACGACCGTCCGCTCCGCGCCGCCCGGCGACGCCGTGCAGCGGCAGCTCGCCGGGATCTGGGCGACGGTGCTGGGCACCCCCGTCGCGGGCATCGGAGTCCGCGACGACTTCTTCGCCGTCGGCGGGCACTCCCTGCTGGCCACCCAGGTCACCGCGCAGGCCGGTGCCGCGTTCGAGGTCGACCTGCCGGTCGCGGCACTGTTCCGAGACCCGACGATCGCGGGGCTGGCCGGCGAACTGCGCCGCGTCGAGCGCCGGCCCGGCTGGGTGGACACCGTGGCCGGCCTGCGCGAGGCCGTCGCCGCGCTCACCGAGGACCAGGCCCGACGAGCGCTGGCCGCCGCCACCCGGCCCGGCCCGCCGTACGACGAGACAGGAGCACCCCGATGAGCGGCCCGTCGCCCGACCCGGTCGCCGCGCTGCTGCGACCGCCGCCCGGCTGGCCGGCGGAGGAGCACCGGCACCTGTTGGTACGGCTGCTGCGCGAGCGGCTGGGCACCACGCCGACCGGTCCCGCCACCGTGGCCCAGCGGCAGCTCTGGTTCCTGCAACAGCTGGAGCCGACCAGCACCGCGTACCACATCCTGACCGTGGTGCGGATGACCGGCGAGCTGGACCTGCCGGCCCTGCGCGGCGCGCTCGCCGCCGTCACGGACCGGCACGACCTGCTCCGGGCCACCTTCGCGATGGTCGACGACGAGGTGCTCGTGCGGATCGGTCCCTGCGCGCCGGTCCCGGTGCCGGTCGTCGACCTCGGCGCGACGGACCCCGCGACCCGCGAGCAGCGGGTCCGGCAGGAGCTGGAGAGGGCCCACGACGAGCTGTTCGACCTGGCCGACGGCCCGCTGCTGCGGGCGGTGCTGATCCGCTGCGGGGCCGACGAGCACCTGCTCGCGGTCACCGTGCACCACATCGTCTTCGACGGCGGGTCCCGCCCGGTCTTCTGGAACCACCTCGCCACGGCGTACGACGCGCTGCGGGCGGGGAGGACGCCGGACCTCGATCCGCCGGTGCCCGACGACGAGGACGACGACTTCGTCGACGACCCGGAGGACCCGGACGCGGCACTGGCCTACTGGCGCGAGCGGCTGGCCGGCCTGCCCGACCTGGACCTGCCCGGCGTCCGCGACCGGGTGCCCGGGGCGTTGGCCGCCGGGCGGCGGCTGGACGTGCCGCTGGACCGCGGCGTGACGACCACCCTCACCCGGCTGGGCCGGTCCCGGCGGGCCACCTCGTTCATGACGCTGCTGGCGGCGTACCTGGTGCTGCTGTCCGTGCGCACCGGCAGCAGCGACGTCGCCGTGCTGTCGCCGACGACGGGCAGGACGAGCGAGGCGGACGAGAGCCGGATCGGGTACTTCGTCAACACCGTGGTGCTGCGCGGCGACCTGGCGGGGAACCCGACCTTCGCCGAGGTGGTCGACCGGGTCCGGGAGCTGACCCTCGGGGCGTACGCCCACATGGCGGTGCCGTTCGAACGGATCGTGGACGAGGTGCGCCCGGCGCGGGTGCCGGGCCGGATGCCGTTCTCGCAGTTCGCGTTCAGCGTGGAGGGCCGGCCCGCGCCCCCGCCCCGACTCGCCGGCCTGAGCACCGCCTGGGTCGACGTCGACACCGGCACGGCGAAGTTCGACGTGCAGTTGGACGTCCTGACCGACGCCTCGGGCGGGCTCGTCGCGGCCTGGACCTGGCGCGACGGGCTGTTCGACCCGGCGGACATGGCCGCCGTCGCCGACGACTTCGTGGCGCTGCTGGACGCGGTCGTCGCCGACCCGCACGCCACCGTCGACGCGCTGCCGGTGCGCCGGCCCGCCCCGGGCGTCCGGGCGGCGACCCCGCCGCCCGCGGTGCGTGCCCGGCCGGGCGGGACGGGGTCCGGCACGCTGGTGCACCTCGGCGGGCCGACCGACCGCCCGCCGCTGATCCTGCCGCACCCCGTCAGCGGCACGGTCGGCGCGTACGCCGAACTCGCCCGGCTGCTGCCCGCGTACCACCTGGTCGGCATCGAGTCGGCCGCCGACGCCACCGGCGACTCCATCGACGCGCTCGCCGAGGCGTACCTGGACGAGGTCGTCGCCCGCTGGCCGGCCGGCCCGTACCGGCTGTGCGGCTGGTCGATGGGCGGCCTGCTCGCGTACGAGATGGCCCGCCGGCTGGTGCGGGCCGGACGCTCCGTCGACCTGCTGGTGGTGCTGGACACCGCGCCCGGGCAGGCGCGCCCGGCCGGCGAGGGGACCGACGACGCCGCGACGGCGGCCCGGTTCGCCGCGGACCTCGCCGCGTCCCTCGGCCGGGACCACCCGGCGCCGGCGGCGGCGACGCTCGCCGCGCTGCCGGTCGAGGAACAGACGATGCTGCTGCGCCGGTGGCTGGTGGACGCCGGCGTGACCCCGGTGGCGCTGCCGGTGCGCGAGGTGCGCCGCCGGGTGGAGACCTTCGCCCGGCACGTCACCGCCGTGGCCGGGTACCGGCCGGAGGGCGCGGAGCTGCCGCTGACCGTCGTGCAGGCCTCCGCGTCGCCGCGCTGGCAGCCGCGCTGGGAGCGCTACGTCGGCGCCCGGACCACCGTCCACGAGTACGAGGGCGACCACTACTCGCTGCTGCGCCGGCCCACGGTGCAACGGATCGCCGGTTGGCTGGCCCGGGCGCTGGAGGACCGGTGAGCGGTGGCGCCCGGCCCCCGGCGGCAGTTCCGGGCGGCTCTGCGGAGGGCGGGTGCCGTCAGGCGGTGGGGGCGCCGGCCGCGAGGGGCTGATCCGGCGACGCCAGCCCGACCTCCAGGCACCGCCGGGTCTCCGCCAGCAGTTCGTCGGTGCGTCCGGCGCTGTAGGAGGAGGCAGCGGCGTACAGCTTGATCCGTAGCTGCTCTTGGCCGTCGAGCTGGTCGAAGTAGCCGCCCAGACCGGCGGTGTCGTCAAGCGCCGAGGTGCTGTCCAGCTCGATCGCCTCGGCGGTGGCGCCGGGCCAGTCGATCGCCCGCAGCAGGGCGTAGTTGACCGAGACCGGGGCCAGCAGGTGCACAGGCACCCCGCGCCGCTTCAGCTCCACGACGACCCGCTCGAAGGGGACGGCCTGGTGGCCGAGCGACTCGGCGGCCTGGTGGGCGACCCGGCGGCTGAGGTCGGCGAAGCCGATCCCCGGCGGCACGTCCACCCGCAGGACCGCGGCCTGGCTCAGCTGGCCGACGACGCGTTCGCAGTCGAGGAACGACCGCATGTCCACGACGAACGCCACCCGGAACGACCGGGTGGCGGCGGGCCCGCCCAGCGCGCCCAGCAGGGCCGCGGTGTACGCGGCGAACGGGGAGACCCGCAGGCGGCGCACGGCAGGCACGATCCCGCCGGAGGGGACGTGCGCCTGCGCGAGGTGACCACCGGGGGCCGGGGGCGGCCCGTCGGGTGCCGCGTCGAACGGATCGGTCAGGTCGGCTCCGGTCTCCACCGGGCCGAGCCGGCCGAACGTGTCGAGCCACCAGTCGAGGTCCTCCTCCGCCTGTTCCTCGCCCAGCTCGAAGAGCCGGTCGAGGACGTCGTCGATCGGCTCGGCGGCGGGTGGCTGGCCCGTGCTGGCGCCCAGCTCCGCCCCGTAGAGGACGGCCAGGTCGTCGACCAGCAGGTCGAGGGAGTGGTGGTCGAGAAGCGCCATGTGCGCGCGCAGCAGCAGGTAGGAGCTCCCCGTGCCGGTCCGGGCCAGCGAGACCGTCCAGCACGGCCCGGCCCACAGGTCCACCGGCCGCCGCAGGGCGGCCTGGCACCAGTCGACGGCGGCCCGGTCGCCGGGCACCTCGACGACCTCCAGGTCGGCCCGGTCGCGGCCGTCGCGCAGTACCACGTACCCGTCGTGCTCGGCGAACGCCCGGCGCAGCAACGGATGCGCCTCGGCCAGCCGCCCGACGGCGCGACGCAACGCCTCGACGTCGACGTCACCGTCCAGCCGGTGACACACCTGGGTCATCAGGGTCGCGGGACCGACCCGGCCGTCGAGACGGCACAGGTATTCCTGGTGTTCGCTCGTCTCGAAATGGTCCCGCACCCGAATCCCCCGAAAGGACAGATGGCCCCGGCGGACCAAATATAAACTGATCTGCGAATTGACGAGATCGCCTACCGACGTTCCGGAAGACGCATTTCAGAGGGTCGTACCAGAATTGCCTCGGAGACCGTGGTCCCCTGTTTTCCAGCTGTCAGGCGAGCCGGCTCCTGCGGGGCCGAACCACGAGGTCGATGTCCACCAGAGTCGTTGCCGTGTAGCAGTGAGCACGCATCTTGACTCCCATCCGGAACCGCCGGGGTCCACTGTGGATAAACGTTAATATCTCGGTCCCGACTCCGCAACCCGAAGTTTTTCCTGCGATAGGCAGGACCCGCGCACACAATTACCGCCCGCCGCTCTCCGCTCGCGGGAAGTAATCGTGGTACGGGCGGGAGGCGGCCCGACCGGGCGACGCGCGCCGCGCGGCCGGACCCTGACGTCTCCTACCGTGCCTCGCCCGCCATCGCCCGGCGCAGGCTCAGCGGGCGCATGTCCGTCCACACCGAGTCGATGTGCTCCAGGCACCGGGCGCGCGGCCCGACGAAGCCCTCCTCCCGCCAGCCCGCCGGGATCTCCCGCCCGTCCGGCCAGATCGAGTACTGCTCCTCGTCGTTGACCACGACCCGGCAGATGTCGGCCGTCTCCGTCTGCTCCACCGTCATCTTCTTCTCCTCACAGCTCGGACACCTCGGTCAGGGCCCGGTCGATCCCGGCGATCCCGGCGGTCAGCTCCTCCTCCGTGATGGTCAACGGAGGGAACAGGTGCAGCCGGTTGCCCGCCGCCAGCGGCCAGACGCCCTGCCGCTTGCACGCCGCCAGGACGGCGGCCATCTCGGGCGCCAGCGTCCCCGGGGCCGCGTACGGCGCCAGCGGCTCGCGGGTCGCGCGGTCCCGGACCAGCTCGACGGCCCAGGCCAGGCCGACGCCGCGGACGTCGCCGACGATCGGGTGGCGCTCGGCCAGCTCGGCCAGCGCCGGGCCCACCACGTCGCGGCCGAGTGCGGCCGCCCGGTCGACCAGCTTCTCCTCCCGCAGCACCCGCAGCGCCGCCACGATGGAGGCGCAGGCCAGCGGGTGCCCGGAGTAGGTGAGCCCGCCGGGGTAGCGGCGGTGCGCGAAGTGGGCCGCCACCGCGCGGGACAGCAGCACCCCGCCCACCGGCACGTAGCCGGAGTTGACCCCCTTGGCGAAGGTCATCAGGTCGGGCACCACGCCCCAGAGGTCGCCGGCGAACCACCGGCCGCACCGGCCGAAGCCGGTCATCACCTCGTCGGCGATCAGCAGGATGCCGTGCTCGTCGCAGAGCCGGCGGACGCCGGCCAGGTAGCCGTCCGGCGGCACCAGCACGCCGTTGCTGCCCACCACCGGCTCGACGAGGATCGCGGCGATCGTGTCCGGGCCCTCGTACCCGACGATCCGGCGCAGGTGCTCCAGCGCCCGTTCGCCCTCCTGCGCGGCGTTCTCGGCGTGGAACTCGCTGCGGTACGGGTACGGGCCCGTGAAGTGCACGGCGCCGCCGCTGGCCGTGTCCACCGGCCAGCGGCGTGGGTCACCGGTCAACGCCAGCGCCCCCGCCGTGGCCCCGTGGTAGGACCGGTAGGCGGCGAGCACCTTCGGCCGCCCCGTGACCACCCGCGCCATCCGCACCGCGTGCTCCACGGCCTCCGCGCCGCCGGTGGTGAACAGGACCGTCTCCAGGTCCCCCGGTGCCACCTCGACGATCGCCCGGGCCGCCTCGTCGCGGACGTCGACGGCGAACGACGGCGCGATCGTGCACATCCGTCCGGCCTGCTCGCGCAGCGCCGCCACCAGGGCCGGGTGCTGGTGGCCCAGGTGCAGGTTGCCCATCTGGGCGTGCAGGTCGAGCCACCGGTTGCCGTGCTCGTCCCAGAACCAGCTGCCCGCGCCGCCGGCCACGCGGACCGGATCGATCTCCTCCTGCGCGGACCAGGGGTAGAAGACCGGCCCGGTCACGACGCCTGCCGTTCGCGGACCAGGTCGACCTGCTCGGCAAGCGTCGGCGCCGCGAACACGTCCTGCAGGGAGAGCCGGACCTGGTACGCCTTGCGGATCCGGCTGATCAGGCGGATCGCGAAGAGCGAGTCGCCGCCCAGGTCGAAGAAGTCGTCCCCGGGCTCGACGCCGTCGACCTTGAGCAGGGCGGCCCAGATCTGCCCGAGCTGGTCCAGCACCTCGGAGCGGCCGTCGTCGGTCGCCGGGCCGGACGGCGCGTCGGTCGGCTGCGCCGCGTCCGGGGCGGCCTCCGGCGCGGCGGTCGGCCGCCCGGGGGCGGCGGGCACCAGTTCCAGCCGTCCCGCCGTGGTCCACCGCACGGTGGCCCCGGTGTCCCGCATCCGTGCCCCCGGCGTCCCGGCGTACGGGTCGTCGACCTCGCCGACGCCGCTGACCCACAGCCGCCCCGGGGTGTTCACCGGCACGGGCCGCGCGCGGTCGTCGAGGACGTAGCAGCGGGCCGCGGCCGGCAGGTCGTCCTGGCCGACCAGCGCGTCCGGCAGCCGCGCCGGGTTCCAGCCGTCGAGCACGGCCCGCAGCTCCCGGCGGGGCATGGCGGAGAGCTCCCCCACCGGCCGTTCCTGGTCGGCGACGAGCTGGTCGAGCACGGTCAGCATCGAGTCGAGGATCCGCTGGACGGTGGCCCGGTCGAACAGGGCGAGGCGGAAGTCGAGGCTGCCCACCATCCGGTCCTCGCCGACCTGGTTCACGGCCAGCGCCAGGTCGTACTTCGCCGAGGTCCACTCCGGCGGTTCCAGCCGCAGCGCCTCGACCGCGCCCAGCCGGAACCGGTCCGGCACCGCCCGGCCGTACCGGACGCAGACCTGCACCAGCGCGGAGACCGCCGGGTCCCGGCGCGGGCGCAGCTCGCCGACCAGCGTGTCGAAGGGCACCCGGCGCAGCTCCAGCGCGGTCAGCACGCTGCCGCGTACGTCGTGCAGGAACTGGGCCACGGTGGCGTCGGAGTCGACCCGGATCCGCAGCGGCAGCAGGTTGACCAGGCAGCCGATCAGGTCGCGGGTCGACTCGTCGTCGCGTTGCAGGCTCGGCGTGCCGATCAGCAGGTCGTCGCCCGCGCCGTACGCGTTCAGGGTGCGGGCGAACGCGGCGGTCAGCAGGGTGAACGGGCTGGTCCGCGCGGCGGCGGCCGCCGCCACCAGCCGGGCGGCGAGGTCGTCGGCGACGGTGAAGCGCACCGACCCGCCCCGGTGGTCCAGGACCGGCGGCCGGGGCCGGTCCGTCGGCAGGGTGATCACCTGCGGGGCGCCGTCCAGGTAGCGCCGCCACCGGGCGAGTTGGTCGGCCGCGCCGGGCCCGGCGAGTTCGGCCTGCTGGCGGCGGGCCACGTCCGCGTACCGGCACGGCACGTCCGGCAGCCGGAGCGGCTCCCCCCGCGCGTACGAGGGGTAGAGCCGGGCCAGCTCCGCGAAGAAGATCTCCGCCGCCGTCGGGTCGGCGGCGACGTGGTGCACCACCAGGAGCAACGCCGTCCGGCCGGCGGGCAGCAGCACGGTCGCGACCCGGATCGGCCACTCCCGGGCGAGGTCCCACCGGCGGTCGCGGAATCCGGTCACCCGCTCGTCGCCCGCCCAGCCGTCGGCGGGCGCGTCGGTGAGGTCGAACCGCGCGATGGTGAGCGGCGCCGCCGGGTGGATGCGCTGGACCGGTTCCTCGTCGACCTCGACAATGGTGGTCCGCAGCGCCTCGTGCCGGCGGACGATCTCGTCGACCGCCGCGTGCAGCGCGCCGGCGTCCACCGGCCCGGTCAGCTCGACCGCCGCGTCGAGGTGGTACGCCGCTCCGCTCGTGCCGGCCTGCTCGGCCAGCCAGATCGCCCGCTGCGCCACGGAGAGCGGGGCCGTCTCGTCGTCGGCGTCGCGCCGTTCGAGGGTTGCCGCGCGGGGCAGCTCGAGCGTCGGGGCGGCGTCGGCGTCGTGGCGCACCGTCAGCACCGGCGCGACGTCCCGGGGCACGGTCAGCGCGTTGTCCGCGTCCGCCCCGGTGACCGCCAGCCGGATCCGGTCGCCCGCCGCGAACCGGTACGCGATCGGGTGCAGCTCGATCTCCAGGCGGGAGTCGCCGGGAGCGCCGTCGACCTGGCCGCAGCCCTCGGTGACGTACAGCGAGGTGCCGTCGGGGGCGACCGACTCCAGGTAGGCGAAGACGTCCGCCGGGCCGTCGGTGACCCGGGCCGCCAGGCGCAGCACCGGGGCGCCGACCAGCTCGACCGCCTCGGTCAGCGGCTCGGAGGTCCAGCACAGCGCCCGGGTGTCGTTGTCCGTGAGGTCCGGGCGCTGGAAGGGCGAGCCGTAGCCGCTGGCCCACCGGCTGGTCTTGCCGGACGTGGTGGCGTAGTCGACCTCGTACCGCCGGGCCTCGCCGGCCCGGGGTTCCGGTCCCAGCTCGCCGGCCGGGCCGAGGTGCCACGTGCCGGTCGTCGCCGGCTCCGGCGGCCAGGACCGGGCGGTACGCCACGCGTCGGCGCCCAGCACGTGGTACCGGACGGCCGGGCCGTCCATGATCCCGGTGTCGCGGCCCCGCAGCCAGTGGTCGAACCAGCGCACGTGCTCGTCGGCCAGGTTGTAGCCGGCGCCGCCCAGCACCCCGCCGGTGTGCGGCCAGGGGCCGATGACCACCCGGTGCGGCACGGTCAGCCGGCGGGCCCACTCGGTCGCGTCGCGCGCCCAGACGTCGTGCCAGCCGCCCAGGTGGTAGACGGCGACCCCGGAGGCGTTGATCGCCTCCAGCAGCGCCGACGGGCTGCGGGTCAGGTACGCCGCCTCGCCGGTGTCGGCCAGCCGCGACTCGCGCCCGGGCAGGCCGGCGAACATCGTCCGGACGTCCCGGTTCGCCACGTGCTGCTCGCGGGCGGCGGCCAGCAGGAGGCCGTCGGGGTCGTCGTCGAGGGGCGCGACGGGGCCACGCATGTCGAGTTCGCGCACGTCCTCGCCCCAGGCGCGGGCGAAGTCGTCCCGGAACACCCCGCCGTCCCAGGCGAAGCGGTGCAGGTCGAACAGCGCCATCTGCGGGAAGATCGCCGCCAGGTGCGGCGGGGCGGTGCTCGCCGCCAGGTACTGCGAGACGCCGAGGTAGGAGCGGCCGAACATGCCGACCCGGCCGTCGCACCAGGGCTGCGCGGCGATCCACTCGGTGACGTCGTACGTGTCGGTCGCCTCGACCGTCGAGAAGGGGCCGTCGCTGGTGCCGAACGACGCGCCGCTGCCCCGGCTGTCCACCACCACCACGACGTAGCCGCGGGCCAGCAGGCGCTGCGCGACCGGGAAGGCCCGCAGCGTCACCTCCCCGGGGGCCACCTCGGCCACGCCGAGGTCGTCGATGTCGGTGAGGTCGACGTCCGCCAGTTCGGCGCGTACCACCGCCAGGAAGTCGTCGCGCCCGGGGCGCGGCGACACCTGGTGGTAGCGGTCGTGGGCCCAGACGGCGGGCGCGGGGTCACGCTGGCCGACCGGCCGGAAGACGTACGCCGCCAGCCGGGTCCCGTCGCGGGTGGCCACGTACTGCGAACGGCAGGTCCAGGTGCGGCTCATGCCAGGTCGGCCCGTCCGTAGAGCTCCCGCGCCGGCACCCCGACGTCGGCGCAGCGCTGGAAGAACTCCGCCATCTGCTTGAGCTGGTACGACTCGTCGGTGTAGTTCGTCGCCATGACGAACACCAGCCACGGCTCGCGGCCCATCGCGTACACGTACGCCTGCCGGGCCCGCAGCCGCCGCACGATGCCCATCGCCTCGACGGCGTCGGAGCCGTTGAGCTTGCGGCTGCGGCTCATCTTCTGGTCGATGCGGCGGGAGAAGAGCGGACCGTACATCCAGGACAGCGGGGCGCCGTCGCACTCCATGCCGAGGAACGCCATGTCGACGTCGCCGATCATGTCGTGGATGTGGCCGAACAGGGCCGGGTCGACGCAGCGGTTGTCCGCGCCGAAGTAGAGGTTCTTCCCGCCGGTACGCACCGAGTAGGTGACCTTCGCGGCGATGTCCAGGTCGCAGTGCTCGCCGACGAACGGGCACACCACGATCTGCCCGTCGGGCAGCTCGATGGTCTCGCCCGGCTCCACGTCGACCACGTTGGGGAAGCCGAGCGCCTCCAGGCACAGCCGCAGCGACGGGTCCTGCAACGCCCCGGCGGCGGTCTTCGGCACCACCACCGTGCCGATGCGGTGCCGCAGCTTCAGCAGGCTGGCCAGTTCGAGGTGGTCCTGGTGCCCGTGCGTGATCAGCACGTAGTCGATGACGTCGGGCAGGTCGGCGTAGGCGTACCGGTCGCCGTCGCCGAGGGCGTCGGACAGGAACGGGTCGGTCATCACGGTGACCGGGCCGGACTGCACGACCACGCAGGCGTGCCCGAAGTAGCGCACCCGCAGCCCCGGGCCGTCCAGGTTGCGGTCCGGGCTCCCGCCCGGCTCGGCGGAGAACAACCCGCTGAAGGTCGCCAGGTCGGCGTCGGAGACGTCGAACGCCTCCCGCAGCTCGCCGAAGGGCCGCGCCGTGGTCATCGTGGAGAAGAGCAGGTCGATGCGGGGGTCCCGCAGCGGCATGGTGGCCTGCACGTGCCCGTTGCCGGGGAACCGCGGGGTGGTCATCGCGAAGGGCCGCTCGTCGCCGGTGGCCAGCGACAGGTCCACCGAGTGGGCGGTCTCGTCGAAGTGCCGCGACCGGTAGAGCATCCGCTCGGCGAGCCGGATCCGGGCGTGGTCGTTGAGGTCGTAGACCAGCTCGACGTAGCCGCGCAGGGCCGGCGGGATCTCGCCGTAGCGGGGTGTCAGGTCGAAGCCGTCGGCGAGCTTCTCCAGGTTGACCGTCAGCTCGTCCATCGCCGCCGACAGCTCCGGCATGGGTCCGTCGGCGAGCCGGGTCGCCAGGTCGGACACCCCGTCGAGCTGGTCGTCCTCGAGGTCCACGAACATGCCGCCGCGCAGCTTCGGGTCGCGCGCCGAGCGGCGGTGCAGCGCCGGCGCGTCGAGGAACGAGCGCAGCAGCGGCACGTGCAGCTTGGCGAAGTTCATCGCCGCCGGCACCGGCGACACCAGGTTCAGCCAGGCGTAGTACCGGTGGATGAGCGGCTCCAGCGCCAGGTTGGGGCGGGCGTGCACCAGGTCGTGGCTGGCGAAGGGCTGGTTCATCGCGCTCCCTCGGTGAAGTCCGTACGCAGTCGGTCCCGGACGGTCCGGACGACCTGTGCGAGGTGGTGGAAGTCTTCGTCGTCGGTGGGGGTGTCCAGCACGAAGGTGTGCACCCCGGCCCGGATCATGGCCAGCAGCCGCTCGACGGCCCCGGCGTGGTCGGCCACCAGGTACGGCCCGTCCGCCTGGCCGGAGCGGAACGGCGCGAGCCGGTACGCCGGGTCGACGGTGACGGCGCCGTGGCCGGCCTCCGCCTCGGCGAAGAGCCGCTGCTTCCAGACGGAGTCGGTGTTGGCCATGGTGACCGCGGTGATCTTCGCGCCGTCCGGGTCCTCCGGGAAACGGGCCTCGGCGACCCGCTCGGTCTCCTCCGCCGTCGCCCGGGTCAGCAGCCCGAAGTTCAGCGCGCCCGGTGCCCCGTCGGCGTCGGGCGGGGCCGCCGTGAGCATCTGGATGCTGGTGGCGCCCACCCGCTCGGCCACCTGCCGGGCGGCCGGGGACTGCCCGGCGACGAACAGCCGGGGCAACAGGTGCGCGGGAAGGCCGGGGGTGAGCTGCAACCGGGACACCTGGTAGAACCGCCCGTCGAAGCTGAACGGTCGGCGGCTGCCCAGCACCCCCATCATGATCTCGACGTACTCGGCGAGGCGCGCGTACCGGTCGTCGTGGTCCAGCCGGTCGCCGAGCGCGTCCAGGTCGCTCACGGCGGTGCCGGTGATCAGGTTGAGGTCGATCCGCCGCTGGTAGAGCAGGCCGAGCGAGGCGACCATCCGGGCCGCGGTGAACGGGTGCTGGTAGACGGGGTTCACGGCGACCAGCGGGCTGAGCCGGGTGGTGCCGGCCGCCGCGGCGGTCGCCAGGACCCAGGGGTCGAGCACCGCGCCGCTGCCGGTGAAGATGAGCACCCCGTCGAGGTCCGCCGCGTCGGTGCGGCGGATGACGGACATCGCCGTGTCCGCGTACGCGGTCAGGTCCCGGACCCGGGGCACCACGGTGATGAAGCTGACGTCGGGCACGGCCTCACGCTCCCTCTTCGGTGACCGCGGCGAGCGCGGCCCGGATCTCCTGCGCCTCGCGCAGCTTGCCGTCGATCACCTCGGCGAGCGCGGCGACGGTGGGGGTCTGCAGGAACACGCCGAGTTGCAGGTCGACGTGGAAGGCCTGGGCGAGGTCGCGCAGCGTCCGGGCGGCGCTGAGCGAGTCCGCGCCGAGCATGAGCAGCGAGTCGTGCAACCCGATCCGGTCCACTCCGAGCCGGCGGCGCCACACGGCGGCCACCGCCTCCTCCAGGACCGAGCCGGCGGCGGGCTGGGCGTCGGCGGCGGGCTGGGCGTCGGCGGCCGGTGCCGTCGGCGTCGGGCCGGTCACGGGCGCCACGGCCACCGGGTCGACCCAGTGCCGCGTCCGCTGGAACGGGTACGTCGGCAGGCCGACGCGACGCCGCGACGCGCCCTCGTGCAGGGCGGCCCAGTCCACGTCGACGCCCCGGCACCACAGCTCGCCGAGCGCGCCGAGCAGCCCACGGAGGCTCCCGGCGTCGTCGGTCAGGGCCAGCGTCGACGCCTCGGCCGGGCCGACGGCCAGCGTCAGGTCGGCCTCGGCCGGCGCCCCGGCCGGCGCGGGCGGGTGGCTGCCGGCGCGCAGGGCGCGCCCGGCCTCCGCCACCGTCCAGCGGCCGTCGACGACGGCGGCCGTCACGGCGCCCGGACCCTCGCCGTGGGCGGCGACCGGGGACACGCCGCAGGCGCCGAGCAGCCGGGCGAGCGCGAGCTGCCCGGTGACGGTGGCCGCGTCGGAGCCCGGCCCGCCGGCGGCCGGGTCGACGCCCAGCTCACCGGCCACCCGGTCGACCTCCGCGCGCAGCCGGGGCAGGGCGTCGCACAGCGCGGCCAGGTCGGGGCAGGTGGCGGGGAACGCGTACGCGACCGTGGCGGTCTCCGGCGACGCCTCGCCCGCGCCGACGGCGGACAGCGCGCGGGTCGCCTCCCCGGCGTCGGTCGCCACCACGAAGGCCCGGTGGCGCAACGCGCGACGGCCGACCTGGCTGGTGTAGGCGACGTCGGCGAGGGCCTGCTCCGGGTGACGCCTGAGGTGCTCGGCGAGCCGGTTGGCGGCGGCGGTCAGCGCCTCGCCGCCGGCCGCGGAGACGGCGAGCAGCACGGCCGGCGGGTTCGACCCCGGCGGCGCGGGCGGCGGCGCCTGTTCGAGGATGACGTGCGCGTTGGTGCCGCCGACGCCGAACGAGCTGACCGCCGCCCGGCGCGGCCCGGTGGCCTCGGGCCAGTCCCGCAGCATGTCGTTGACGCGGAACGGCCCCCGGTCGAGGGAGGTCTGCGGGTTGGGCTTGCGGAAGTGGATCGACGGCGGCAGCTCGCCGTGGTGGATGGCGAGGACCGCCTTGATCAGCGAGGTCACGCCGGAGGCGGTGTCGAGGTTGCCGACGTTCGGCTTGACCGAGCCGATCGCCCATCCGGCACCCGACGCGCCGGCCGCGCCGTACGCCTCCTCCAGGGCGGACACCTCGATCGAGTCGCCCATCAGGGTGCCGCTGCCGTTGGCCTCGACGTACTGGATGGAGCCCGCCTCGACGTCGGCGACCCGCAGCGCCCGGCGGATCACCCGCACCTGGCCCGACCGGCCGGGCGCCACGAAGCTGACCTTGCCGGCGCCGTCGTTGTTCACCGCGGAGCCCTTGACCACCGCGTAGATCCGGTCGCCGGCGGCCTCGGCGTCCTCCCGGCGGCGCAGCACCACCACGCCGGCGCCGTCGCCCAGGTGGTAGCCGGCGGCCTCGGCGTCGAAGGCCCGGCAGCGGCCGTCGGGCGAGTTGATGCCGTCGGCCTCGTGCCGGTAGCCGCGGGGCACCGGGTTCTTGACGCTGACCGCACCCACGATGGCCATGTCGCACTGGTAGTCGAGCAGGCTGCTGATGGCGTGGTGCAGCCCGACCAGGGCCGAGGAGCAGTTGGTCTGCACCGTCATGCTGGGCCCGGTCAGGTCGAGCTTGTACGAGATGCGGGTGGCCAGGTTGTCCTTGTCGCTGGCGACGGCCATGCCCAGCCGGCCGGCGGAGTCGACAAGCTCCTGCTGGGGCAGCAGGTGGTAGAGCAGGTACTGGTTCAGGCCGCACCCGGCGTACACGGCGATGTCGCCGGGGAAGCGGCGGCTGTCGTAGCCGGCGTCCTCCAGCGCCTCCCAGGCGCACTCCAGCAGGATCCGGTGCTGCGGGTCGATAAGCGTCGCGTCCGTCGGCGAGTAACCGAAGAACTGGGCGTCGAACCGGTCGGCGCCCTCGATGCCCGACCACACCGGCACGTACGCCGGGTCGGCGCGTTCCTCGGCCGGGACGGCGTCCAGCTCGGCGGCGGTCAGCTCGCGGCCGGCGTCGACGCCGTTGCGGAGCAGCTCCCAGAACTCGGCGACGTTCGCCGCACCCGGAAACCGTCCGCTCATCCCCACGACGGCGATGTCCATCTCGCTGCTCATCGACTTCCCACTTCCTGAATACGCTGGCGCATCAACCGGCGGCGGTTCGCCACCTGCTCGTTGCGGTCGGGCCCCGGGTCGACGGGCGGGTCCGTCGCCGGGCGCGCGGGCTCGCCGAGGTGCTCGGCGAGCTTGCGCACGGTGGTGTGCTCGTACAGGTCGACGAGCGGGAACTGCCGGCCGAGGAGTTCCTGCAGGCGGATGTGCACCTGGACCAGGCTCAGCGAGTTGCCGCCGACGTCGAAGAAGTTGTCGTCGAGTCCGACTGCGCCGACGCCGAGGACGTCCAGCCAGATCTCGGTGACCTGGGCCTGGAGCCCGCCGGCCGCCGGGGCGAGCGGCCGGGCCGTGGCGCCCGCGCCCAGCCGGGCCAGCGCCTCGGTGGCCTCGGCCGCGACGGCGCGCCGGCTCACCTTGCCGGTCGCCGTGGTCGGCAGCTCGTCGACCAGGTGCAGCAGCGGCACCATGAACTCCGGCAGCCGCTGCCGCAGGTGGGTGCGCAGGTCGTGCAGGAGGTCCCGCCGCGCGGTGGCGCCCAGCGGGTCGTTGGCCAGCTCCGGCCAGTCGGCGCGCCGGGCCCGCGGCGGGGTCCAGCCGACCGTGTCGTCCGGGCGGGACGCGGGCCAGAACCGCAGGTCCATCGTGTACGGCTCGCGCGCGGTCGACGGCACCACGGCGGTCCGTCGGCCCAGCGCCTCGCCGATGCTCCAGCAGTCCTCCGGGTCGACCCCGGGCGGCAGCTCGCCGGTCGGGCGGGTCACCGGGTCGGCGTCGGCGAGACCGGCCAGCCTGCGTACGGGGCCGGCGACCGTGACCAGCCGCGCGTTCGGCACGTCGCGTACCTCCACCGGGCGGTTGCGGTTGCCGCGCAGCAGGCTCCGCAGCCGGGCGACGTCCAGCCCGTCGCGCGTCCAGTCCAGCCGCAGCGGCTCGACCGTCCCGGCGGCGTCGCCGTCGGAGGCGGTGCCCACGTGCAGGACGACGTCGTAGCGGAACGCGCTCAGCTCGTTGGCCTGCCGGCCGCGCTTGAGGTGCAGCTCCACCCCGGTCACCCCGGGCAGCCAGTCCGGCGCGGTGAGGAACAGGTCGGGGGCCAGCACCAGCTCGTCGTCGGCGAGCACCCGGGCGGCGACGCGGCGGCGCAGCTCGGCGACGGTCAGCCCGGGCTCCGGCTCGGCGCCCAGCTCCACCGAGGCGTGGAACACCTCCAGCAGGTCGAGGTCGCGTACGTCGCCGAGGTAGATCCGCCCGCCGGGCGAGGCCGCGGTGACCGCCGCGCGCAGCACCCCGCGCAGGTAGTCGTGGTGCGGGAAGTACTGGGTCACCGAGTGCAGCACCACGGTGTCGAAGCTGCCGGCCTCGATGCCGGTGATGTCGTCGGCCTCCCGCAGCAGCAGCGTGACCGTGTCCCGGTCCACCCCCTCGGCGTCGAGCCGCTGTTCGAGCACCTTCAGGCCGGCGGCGGAGAAGTCGGTGCCGACGTACGCCTCGCAGTCCGGCGCCAGCGCCAGGGTCAGGTTGCCCGTGCCGCAGCCGAGTTCCAGCAGCCGGCGGGGGCGCAGCTCCCGGATCCGCCGGACCGCCTGGTCGATCCACTCGCCCATCTCGACGTCGGTGAACGGGGCGCCCGTGTAGCTGCTGGTCCAGATCGCCTGCTGGGCCTCCTCGGCGGGACCGGCCTCGGTGTACATCCGGTCGTAGAGCAGCCGCCAGTCCGACACCCGGGTGGTGGCCGGCGCCCCGCCCGGATCGGCTCCGGTCGGCGCCGACGACCCGCCGCGCTGCCGGGGCACGACCGCCGCGACGATCCGCTGCTCCCCGCCGCCCGGCGCCTCGGCGAGCGCGGCCACGGCGGCGGCCACCCCGGGGTGGGCCCGCAGCGTCGCCTCGATCTCGCCCAGCTCGATCCGGAAGCCGCGGACCTTCACCTGGTGGTCGGCCCGGCCCAGGAACTCCAGCCGGCCGTCGTGGCTGAACCGGCCCCGGTCACCGGTGCGGAACAGCCGCCCGCCGTCGCCGTACGGGTCGGGGACGAACCGCGTCGCGGTCAACGCCGGCTGGTCGAGGTAGCCACGGGCCAGGCCCGCCCCGCCGACGTACACCTCGCCGGCGAAGCGGGGCGGCACCGGCCGCATGGCCTCGTCCAGGACGTAGATCCGGGTGTTGCCGATGGGCCGCCCGACGCTGCCGACCCGCTCCGGTCCGGTGACCACGTCCAGGGTCACGTCGGCGGAGATCTCCGACGAGCCGTAGAGGTCGACCAGGACACAGCCGGGCAGGGCCGCCAGCCACCGCGCGGCCAGGTCGGCGGTGAGCGCCTCCCCGCTGGAGTGGCAGTAGCGCAGCGCCGACAGGCGTCCGCCGACGTCGGCGACGCCGTCGAGGATGGCCCGCAGCAACGACGGTACGGCCACCAGGCGGGTGACCCGGTGCCGGGCGAGCAGGTCGACCAGGCGTACCGGGTCGCGTCCGACGTCCTCGGGCACCACGACGACCGGGGCGCCGGCGAAGAGCGGCAGGAACATCTCGCCGCCGGAGTCGAAGAAACTCAGCGAGGTCTTGTGGCTGCCCACCTCGTCCGGCCCCACCGGGAAGCGGTCCATGATCCACCGTTGCCGGTTGACGATGCCCCGGTGCAGGCCGAGTACGCCCTGCGGGGTGCCGGTGGACCCGGAGGTGTAGACGACGTAGGCCACGTCGTCGGGGTGGGCCGTCGGCCGCGGATCGCTGTCGTCCTCGGTCGCGAGGGACTCCTCGGCCGGGTCCACGACCTCGACGTCCGGGAGGTCGACGGCCGCGCCGGGGGCGGCGACGAGCAGCCGGGCCCCGGAGTCGGCGAGCATGAACCGCAGCCGCTCCACCGGGTACGACGGGTCGAGCGGCACGTAGGCGGCGCCGGTCTTGAGGATCGCCAGCACGGCGGTGAGGCTGACCGTGGAGCGGGGCACCAGCAGGCCGACCCGGGTGCCCCGGCCGGCGCCCAGCCCGATCAGCCGGTGGGCCAGCCGGTTCGCCGCCGCGTTGAGCTCGGCGTAGGTGAGCCGGGTGGTGCCGTCGGTGGCGGCCGGCGCGTCCGGGGTCCGGCGGGCCTGCTCGGCCACGATCTCCGGCGCGCACCGGTCGGTGTCGTAGTCGGCCGCGGTGTCGTTCCACTCCACAAGCACCTGCCGGTGCCGTTCGGCGCCGAGCAGGGGCAGGGCGCCGACGGGGGTCGCCGGCGCCGCGACGGCCGCGGACAGCAGCGCGGTCAGCGCCTCGGCCAGCACGCCCATGGTGTCGGCGTCGAACAGGTCGGTGCTGTAGTCGAAGGTGCCCAGCAGTTCGCCGTCGTGCTCGCCCAGGTAGAGGGAGAGGTCGTAGTAGGTGGCCCGCTGCCGCACCGGCCGGCTGCGCACCCGCAGCCCGGCCCAGTCCCCCAGCGCCCCCTCGTGGTTGAGCACCATCGGCGTGAGGCCGAGCCGGTCGGTGCCGCGCCCGTGCTGGTAGGCGAAGGCCGCGCTGAGCAGCGCGCCGCGGCTGGCGTCGGCGGCCTGCCCGAGCCCCTCGACGATCCGCCCGAACGGCACCTCGGCGCGGTCGGAGGCGGCCAGCACCGCGTCGTGGGCCGCCCGGGCCAGGGCGCCGAACTCCGGGTCGGCGGACAGGTCCACCGGCACCGGCAGCGGGTTGACCAGGTAGGCGACCAGGTCGGCGAAGCGGCCGCGGACCCGGCCGGCGTGCACGAAGCCGAGCGGGAACGTCGCCTGACCGGCGTAGCGCGACAGCACCGCCGCGTAGCCGGCGAACAGCACGGCGGTGCGGCTGACCCCCTGCGCGGCGGCGAGCGCGTCGATCCCGGCGCACAGGTCGGCGTCGAGCCGGAACGCGTGGGCGGCGCCCCGGAAGGTGCGCACCGACGGGCGGGGCCGGTCGGTCGGCAGGTCCAACGGCACGAGGTCGGCGACCTGGGCCTGGCACGTCGCGGTCAGCTCCCGGCCGGCGGGGCCGTCCAGGAAGGACCGCTGCCAGGCCACGAACTCGGCCGGGTGGGCGGCGGGTGCGGGCGGCGCCGCGTCGTCCCCGGCGGCGTGCCGACCGTAGCCGGTCGCCAGGTCCTCGACCAGCACCGCCAGCGACCACACGTCCATGACGCTGTGGTGGGTGCAGAGCAGCAGCGTGTGGCGGTCCGCCGCGTGCCGGAACAGCACGGCGCGCAGCAGGGGCGGGCCGGCGAAGCCGACCCCGAGTTCCGCCTCGATCTCCTCGTCGAGCCGGCCCGCCGGCCAGCCCGCCGCGTCGCGCACCTCCAGCGTGACCTCGGCGTCGTCGGCCACCCGCTGGGTCACCTCGGCGCCGGCGTCGTCGTAGCGGGTGAGCAGGGCCGGGTGCCGCACGCCGAGGTCGCGCACGGCGCGGGCCAGCGCCGCGGCGTCCAGTTCGCCGTCGACGGTGACCGCGCGGCACAGGTTGAGGTTGGCCGGGTCCTCGGCGAGGGCGCCCTGGAACCAGATCGCCCGCTGGCCGTACGACAGCGGGTAGGGCCCGTCGGCGGCGGCCGGGGTGGCCGGCGGGTCGGCCGGCGCGGGCGCGGACGGCAGCGCGGCGGCCAGTTCGGCCACCGTGCTGTCGCCCAGCAGGTCGGTCAGGGCCGGGCGGACGCCCCACTCCCCCTCGATCAGGTGTTGCAGCTCCACGGCCCGCAGCGAGTCGAACCCGAGCTCCGGCAGGGATCGGTCCGGGTCGATCCGCTCCGGGTCGACGTCGAGCAGCCCGCCGGCCAGGGCGCGCAGTCGCTGCGCCTGCGCCGGCGCGGCGGCCAGGGCGGGGCGCGCCGCCGGGCGCAGGGGGTCGTCCGCGACGATCGTGGCGCTGCCCGCCGCGTACGCCCGCGCGCAGTCGCCGCGACGGGTCTTGCCGCTGGTGGTGACGGGGATGGTGCCGGGCGGTACGGCCAGCACCCGGTGCAGGTCGAGGCCGTGGACGGTCACCACGGCCCGGCGGGCCGCCTCGGCGATGGCCGGTGCCTCGTCCGACGCCCGGTCGGAGCGGGTCTCGTACCACAGGACCACGGCCTCGCCGACGCCGTGGCCGTCGTCGGCGACGTCCACGCCGAAGGCCGCGATCCGTCCGCCGAGGCGGGGGCAGGCGGCGCGGACGGTCTGCTCGATGTCGTCCGGGTAGTGGTTCTGGCCGCGGATGACCACCGTCTCCTTGATCCGGCCGCGGACGTACAGGTGGCCGTCCTGGCGGAAGCCGAGGTCGCCGGTGCGCAGGTAGGGGCCGTCGTCGGGGTCGCCGCCGAGGGTGGCGTGCAGGGTCCGCGCGGACTCCTCCGGCCGGTTCCAGTACCCGTCGACGACGCTGCCGCCCCGGACCCAGATCTCGCCGGCGGTGCCGTCGGGGACGGGGTGGCCGGTCGGGTCGACGATCCGGACCTCCGCCTCGGGCAGGATCTCGCAGCCGACCACCTCCGTGCCGGGGCGGTGGGCGGGTCCGGCGGGGTCCGGGTCGGCCACCGTGGTCACGACGGGCCGCTGCGCCCGCGCCCGCCCGGCGACCAGCAGCGTCGCCTCGGCCAGTCCGTAGCAGGGCAGGAAGGCCCGCTCGTCGAAACCGTGCGGGGCGAACGCCTCGGCGAAGGCGCGCAGGGTCGCCGCGCGTACGGGCTCGGCGCCGTTGAACGCCACCCGCCAGGAGCTGAGGTCCAGGGCGGCACGGTCGGCCTCGGCGACCTTGCGCACGCACAGGTCGTAGGCGAAGTTCGGCCCGCCGCTGATGGTGGCCCGGTACCGGCTGATCGCCTGGAGCCACCGCACCGGGGTGCGGATGAACGTCGCCGGGTCCATCAGCACCGTCGGCACGCCGAGGTAGACGGGGGTGAGCAGGGTGCCGATCAGCCCCATGTCGTGGTGCGGGGGCAGCCAGGAGGCCATCACCGTGGCGTCGTCGAAGGCGAAGGAGCGGCGGATGGCCCGCAGGTTCTCCAGCAGGTTCGCGTGGCTGACCATCACGCCCTTGGGGGTGCTGGTGGTGCCCGAGGTGTACTGGAGGAACGCCAGTCCGCCCTCGGCCACCGCCGGCTGCCAGCCGGCGGGCGCGGCGTCGAGGGACTCCAGCTCCAGGACCGGCAGCCGGCGACCGGGCATGAGCGTGGTCAGGTCCACGGCGCTCGTGACCGCGCGGGCGGCCAGCACAGCGGTGGCCTGCGCGTCGTCGAGGATCCGCCCGACGACCGGGGCGCTGGCCCGGTTGAGCCGGGCGGCCAGCGGCACCGGCACGGTGCCGGCGTAGAGGCAGCCGAAGAAGCCGGCGAGGAAGTCGACACCCGCCCCGACGAGCATCAGCACCCGGTCACCGGGACGGCAGTGCCCGGCCAGGGCCGCGCCGACCCGGCGGGCCCGGGCGTCGAGCGTCGCGTAGTCCACCGTGTCGGCGGAGCCGTCCTCGGCCACCAGGTGCAGGGCGGGGCCGTCGGGCTGGACCCGCGCCTGGTGCGACAGGGCGGCGCCCAGGTTGACGACGTCGGTCGCCTCGTGGATCAGGGCGCCGGGGTGCTCGGTCATCTGGCTCTCCACTCGCTGCGCAGGGGTCGGGCCGGGGGTCACGGCTGCCCGGGCGCGAGCCGGGCGGCCAGCTCCGCCACCGTCGGCGCGTCGAAGATGACCGCCACCTCGACGTCCGCCCCCAACTTCGCGCCGGCCAGGGCCACGATCCGGGTGGCCGTGAGGGAGTCGCCGCCGAGGTCGAAGAAGTCGTCGTGGATGCCGATGCCCTCGCGTCCCAGCACGTCGCACCAGATGTCCAGGAGCACCCGCTCGCGCTCGTCACGCGGCCCGTCGGCCCCGGCGGCGCCGGGCTCGTCCTGGCCGGGTGGTGGCAGCGCCGCGACGTCGAGCTTCCCGTGGTTGGTCAGCGGCAGCCGGGGCAGGCTGACGAAGGCGGCCGGCACCAGGTAGTCCGGCAGCCGCCGGCGCAGGTGGGCGCGCAGGTCCGCGGTGCCCGGCAGGTCGTCGCCGACGACGTAGCCGACCAGCCGGGCGTCCCTGGCGGGCGGGTCCCGGCGTACGACGACGGCGGCCTCGCGGACCGCCGGGTGGCGGCGCAGCGCGGACTCCACCTCGCCCGGCTCGATGCGGTAGCCGCGCAGGTTCAGCTGCCCGTCGCCCCGGCCGAGGAACTCCAGGACGCCGTCCGGCCCGAACCGGGCCAGGTCGCCGGTGCGGTAGACGCGGGCGCCGGGCGTGTCGGCGAACGGGTCGGGCAGGAACCGCTCCGCGGTCAGGGCCGGGTTGTCGAGGTAACCCCGGGCCAGCCCGGCGCCGCCGACGTACACCTCCCCGGCCACACCCGGCGGCACGGGCTGCATCGCCTCGTCCAGCACGTACACCCGGACGTTGGCCATCGGCCGGCCGATCGGGACGAAGGGCCGCTCGTCGTCGGGGTCGCACGGCCAGGCGGTGCAGGAGACCGACACCTCGGTCGGGCCGTACAGGTTGAACATGGTGACGTCGAGCCGGTCGAAGACCAGCCGCTGCGTCTCGGGGGTGAGTTCCTCCACGCCCGAGACGATCCGCCGCAGCGACTTCAGGTCCGCGGCGTCGGCGGTGAGCAGCACCTCGCGCAGGGCGGTCGGCGCGAAGTCGGCGTCGGTCACCCCGTGCTGGGCGATCACCGCCGCCAGCCGGCGCGGGTCGAAGGTCGCCGTCTCGGGCATCAGCACGCTGGCCGCGCCGTTGAACAGGGCCCGGAACAGCTCGTCCAGGGATACGTCGAAGGTGCAGGCCGCTTTGCGCAGCACCCGGTCGTGCGGGCCGAGCGGGAAGTTGCGCTGAGCCCACAGCATCCGGTTGGTGAACCCGCGGTGGGTGACCTGCACGCCCTTGGGCTGCCCGGTGGAGCCGGAGGTGAACAGGGTGTAGGCCAGGTTGTCCGGGTGCAGCGGCACGGCGGGGTCGGTGGCGGGACACGTGGCGGTCAGCGACGACTCGCCGTCCAGGTCGATGATCCGCCGGCCCGGGCTCCACACCTCGTCGCACAGGTCCCCGGCGGAGATCGCGACCGCCGGGCGGACCTGCCCGAGCAGCGCGTCCCGGCGGGCCTGCGGGTCGCGCGGGTTGACCGGCAGGTGGCAGCCGCCGGCCTTCAGCACCGCCAGGATCGCCACCACCTCGGCGGCGCAGCGGGGCAGGCACACCGCCACCGGGTCCTCCACGCCGACGCCGAGGTCGCGCAGGTGGTGCGCCAGGCGGTTGGCCCGTTCGTCGAGTTCGCGGTACGTCGTGCGGACGTTGCCCTCGACGACCGCCACCGCGTCCGGCGTACGCCGCGCCTGCGCCTCGACGAGGCGGTGGACGAGCGCCTCGGGGCCGAGGTCGGCGGCGGTGTCGTTCCACTCGTGCAGGATCCGGTGCCGCTGCGCGTCGTCGAGCATCGGCAGCCGCCACACGCTCGTGTCGGGCTCCCGCGCCGCCTCGACGAGCAGCAGCTCGAACTGCCGGGCCAGGTCGCGTACGGACTCGCCGGTGAAGAGGCTGGTGTCGTACTCGAACTCACCGATGAGCCCGTCGGTCGTCTCGGTGATCTTCACCGTCAGGTCCATCCGGGACCGGCCGGTCTCCATCTGGTGCACGTCGACCCGCAGCTCGGGCAGGTCCAGCCGGCTGGTGGGCACGTTCTGGAGCACGAAGGCGACCTGCGCGAGCGGCTGGTGGCTGCGGCTGCGCTCCGGCTGCAACGCGGCGACGAGCCGCTCGAACGGCACGTCGCGGTGCCGGAACGCGTCCAGCGAGGCCGCCTTGACCCGGCCCACCAGCTCGGCGAAGGTCGGTTCGCCGGACAGGTCGGCGCGTACCACGATCATGTTCAGGAAGCAGCCGATGAGGTGCTCCAGCTCGTGCTGTTCCCGCGTCGCGATGGGGCTGGCGACGACCATGTCCCGCTGCCCGCTGTGCCGGGCGAGCAGCACGATGAAGGCGGCGAGCAGGGTCATGTAGGTGGTGGCCCCCTGACGCTGTCCGAGGGCGCGGATCCGGTCCGCGTCGGCGGCGCCGAGCCGGAACCACTCGGAGGCGCCGACGAACTGCTGCACCGCCGGGCGTGGGCCCCGCGTGGGCAGGGCGAGCAGGGGCGGCACGCCGGCCAGCTCGTCGACGCGCTCGCGCAGGTGGGCCGCCATCCGCTCCTCGCCGACCGCGGTGCGCTGCCAGGCGGCGTAGTCGGCGTACTGGATCGGCAGCTCGGGCAGGTCCGGCGTCGCGCCGGCGGCGAACGCGGCGTACGTGGCGGCCAGCTCGCGGCAGAAGATGGTGAACGACCACAGGTCGCAGACGAGGTGGTGCACGGTGACCCCGAGCACGTGCACGTCCGGGGCGATCCGGTAGAGCACCGTCCGCATGCTCTGGCCGGCGGCCAGGTCGAGCGGGACCCGCATCTCCCGCTCGACGGCGGCCCGCAGCACGGCGTCGTCGGGGTGCGCGGTGGCGCCGGGCAGGTCGACCACGTCGATGCTCAGCGGGGCGGGCGGCGTGACGGCCTGCACGACCCGCTCGCCGAGCTGGCGGAAGGCCGTACGCAGGATCTCGTGCCGGCGGACGACCTCCTCGATGCTCCGGCGCAGCGCGACCTGGTCGAGCGAGCCGGTCAGGATCAGCAGCGTGGCGTCGTTGTGGTGGACGGCGTCGTCCTCCAGCCGTTCGATGAACCAGAGCCGCTCCTGCGCGAAGGACAGGGGGGCCTCGGCGGCGTCCAGGCGGGGGATGGCGGCGCTGGCGGGTGCCGGATCGGAGCGGCTGGCGCGCAGCCGCTCGTCGAGCAGCGCCCGCGCCGAACTGGACAGCCGCGCCACGCGTTGCGTGACGTCACTCGCGACCGGATGCTCCTGCCGTCCCACTGGTCCTCCGTTGTCCGTCGGTGATCCGGCCGCGGTCCGGGGCCTCCACCGGACGCGAGCGTCGCACCGATGCGGGTGCCGATCCTCGATCTCTACCAGGCCGGCTGAGCGCTTAGTCAGCATGATGAGCGGTAATAGGGGTTTGACCTCACAATTCACGACATCTGTTCCGAGTCCTAGGGGTTGGGCAACCCGTTTCCCTGCCACATGATGGGCACGCTTGTGACGCCGCCGGCGCGCCAGCACGCAGCCCGTCCGACCGGCCGACCGGAGGTGATGCCAGGTGCGCGACGACCTCCGGATCCTGGCCGACCGGTCGTACCGGATGCTGTTCCTGGCCCGCACGCTGTCGCTGCTGGGCAGCGCCGTGATCCCGGTGGCGCTCGCCTTCGCCGTCCTCGACGCGCCGGGCGGCTCCGCCACCGACCTCGGCCTCGTGCTCGCCGCCCGGTCGCTGGCGCAGGTCGCGTTGCTGCTGTTCGGCGGTGTCCTCGCCGACCGGATGAACCGCTTCCGCCTGATGGTGGGCTCCGACCTGCTGGCCTTCGCCGCGCAGGCGACCCTGACCGTGGTGTTCGTCAGCGGCCGGCCCTCGCTGCCGGTCGTTATCGCCCTGTCCGCCGTCAACGGCGCCGCCGCCGCGCTCTTCCTGCCGGCCTCCCGCGGCGTCGTGCCGCAGGTGGTGGCCCAGGAGCAGCTCCAGTCGGCCAACGCGCTGCTGCGGCTGTCGCGCAACAGCACCACCATCGGCGGCGCGGCCCTGGCCGGGGTGCTCGTGGCCGCCCTCGGCGCCGGCTGGGCGCTGGCGGTCCCCGCCGTCACCTTCCTCGGCTCCGCGCTGCTGCTGGCCGGTGTCCGGGTGTCGCACCCCGCCCGGGCCGCCGCCAGCACCATCCTCGCCGACCTGCGGGAGGGCTGGCGGGAGTTCAGCTCCCGGTCCTGGGTCTGGCTGGTGGTCGTGCAGTTCGCGTTCGTCAACGGCTGCTTCTCGGCGATCTACGTGCTCGGCCCGCTGACCGCGAAGGAGCAGCTGGGCGGCGTCACCGCCTGGTCGGTGATCGTCACCGCGCAGGCCGTGGGCCTGGTCGGCGGCAGCCTGGTGGCGATGCGGATCCGCCCCCGCCGGCCGATGCGGGTGGCGGTGCTGGCGACCTTCGGTTTCCTCCCGCCGTTCGCGCTGATCGCGGCCGGCGCGCCGGTCTGGCTGATCGCGGCCTCGATGCTCGTCAACGGCGTCTGCGTCGACATCTTCGAGGTCCTGTGGGACACCGCCCTGCAGAACCACGTGCCCAACGAGGCGCTGTCGCGGATCAGCTCGTACGACGCCATGGGCTCGTTCGTGCTCGGCCCGCTCTGCCTGGCCGTCGTCGGCCCGGTCGCCGAGCGGATCGGCGTCGCCCAGACGCTGCTCATCGCAGGCGGGGTGCTCGGTCTGGTGACCGTCGCGACCTTCTCCGCGCGGTCGGTGCGTCAGCTGCCCGCAAAAGTCCCCGCCGCACAACCCGCCACGGTGTGAATCCGGCGACCTCGCCGGCCACGGATCAGGGTGGAGATCGGAGCAGGATGGAGCACCGGATAAGTCGGCAGATGACCGACGCGACCGACGCGTACGGGCGGCGCTTGGGGGCCTACCTCGAGCAGTCCTCCTACTCGCGGCGGCGCGGCGGCCCGGGCGTGATCGACCTCGCCTTCGGCGATCCGCACGAGTTTCCCGCGCCGGCCCTGGTCGAGGTCCTGCAACGGCACCTGAGCCCGCAGCACACCGACTGGTTCGCCTACACCCGGGACCACCCGCCGGCCCAGGAGTCGGTGGCGGCCACCCTCAGCCGGGAACTCGCCCTGCCGTTCACCGCCGACGACGTCGCCCTGACCAACGGGGCGTTCGCGGGGCTGACCATCTGCCTGCGCAGCGTCTGCGACCCGGGCGACGAGGTGGTCTACCTCGACCCCGCCTGGTTCTACTACGAGCCGATCATCGCCTCGGTCGGCGCGGTCCCCCGGCCGGTGGCGTTGACCCCCGGTTCCTGGCGACTCGACGCGGAACTCGTCGCGGCGGCGATCACGCCCCGGACCAGCGCCGTCATCGTCAACAGCCCGAACAACCCGACCGGCGCGGTCTACACCGACGAGGAGTTCGCCGCGCTCGCCGAGGTGCTGCGGGAGGCGTCCGCCCGCAACGGCCGGCCGATCTACCTGCTGTCCGACGAGGCGTACCGGCGCATCGTGTTCGACGGCCGGTCGTGTCCCAGCCCGGCGACGCACTACCCGTTCACGTTCCTGGTGCACACGTACACCAAGACGCTCCTGCTGCCCGGCGAGCGCGTCGGCTACGTGGCGATCCCGCCGACCATGCCCGACCCGGCGGTGCTCCGCCGGGCCCTGACCGTGGCCCGCCTCACCACCGGCTGGGCGTTCCCCAACAACTCGCTGCTGTTCGCCCTGCCCGAGCTGGAACAGCACGCGCTACAGGTCAAGCCGATCGAGCAGCGCCGCGACCTGCTGGTCGACGCCCTGCGCGAGGCCGGGTACGAGGTCCAGCCGAGCGAGGGAACGTTCTACCTGCTGGCCCGGGTGCCGGACGCGGACGACTGGGCACACGCGGCCCTGCTCGAGGAGCGCGGCCTCCTGGTGCTGCCGGCCTCGGTGATGGGCGCGCCGGGCTACCTGCGGCTCTCCCTCACCGTCACCGACGACATGCTGGAGGAGACCATCGGCCGGCTGCGGTCGGCGCGGCCCTCGACCCGGGAGCACGCCAGTGTCCAGCGGTGACCTCCGCGAGGCCGACGCGGCCGTGACGCTCACCGCGGCGCCGGACGCGCCAGCCCCGGGCCGCCGGAACGCGACGGTGTCCACAGAGGAGGACCGGCCCGACGTCGAGGCCACCATGGCCCGCGCCCGCCGGGCCCAGGCGGAGGTCGAGTTCTGGCCGCAGGAGCGCGTCGACGACCTGGTCGCGGCCCTCGGCTGGGCGGCCTACCAGGAGGACACCGCCCGGTCGCTGGCCGACCTCGCCTACCGGGAGACCGGCCTCGGCGACCCGGAGCACCTGTTCACGCTCTACCAGCGCCGGGTCCTCGGCACGCTGCGTGACCTGCACGGCGTCGTCACCAGCGGGATCATCGAGGAGCTGCCGGAGCGTGGCCTGCGCAAGCTGGCCAAGCCCATCGGGGTCATCGCGGTGGCCAGCCCCGCCACCGCGCCCTGCTCCGGGGTGGTCGGCAACGCCCTGCCGATGCTGAAGACCCGCAACGCGGTGGTCATCACCCCCAACCCCCGGGCCCGGCACTCCGCGGCCCGCACCGTCGAGCTGCTGCGTCAGGCCCTGGAGACGGTCGGCGCCCCGCCGGACCTCGTCCAGTGCCTGCCGGTCACCGACCGGCAGACCACCGAGGCCCTGATGGCCGCCGCCGACCTGGTGATCGCCGCCGGCGGGCCCGGCACGGTACGCCGGGCGTACCGCAGCGGCACCCCGGCGATCAGCGCGGGCGTCGGCAACCCGGCGGTGATCGTGGACGACTCGGCCGACGTGGCCGCCGCGGCGGAGCTGATCGTGCTGGGCGGCAGCTTCAACAACGGCACCTCCTGCTCGTCGGAGAGCAACGTGCTGGTGGACGCCGGGATCGCGGCCGCCTTCCTCGACCAGTTGGCCCGGCAGGGCGCCCACCTGTGCGACGCGGCCGAGACGGCACGGCTGCGTACGCTGCTCTGGCCGGACGGGCGGGGGCTCAACCGCGACGCGGTCGGTCGACCCGCCGCGGCGCTCGCCGCCGCCGCCGGGATCGACCTGGCCGAGCCGACCAAGACCACCGCCCTGGTGGCCCAGCTGCCTCCCCTGGCGCCCGGCGGTGTCCCGGCGCTCGACGACCCGATGCTCGGCGAGAAGCTGGCGCCGGTCTTCACCGTGTCGACGTTCAGCGCCTTCGACGACGCGCTGGCCGCGGTGGAGACGCTGCTGGGCCGGATCGGGCAGGGCCACAGCTGCGGCATCCACACCGACCGGCCCGACCGGGTGGTCAGGCTGGCCGAGCGGGCCCGCGCCGGACGGGTGATGGTCAACCAGTCGACCGCCGTGGGCAACAGCGGCAGCTTCGACAACGGGATGCCGTTCACCCAGGTCATCGCCAGCGGCAGCTGGGGCGGTTGCTCCCGGTCGGAGAACGTGACCTGGCGCGACTTCCTCAACTACACCTACGTCTCACATCCCCTGCCGGTCAGCCTGCCGGACGAGGAGACCCTCTTCGGCGCCCACTGGCGACGCCTTCCCTGACGGAGACCCCGCACATGGACATCAGCCCTCCCGAGGCGCCACCGCGCGACCTGACCCAGGCCGAGATCGACGCGTTCCACACCGACGGCGTGGTCCGGCTCTCCGGCATGATCGACGACAAGTGGCTCGGCCGGATCGCCGAGGGCGTCGAGTACCTGCTCGCCAACCCGACAGTGCTGGCGCAGGCGACCGCGTTGCTGGGTGGCGGCGGGTTCGCCGGGGACGCCTTCATGTGGAAGACCCACGACGGCTTCCGCGACTTCATGTTCTTCTCCCCCGCGGCGCGCATCGCCCAGCAGCTGTTCGGCTCCACCGCGATCACCGCCTTCTACGACCAGATCTTCGCCAAGCCGGCCGGATCGGGTGCCCCGACGCCGTTCCACGAGGACGTCAGCTCCTGGCCGATCGCGGGCGAGCAGGTGTGCGCGATGTGGATCCCCCTCGACCCGTGCACCCCCGACACCGCCGCGCTGCAGGTGGTGCGTGGTTCGCACCGCTGGGGCCGGCGCTACGTGCCGATCACCCCGGGGGCCACCCACCTCGGCCGGCGCGAGGAACTCGAGGCGGTGCCGGACGTGTCCGACCACGAGATCCTGAGTTGGGACCTCACGCCCGGCGACATCGTGCTGTTCCACCCGGCCGCGTTGCACGGCGCCACCGGCACCGGCCCCGAGCGGCAGCGTCGGGCGTTCGTCTCCCGGTGGGTGGGCGACGGCGTCACCTTCCAGCCGCAGCACGCCGTCCTGCCGCTGCTGTGGGAACACGGCCTGCGGCCCGGTGACCCCATCGGGGGTCCGCTGTTCCCGAGGGTGCTGCCGACGCCGGTGCCGACGGAGACCGGCGCCCGCTTCGACGGCCCGCAGCAACCCCACGCCGAGCGGGCGGAGGAGTTCCTCACCATCCTGAGGATGCTGTAGGTGTTCGGAGAACTCACCGCCACGACCGCCGCCGGCCGGGAGCTGGTCTCCCTCGCCGAGGGCCACGTCGGCACCCTCGCCGAACGGGCCGGCCGGCACGACCGGGACAACACGTTCGTCGCCGACAACTTCGCCGACCTGCGCGACAGCGGGGTGCTCGCCGCGTGCGCCCCGACCCGGCACGGCGGGCTGGGGGTCCGCTCCCTGCACGACGTGCTGGTGGCCGTCTCCCGGCTGGCCCGGGGCTGCGGGTCGACGGCCATCTGCGCGAACATGCACATGGCCTCGGTGTGGGGGCAGGTCCGTCGATGGGAGCGGGCCGAGGCGGACGGCGACCGGGTCCGGGCGGCGCAGCTCGACGCGATCCTGGAGGCGTTGGGCGGCTCCGACCTGATCATGGCCGGGGCCTCCACCGAACCGGGCGCGACGTGGAACGGCGCGCTCACCGCGGCCGTCCGTAAGGGCGACGAGTACGTCGTCACCGGGCGCAAGACGTTCGTCACCAACTCGGCGGTCGCGGACTCGTTCAACGTCGCGGTCCGGGTCGCCGGTCCCGACGGCGGGTGGCGGCACGCCGAGGCCGTCGTCCTGGCCGGCACGCCCGGGCTGACCGTGCTCGGCGACTGGGACGCGCTGGGCATGCGGGGCTCCGGCAGCCACGGGCTCCTGCTGGAGGACTGCGTCGTGCCCGCCGACCGGGTCACCGTCGGGGAGCCGTTCGGCCCGCCGACGCCGGAGGACCTGGCGCGCTCCTGCACGATCAACTTCCCCCTGCTGGGCGCCTCACTGGGGATCGCCGAGGCGGCCTTCCAGATCGCCGTGGAACACGCCACCAGGGTGCCCCGGCAGCCCGGACGGGCGGCGCCGGCACACCACCCGTCCGTACAGCGGGAGATCGCCACCATGGAACTCGACCTGGCGGCCACCCGGGGGGTGCTGGAGCGCTCCGGACGCCTGGTGGACGCCCTGTTCGCCGCCGACGACCCGGCGCAGCGGTCCGAGGCCGCCGTCCGCGACGTCGTACGGGGGTGGCAGACCGCGAAGCTGCTGGCGAACCGTACGGCGGTGGGCACGGTCGACCGGGCCATGACGATCTGCGGCGGGGCGTCCTTCAGCAGCCGGCACCCCCTGTCCCGGCTGTACCGCGACGCCCGCGCGGGCGGCTTCATGCAGCCGTTCGGATCGCTGGACGCCTACCCGTACATCGGGCGGGTCGCGCTCGGACTCGACCCGCACGCCGACTGAGGCCGGCGGACGCCGGCCGCCGCCGCGCGCCACGGACCCGTCCTGCCGCCCCCGGGGGGCCGGGTCGGGAGCTACCGTCGCGCGGCGGGCCTGCCGGGTGCCGGCAACGCGCGCACGTCCAGCTTCCCGCTCGGCGTCCGGGGCAGCTCGTCGAGGCACACCACGGCGCCGGGCAGCAGGTAGTCGGGCAGCGTCTCGCGGAGCTGGTCGCGCAGCTCGCGGGCGGTCGGTCCGGGCGGCTCGCTCGGCACGACGTACGCGACGAGGCGCGGGACGGCCCCTGCCCCGGTGACCGGCACCACCGCCGCCCGGCGCACCCCGGCGCACCGGCGTACCGCCTGCTCCACCTCGCCCAGCTCGACGCGGTGGCCCCGGATCTTGACCTGGCCGTCGCGGCGGCCGTGGAACTCGACCAGCCCGTCGGGGTGGCGGGTCACCAGGTCGCCCGTGCGGTAGCACCGGCCCTCGGGATGGTCGGTCGGGAACATCTCGCCGGTCGTCGCGGGGTCGTCGCGGTAGCCGCGGGCGAGCCCCGCGCCGAAGATCAGCAGCTCCCCCTCGACGCCCGCCGCGACCGGACGCAGGTCGGCGTCGACGACGGCGACCCGCGCGTTGTCGATCGGGCGGCCGATCGGCACGGTGGCGGTGCCCGGGCGCGCCGCCGGGTCGGCCGGCACCTCGAAGGTGAGCGCGCCGACGGTGGTCTCGGTCGGGCCGTAGTGGTTGACCATCCGCACGCCCGACAGCTCGCGGACCTGGTCCACCAGCTCCCACCGGCACACCTCGCCACCGACGACGAGCAGGCGGCGGGGCAGGGCCCGCTCCGCCGCCTCGTCGAGCAGCGCCGCCAGGTGCGAGGGGGTGATCTTCAGGACGTCGACGCGGTGCTCGTCCTGGTAGTCGGCGAAGTCGTCCGGGTCCGTCGCGGTCTCGGTGGGCACCAGGTGCAGCGTGTCTCCCCCGGTGAGCGCCGGGAAGACCGCGGTGTGCCCGAGGTCCGTCGCGAGGCTGGTCACCGACGCGAAGCGCAGCCGCTCGCCGTCGGCCCGTTCCGGGTCGACCAGCCGGGCGACGAAGGCCGCGTAGTTGGCCAGGGCCGCGTGCGGGATCTCGACGACCTTGGGTACGCCGGTGGAGCCGGACGTGAACACGGTGTAGGCGAGCTGGTCCCCCGCGACCGGCGGCGGACCGCCCAGCGCCCCGGCGCGCTGCGCCGCCGCCCCCGCGCCGATCCAGCCGGCCAGGTCGACGGCGAGCACCACCTGCCCGGACACCGGCGGGTCGTCGCGATCCGTCACCACGACGGCGGCCCCGCAGCCGCGCAGCTGGCTCTCGACGCGGGCCCGGGGCTGGTTGACGTCCACACAGGCGTAGCCGGCCCCGGCGTGCAGCGCGGCCAGGCACGCCACCAGCTGGGCGGCGCCCCGGTCGGCCAGGACGGCCACCGGGACGGCTGGCGCATCGTGGCGCCGCAACACGTCGGCGAGACCCGCGACGGCGTGGCGCAGCTCGGCGTAGCTCAGTGTCGCGTCCGCGCCGACGACGGCCGTACGGTGGCCGTGCCGTTGCGCGGCCGCCCAGATCAGCGCGGGCACCGCCCGGTCGGGGTGCCATCCGGTCGGCGGTCCGGGCACCTCGGGATCGGCGGGCATGGCAGGTCCCTTCGGTTCGACGGCGGCGGGCCGACAGGTCGCCGGTCGACCGTGGGGTCGCGCGGCACGGGCTTGCGGTGGCAGCGATCGTGACACGGGGGCCGCACCGCGACAACACCTCATTCGTGCCGCGGACCCCCTATCGTCGGGGCCGCTCGGCGGACGACGACGGGTCCGGTGTGGTCAGACGGCCACCATGCAGTTGTCGGAGCCGCTGTCGCGCCCCCGGGCGCTGACGATCCCGGCGGAGCCGTCGCCGTAGTAGCGGCAGAACAGGCCCGCCGCGCGGCCGCCGAACAGCAGCGGCCCGATCACCGGGGCGACTTCGACGTCGTGGGGCTCGTCGGCGCCGTCGGCGAGGAGCGCGACCCGGCACGTGCGTGGCGCCACGAAGTCCTGCACCACGCTGGTGCCGTCGGCGGCGGCCTCGGCGACGGCGGACTCCCACGTCGCCTGGTCGACCTCGCCGCCGATGACCACCTGCTTGCCGCTCTCCCCCAGGCCCGCCTTGAGCACCAGCAGGTCCCGGTTCGCCACGACGAAGGGGAGCAGCTCGACCTCGCGACCCGCGCGGCTGGTGCGGCGGTCCGCGAGGATCCGCGTCCACGGCACGTACCTGTCGACGAGGCTCCGGTCGGCCGCGCTCATCCACGGCCGGCCCTCCGAGAGCAGGCCCATGGTCAGCTTGCTGTGCATGAAGGTCGACGTCTGGGTGCCCACGAGCAGGCAGCCGTTGTCGAGCGCGTCCTGCACGTAGCTGGTGTCGAGACCGGCGTCGAGCCAGTCCGGGATGGTGAAGTTGCGCAGCCCGATCGGGTAGCGCAGGTGGGGCGGGCAGTCCCACGCCTCCGGCAGCTCCTCGGGCTCGAAGAAGCGGGCGGTGAGGCCGTGGTTGTTGAGGTAGTCGGCCTCCAGCTGGAAGTAGCGGCTCTGCACGCCGTAGACCCGGGCGCTGCCGACGATGGCCACCCTGGGCGCCAGCCCCAGCTCGGCGCAGAGCGAGCGGTACATCTCGGCGCGCACGGCGAACGGGTCCGGGGAGCTGAACGGGGTCCTGCCCTCCGCGTCGCCGTGCAGCCTGCGCCACACCTCGAGGCGGCTGCGCGTCTCCACCACGCCGCCGAGCGCGCCGCTGACGTTGAACTCCAGGAACTGGGGCCCGTCCGGCCCGATGACGACGTCCGGCCGCACGACGCAGTCCGGGTAGCGCTCCTCGACGAACGGGTCCCGCACGAACAGCTGGTCCTCGCTCTGCGGCATGCGGTAGGCCGCCAGCCGGCCCTGCGTGGTGGGGGCCGTCTCGAGGGCGGTGCGGCGGAGCAGGTCGACCAGCGCGGCGGCCGCCCGGAAGATCTCGGCGTAGGACGCGCGCGGGATGGCGATCGGTGCCGCCGGCAGCAGCCGCTGGTAGGGCCAGCCCGTGTCCCGCAGCTCGTGGCGGAGCATCCCGCGGATCGTCTCCGCCGGCGCGGCCGGCGCCACGCGGTGGGTGCCGAACCACGGATGCCCGGCCGGCCCCGCACTGCCGACATGCTCGCGCACGGTCATCTGACGCTCCCCGGAATCGCACGTCGGGCCGGCGCCGGTGCGTGCTCGCCGCGGGGCCGGTGTCTCCGAAACGATGATCGACATAGACTAACATTCACGTCCGACGGGGACCGCGTCGGTTCGTCCACCTCCGACACGGGAGAACCGCCGATGACCTTGCGTCATGTCCAGGGCAACGAGTACCGCGAAGAGCACGGCGGGGACTACGAGGACTTCGAGCCCGGCATGGTGATCCGGCACTGGCCGGGCCGCACCATCTCCGAGACCGACAACACCTGGCTGACCCTGCTCACCATGAACCAGCACCCGCTGCACTTCGACGAGCACTACGGCGCGGGCAGCGAGTACGGGCGGGTGCTCGTCAACAGCGGGATCACCCTGTGCCTGATCGGCGGCATGACCGTGCAGGCCCTGTCGGCGCGGGCGGTGGCGAACCTCGGCTGGGACAAGGTCCGCCTGCGCGAGCCGGTGTTCGTCGGCGACACGTTGTACGCCACCAGCCGCATCCTCGACAAGCGCCTGAGCCGGTCCCGGCCCGGCCAGGGCATCGTCACGGTGGAGACGACGGGCACGAAGTCCACCGGCGAGACGGTCATCGTCTTCGAGCGTTCCTTCATGGTCCGCTGCCGGGAGAGCGCCTCCTGACCTACGCCACGGACGCCGCCCCCTCGTGCAGCGCCACGGCGGCGGCGGTGTCCTCGATGGCCATCCCGACCGTACGCAGGACGGACGTCCGCCCGCCGACGCGCACCCCGCCGGTGACCAGCGTGCCCAGCTCGTGCAGGTCGTCCACGCCGATCAGGCCGGCGGCCAGGGCGGCGCGCACCTCACCGGCGCCGTCCAGCGCGGCGGTGCGGTCCTCGACGACCGCCACGGCGTCGGCCAGCAGGGCGGGGTCGAGTTCGATCGCGTCCGGGTGGGTGCCGCCGATGACGTTGACGTGCGCCCCGGGCGCCACCCAGTCCGCCTCCACCAGCGGCGTGTTGTCGCTGGTGGAGGTCGCCGTGCAGATGATCGCCGCGTCCGCGACGGCGGCCTTGGCGCTGTCGCAGACGCTCGCGTGCACCGGGTGGGGCACGGCGTCGCGCACCCAGTCGGCGAACTGCTCCGCGCGGTCCCGGGTCCGCGAGAACACCCGTACGCTGCGGATCCGGCGCACCGCCGCCATCGCGCGCACCAGCGACCGCGCCTGCACCCCCGCCCCGATGACCGCGAGGTCCTCGGCGTCCTCGGCGGCGCACCAGCGGGTCGCCAGGGCGGCGACCGCACCGGTGCGCACGGCGGTCAGCTCCGCGCCGTCGAGCAGGGCCGTGATCTGCCCGGTGGTCAGGTCCGTCAGCGCGACGACCCCGTGGATCAGCGGCAGGCCGCGCCCGGGGTTGTCGGGGGTGAGCGTGGTGATCTTGACGCTGCCCACCCCGCGCCGCTCCCAGACCGCGGGGCTGACCAGCAGGACCCGCTGGGGGCCGTGCTCGATGACGGTGCGCGCCGGGGAGTCGGTCCGGCCGGCGGCCAGGTCCGCGAACATCTCGCCCAGCGCGTCGATCACCCGCACGAGCTGGGTCGTGCCCGCCATCTGTGCGGCGCCGACCGTCACCGGCCCGGTCATCCGGCAGCTCCGTCGGTGCCGAACCGGGCGGCCCAGGCGTCCTCGCGCGACACGGTGGCGCGGGCCATCCGGGCGAACGGCGGGCCGACCATGTTCCCGTCCAGCACGGCGATCCCGCCGTTGGCCGCCCGTACGGCGTCGGCCACCCTGCGCGCCAGGCGCAGGTCGTCGGCCTGGGGGCGCAGCACCCGGTTGATCTCGTCGAGCTCACCCGGGTGCACCGTCGCCTTGCCGTGGAAGCCGAGCGCCCGCACCCGGGCGGTCTCCTGCGCCAGCACGGCCGGCTCGGCGAGCCGGAAGTTGGCGGTGTCGATGCAGGCGGTGCCGTGCCGGGCGCAGGCCAGCGCCATCGCCTGCCGGGCGGCGAGCATGGCCTCCCAGGTGATCTCGACCCCGAGCGTGGCGGCCAGATCGGCCGAGCCGAGGACCAGCCCGTCACTCGCCCCGGCGATCGCGTCGATCTCCGTGACCGCCTCCACGGTCTCCACCGTCACGTAGATCTCCGGGTGCGCGTCCGCGCTGGCCAGGATCTGCCGCAGCAGGGCCACCTCGGCCGCCGACGTCACCATCGTCATCATGACGATGCCGGGCCGCACCGAAGAATCCGTGAGGGCCACCAGGTCCTGCACCGCCGCGACGCTGCCCAGCTGGTTGATGCGCACCGCGACGTTCTCCGGCCGGGGCGCCTTCTCCAGGGCGGCCCGGCACACGGTGCGCGCGGCCGGCTTCTCGGCCGCCGGTACGGAGTCCTCCAGGTCGATCAGGTGCACGTCCGCGTCGTAGGACCAGGCCTTCACGACCCGGTCCAGCGACAGCGCCGGGGTGTAGAGGATGCTGCGCGGGATCGCCCGCGCGGCGCCGGTCATCGGGTCACCGGCTCGGGTCGTTCGGCTGCCGGGCGGGCGCCCGCCTCGACGAGCACGGAGCACAGCCTGGTGATCTGCTCCTCGGTCTGGCCCGCGCGCAGCATGACCCGCAGGCCGGCGGTGCCGCGGGCGACGATCGGGAAGAACACCGGCGAGGTGTAGAACCCGGCCGCGAAGACCCGCTGGGCCGCCTCGACGACGGTCTCGTCGCTCATCGGCACCACCCGGATCGGGTACGTGCTGCCCGACTGCTCGGTCGCCAGCAGCGAGTCGAACAGCGCGATGTTGGCCCGCAGCCGCCCCTGCAGCCGGGTGAGCTCCTCGGTGCGGTGGATCTCCGCCGAGGCGAGCGCGGCGCCCACGGCGGCCGCGTTCATCTTCTGCGAGTAGCCCAGGGGCCCCGCGAAGCGTTCGACGATCCGCCGCGTCTCCTTGGGGAAGCCGTCGAGCAGGATCGCCGTGCCGCCCGCCCCGAAGCCCTTGCTCAGGGTCGCGACGGTGATGGTGCGGTCGTCGCGCACCGGGCAGTGCGAGCGGACGTAGCCGATGCCGCGCTCGCCGTACGCCGACAGCGAGTGCGAGTCGTCGTAGAAGACCATCATGTTGTACTTGTCCTGCAGCACGGCCAGTTCCTCGACCGGCGCGTAGCCGCCGAGGCTGTCCGAGCCGTCCACGACGTAGCAGACGCGTTCGTAGGTGCGGCACATGTCCTCGAGGTAGTCGAGGTCGTGGTGGCGGCAGGTGACGACCTCGGTCTCGTCGGCGCAGTTCGGCTTGGCGTTGGCCATCGAGACGTGCGCGTTCTTGTCGAAGACCATCAGCGGCCGGGTGCCGTTGCCGAGGTGCCCCGACGCGATCAGCGGCAGCAGGCCGGTGCTGGCCGCCGCCGTGGAGATCGCGCTGATCACCATGGCGTCGAACAGCTCGCCCAGCGACTCCTCCAGCTCCAGCAGCACCGACGTCTGGACGCGGGTGCGCGGGATGCAGTGGTCCAGCACGCCGAAGCGGCGCAGCGCGGCGACGGCCCCGTCGATCACCTTGGGGTGGGTGTCGAGGTCCAGGTAGGAGCAGACGGTGAAGTTGACGAACTCGTGGCCGTCGGCCATCCGGAACACGCCGTCGGAGAGGTCACCGACGATGCCGGCGACGCCGTGCTCCTCGGACATGTTCCAGAAGGTGTTCCCCACACCGATGAGCTTGTCGTTGTTGCGGTAGCGGTGGGTGGGAGTGATGGACTTGCGCTCGCTCATCAGGAGTTCACCTCGGTGGGCTTGTAGCTGTAGACACCCTTGACCCTCCGGTAGGCGTACGTGTACAGCGCGACGCCGAGCGCGTGCGGCCTGCGGAGGATCTTCTTCGACTTCAGCCAGAAATTGACGTTGATGTTCATCTCGTCCAGCGACTCGGCCTGGTGCCACCAGCCGAGCGGCAGGTAGAGCATGTGGCCCGGTTCGAGGACGAAGTCACGGCGCTGGGCCAGCTTGGGCGCCACCCTCGGGAAGCGCGCCAGGTCGACGTTGTCCAGGTCGAAGACCTGGGACTTGTCCCCGAAGCCGCGCAGCACCGAACGCGGATAGTACTCGCGGGAACCGGGCGGGGCGATGATGAACCGCTTGCGGCCCTCCAGCGCGATGTTGAAGTTCTCGAACTCGTCGAAGTGGTTCTTGGTGAACACGCCGCGGTGGCTGATCCACAGGTTCGCCGCGTAGAGCGTGTCGCCGTAGCCGAAGAACTTGTCCGCGTCGAAGCCGATGACGGCGTTGACGTCGGCCGGGCTGTTGCGGATGTTCGACACCACCCGGTGCCACGTGCCCGGGGTCGTCAGGTGCCGCTCGTCGGCGAAGAAGTCGCGCAGCTTGATGTCGCGGGTCTCCCAGCGCCCCGGGTGGTTCTTGTCGCCCGGCTCGGTGAACAGGGTGACGGTCATCTCGGCCAGCCGGCTCGCCACGCCGTCGCGGCCGAGCCCCTGCACGTCGGGCGGCAGCGCGATCACCACGGGCACGTCGGCCTTGAACAGGCCGCCGGGGCCGACGGCCATGAACTCGTCGAAGGTCATGCGGGCCACGGGGACACCCGCCGACCCGTTCGCGTTGGACACTGCGTCCGGAACTCCCATGTCGCCTTTCCTCACTGCTGAGGGCCGCGGTGCGCGGCCGGTCACGCGTTGGCCCTGCGGGCGCTCAACTCCGCCACCACGTCCACGATCAGGTCCTCCTGGCCGGCGATGGCCTGTCGCCTGCCGAGCTCGAAGAACACGTCGCGCGCGTCGACGCCGGCGCGGCCGGACAGCTCGACCACCCGGTGCTTGAACCCGGAGAACACCCCGGCCAGGCCGCTCACGATGGACATCGAGGCGGTGACCGGAGGTGCGGGCATGAGCTCGCGTTCCGCGAGGTCGGCGGCGTCGAGGAGCGCGTACAGGTCGATGCCGGTCGCGAAGCCGCTGCGCTCCAGCACGGGGACGAGCACCTCGAGCTGCGTGTTGCCCGCCCCGGCGCCGAAGCCCCGCGCGCAACCGTCGATGATCAGGGCGCCGGCCTGCGCCGCGGCCACCGAGTTGGCGACGGCCATGCCGAGGTTGTCGTGGCCGTGGAAGATCACCGGCGTGTCGACCGCCGCGACGATCGCACCGATCCGCGCGGTGACGTCGGCGGGCAGGAAGTGACCCGCCGAGTCCATGATCCCGACCGCCTGCGCGCCGTACGCGACGGCCTGCGCGGCGTGCTCGGCCAGCTCGGCGGGGGACGCCATGTGGCTCATCATCAGCACGCAGTGCGCCTCGGCGCCGGCCTCGCGAAGGACGTCGAGGTGGCGCTCGGCCAGCGACGTCTCGGTGGCGTGCACGCCGATGCGGACGACGTCGGCGCCGTGGCCGATCGCGCGCCGCAGGTCGTCGGAGGTGCCCCAGCCCGGCAGCATGAACACGCCCATCCGGCTGTGCCGCAGCGCCTCCCGGACCGTCGACAGCATCTCGTCGTCGCTGACCGCGGCCTGACCGACCTGCAGTGACGACGCGCCGAGGCCGTTGCCGTGGCCGACCTCGACCACCGGGATCCGCGCCGCGTCCGCCGCTTCCGCGTACCGGCGCAGGGCGACGGCCCCGAGCTGGTGGCGGACCGCGTGCTGGCCGTCGCGCAGCGTCGGGTCGTGGATCACGACGTTCCTCATCGGGCCGCCTCCGTCCGGGCGCTCCGGCCCAGCCGGGCCGCGTGCTGCTCGGCGACCAGGATGGCGGCCGAGTTGATGATGTCGAGGTTGCCCGCGTACCGGGGCAGCACGTCGCTGTGGGCGGTGACCTGGAGGGCGACCGTCACCCGGTCGTCGACCACGGTGCAGGCGGTCACCGCGTAGCCTGGGGCGAACGAGCGCACCTGCTCGGCCACCGGGTCGACCGCCGCGCGCACCGCGGCGACGTCGGCGCCGGGGATCCGCGCGTGCACGGCCGTCCGGAACGTCGCCGGCGGCACCGCCGGGCTGATGTTGAGGATGGCCTTGACGTCGCGTACGCCGGAGAACGTCGTGACGGCGTGCCGGGTCGTCGCCACGTACTCGTCGAGGTTCAGCCGGGTGCCGCGGCCCGCGACGTCGCTGGCTACCGTCGAGACGACCTCGAGGTAGCTCACCGGGAAGCGGGCGGCGAGCGCGTGCGCGACCGGGATGGACGCCTGACCGCCGCAGCTGATCAGGTTGATGTTGCGCCCGGTCGTCGCCTCCACCCCGGTCACGGTCGGCACCACCATCCGGCCCACCCGGCTGGGCGTCATGTCGACCACCAGCGGGCCGAGCGGCTCCAGCAGCGACCAGTGGCGCAGGTGCGACGCCGCGTTGGTGGCGTCGAACACGACGTCGAACGCGTCCCCCGCCGCCAGCACGGCGTCGATCCCGGCGGCGCTGACGGGGTAGCCGAACCGCTCGGCGTGCCGCAGGCCCGCCGAGTCCGGATTGCGCCCGGCCACCAGGCGGCAGTCAAGCAGGGCGGATCGGTGGATCTTGCTGATCAGGTCCTGGCCGATCGCCCCGGTGCCGATGACGGCGACGGTGGCCGGTTCGACGACGCGGACCTCGGCGTCGGTCACGTCCGCGGTGAGACTCAAGGCGTGCCTCCAGGGCGCCGGAGCCGGCCGGTCCACGACCGCCGGGCGAGGGATGGGATGCGGGTGCCCGGACGGCCCGCGCGACGCCCACGGCGGCGCGGCCGCCCTCGGGGCGTCGCGGTCGGTGGACAGTCGGGATACGGGTGCGCCGGGCGGATGTCGGAACACGTCGTGACCGGGAGTCGTTCGGCGGAATCCGTTCGGCCGGAATTGCCGAGTCGAACAACAATCGGACATATACCTTGATCTCAGAAGTCTCGACGTATTAACCGAAGAAGCCCCCGTTTACCTGCACGACAACCAATGCGGCCGTTGCGCTCAGTCAGCCGCAGCGTTCCGTCGGCATCGAAGCTATCAGATGGCCACGCCGAGTGGACCCGGCTGTTACGTCACTCTCGCGACAGTCCAGGCTGGAGTGTGAACCGTCACAGAGCCCGCGAACGGGCGACGTGCGGTGGCAGCCACCCGACCGCTCGCGGCGCTGCGGAGGGCCTCCGGGCAGGTCGTACGCCCGAGCTGCCCGCGCGGTCGCCCGGCGGGTCACCGAACCGTCGCGCGGTGCCGACGGCACTTCGCCCTCGACGCCGCCACGACCATTTGCGACTATCCTCGTCAGCTCCACCGTGCCGGCATTTTCGGACGGTCCGGCCGAATTGTCGACGGTGGTGTATCGGCAGATCGAAAAGGGGGAGGGAATGGCACGTCCGCCCACCCGCCGGCGAAGCTCGACCGGCGCCGGATGACGACCGCCGCCGCACCCCCTGCCGGCCCCGCCCGCCCCGAACCGGACGCGCCCCCGCCCCGAGAGGACACACCATGACGACCACCCGGCCGCCCGCAGTGAGCAGGTCGCCACTGGGCCGCGCGTACGCCGAGCACGTCGCGCGGAGCGCGTCGACGGACGACCCGACGGCCGCCGCCCTGGACTCGGTCATCCTCGAGCCGTACCGGGACCGGTTCATGAGCGCCCCCGCCTTCCTGGCGGAGAGCGAGTGCCGGGCCGTCGCCCGGGACCTGCGCACGGTCTACGACCTGCTGCGCGCCCTGCCGGAGCGGGTGTTCGACGGGGACCTCACCGCACTGGCCGAGGCCGTCGGCATGGATCCCCGGCAGACGGCGCTGATCACGCGCGGCGCCCGCGTCGGGTCGCTCGTCCCGCTGGGCCGCGCCGACCTCTACCACGACGGCGCGGGGTTCCGGCTGCTCGAGTTCAACCTCACCAGCGCCCTCGGCGGCTTCGAGTCCGCCGACATCAACCGGGCGATGCTGGCGTACCCGCCGCTGCGGGAGTTCGTGGACCGGCACGGGCTCCGGTACCCGGACACGCTGGGCTGCATCGTGCGGATGATGTACGCCGAGTGCGCCGCGATGATCCCCACGGACCGGCCGCCCGTCGTCGCCGTGGTGGACACGACGGAGAACTACTCCATCGTGGGCGGCCGGCTCGAGGTGTTCGCCGAGCTGCTCGCCGGGTACGGGATCGAGGGGATCGGCTGCCACCTCGGCCAGTTCACGTACCCGCAGGGCCGGCCGACCGTGGCGGGCCGCGCCGTCGACGTCGTCGTGCGCTACTTCCTGCCCGAGGACCTGGCCGACCCGACGGCGGCGGCCCAGGTGGAGCCGCTGCTCGTCGCCGCGGAGCAGGAGAAGGTCGGCCTGTTCAGCCGCCTGGACGCCGAGCTCTACGGCAACAAGGGCACCCTGGCCATGCTCTCCGACGACCGGCACCGGCACCTGTTCGACGCCGACGAGCTGGCCTGCATCGACCGGCTCCTGCCGTGGACCCGGCACGTCCGCCCGCGCGGCACCGATCCCGAGGGGGCCGAGGTCGACCTGCTCGCCTACGCCCGGGCCCGGCAGGACGAGCTGATCCTGAAGCCGACGCTGCTGCACGGGGGCAACGGCGTACTGGCCGGGTGGACGGTGGGCGGCGACGAGTGGCAGGCCCGGCTCGACGCCGCGCTGGACGGCCCGTACGTGCTGCAACGCCGGGTCCGGCCCGCCGCCGAGCCGTTCGCCGACGGCGCGGGCGGCGTGCGGGACCTCTACCTCAACTGGGGGGTCTACCTGGCCGACCGCGACGTCGTCGGCGAGGACGGCTACGCCGGCTGCCTCGTCCGTGGCAGCACCGACCCGGGGGTCGGGGTGGTCAGCATGGCCGGCGGCGCGAAGATCGGCTGCACCTTCCACGGCGGCTGAGCGCCGTCGCCGGCCGGGTGGGGCCGTCGCGCGCGTACCGCCGCCCGCCGGGCACCGGATCGCGGTGCCCGGCGGGCTCAGCGGTGCGCGACGGCCGGTGCGGCCGGCACGAGCGGGCGCTGAGCGCCCGCACGTGCCGGCCGGTCGGTCGCGGGGTGCTCAGGCACCCGCGCCGGAGCGCACCCGGTCGATCCAGGCCTCGACGTCGTCGGCGGTACGCGGCATGGCCGACGACAGGTTCTCGTGACCGTCCTCGGTGACCAGCACGTTGTCCTCGATCCGGACGCCGATGCCGCGGAACTCCGCCGGCGCCAGCAGGTCGTCGGCCTTGAAGTACAGGCCGGGCTCGACGGTCAGGATCATCCCGGGCTTCAGCTCGCCGTCCATGTACTCCTGACGCAGCAGCATCTGGCAGTCGTGCACGTCCATGCCCAGGTGGTGGGACGTGCCGTGGACCATCCACCGCCGGTGCCAGCCGCCGCTCTCCCGGTCCAGCGTCTGCTCGAGGGTCACCCCCTCCGGCAGCAGCCCCCACTCGTGCAGCCGTCGGGCGATGACCACGTTCGCGGCGGCGTGGATGTCGCTGAACTTGTTGCCCGGCTTCACCGCCGCCAGGCCGGCCTCCTGCGCCTCCAGGACCGCCTCGTAGATCTTGCGCTGCACGTCGGTGAAGCGGCCGGTCACCGGGAGGGTGCGCGTGATGTCGGCGGTGTAGAGGGAGTCGACCTCGACACCGGCGTCCACCAGGATGAGGTCGCCCTCGCGGACCGGACCGGTGTTCTTCGTCCAGTGGATGGTGTTGGCGTGGTCGCCGGACGCGCAGATCGTCTCGTAGCCGATGCCGTTGCCGTCGTGGCGGGCGTACAGGCCGAAGAGACCCTCGACCCACCGCTCGCCGCGCTCCTTGCCGACGGCCTCGGGCAGCCCGGCGATGATGGCATCGAAGCCCCGGTGGGTGGCGGCGATCGCCTTGCGCATCTCGCCCACCTCCCACTCGTCCTTGCACAGTCGCATCCCCGACAGGTGGCGGGCCAGCTCCTCGTCCGCCTCGTGCTGCTGCGTGACCGACGCGGGCGTCTCCGCCTGGGCCCGGGTCTCGTCGACGAGCCGGGCGAGCTCGCCGTCGGCCCCCCGCACCACGCGCACCACGGTCGCGCCGGCGTCCTTGGCCAGGACGTCCGGGAGCGAGTCGATGTGCCGGGTGCCGATGCCCAGCCGCTGCTCGATCTCGCGCATCGTCGGGCGGGGTCCGACCCAGAACTCGCCGAACCGGGAGTCCGCGAAGAACTCCTCGCTGTCGCGCGGCGCGAGCGGCCGGAAGAACAGGATCGCCTCGTGGCCGTCGGGCCTGGGGTCCAGCACCAGGACGCTGTCGGGCTCGGTGTCGAACCCGAGACCGGTCAGCCAGGCGAAGGCCGTGTGCGGGCGGAAGGTGTAGTCGGTGTCGTTGCTGCGCACCTTGAGGCCGCCGGCGGGGATGATGAGGCGCTCGCCCGGGAACCGGCGTGACAAGGCCGCCCGGCGGCGGGCCGCGTGCTCGGCGACCTCCGCGCGCGGGACAGGTGCCGCATCCGTAGTGGCCCAGCCGGAGGCGATGAAAGCGCGGAATGCGTCGCTCGTCGGGGTGTTACGGTGGCTGGCTTTCACCTGCTCGTCGCTTGTCATGGCCGATATCCTGCCACGCGCTACGGAGCCACGGCAAAGCTGCCGCGACCCTCGACTGTGGCCCTGGAGCGCCGCGACGGCAGGCGTGGTCGCGGTCGTCACCGCCGGGCGTCCGGCGCGGAAGCGGGTATCGACGTTTGTGTCCACGGCACGGGCCGGAGAGTTTTGCCGAAACGCCACAATCGATCGACGCCTTGACATCCGTTGTAACATTTCCGGAGCCGCTCGATCGGCATCCGTGGCGCGCTTGTGAACGCCGCCGTTTCCGCTTTGTTTGATCCGACCGTCCGATGCGGTCGCCAACTCACGGAAAGCGAAGTGTCCATGCAATTGTCTGCGTTGAGTTCTGCGGTGAAGACAGCTTTCGGCAGTGATTCGCGTCGTCGGGGCAGGCGGATCGCCGTCGCGGCCGCGCTCGGGGTGGCGCTCGTGGGCGGGGCGGGCGCGGGTGCCGCGGCCGTGGCCCCCGCGCCGCTGCCGGAGCCGGCCGCGGCGCCCGTCGGCGGCCACGCCGTACGCCAGGGCAACGTCACGGTCGACGGCGCGAGCCTGCGTTACACCACCAGCGGGAGCGGCTCGCCGCTGGTGCTGCTGCACGGCTGGCCGCAGACGTCGTGGGTGTGGCACAAGGTGCTGCCCAGCCTCGCCCAGCAGCACACCGTGATCACGTTCGACCTGCCCGGCCTGGGCGCCTCCACGGCCCCGGCCGGCGGCTACGACAAGGCCACCACGGCGCGCCGGATCCGGCAGGCGGTCAACCAGCTCGGCTTCACCCAGGTGGCCCTGATCGGTCACGACCTCGGTGCCATGGTCGCCTACAACTACGCCCGCGACTTCCCCACCGAGGTCACCCGGATCGGCGTCGTCGAGAGCCCGCTGTCGGGATTCGGACTGGAGAACTTCTACGGGATCAGCTGGCACTTCCTCTTCAACGCCTCACCCGCGCCCATCCCGGAACGCATCATGGACAACGAGGACGTCCCCACCTATCTGGGAATGCTCTTCGACCGCGCGCAGCATCCGGAGGCGATCGACCGCAACGTCTACTACCGCGCGTATTCCGATCCGGCGAAGCGGACGGCGGGATACGAGTACTACCGGGCGTTCAAGGCCGACGCCGCCGACAACCAGGCCCACGCCCAGTCGAAGCGCCTGACCATTCCCGTGATGGCCATGGGCGCCCAGTCCGTGTTCGGACCCGCCGTCGCCGCCTCCTACCAGCAGGTGGCCGACGACGTCCGCACCGTCGTGGCCCCCGACACCGGCCACTGGATCGCCGAGGAGAACCCGACCTTCTTCAGCGCCTGCGCGTTGCTCTTCTTCGGACCCTCCACCGGCACCCCGTCCAGCCCTGAACTCACCAACTGCGCCCCCTGACCGAGCCCCTCCCGCACGTACCGCGCCACGGCGGGGGCGACCTGCGTCGACCGGGCCGGCGGTGGCGACGCCGCTGTCCCCTCCGGTCGACCCGGCTGCCCCCGCCGTGGCGTCGGCGCACCTCGCCGGCCCGGCCCGTGGAGATGTGATCGCGGACGAGTGGGAGCGGCGGCGTCCGACGCCCCCGGCACAGTCGGGGGCCCGTGGGCCTAGCTGTCCGCGTAGACGAGGTCCAGCACGTCGGTGCGCCCGGACCAGCGCAGTTCGAGGTGCCAGCAGCCGGCCCGCGGCAGGTCGACGATCGACGGCCCCGGACCGCCGGCGACCTCCCGGGTCACCCGGGTTCCGGCGCCGTCCAGGGTCGCGGTGATCCGCAGGGCGTCCGGGGTGGTCGCGGCGGGGGGCGTCGCGGCGGGACGGGCGACCCAGAGGATCTTGTTGTTCGTCCCGTGCTTCCTGGACCGGCTCAGCGGGTGTCCGAACAGCACCGCGACGATCTCGCCGCGCGCGCCGAGGACGTGCGGCATCCGGGTGCTCCCGCTGAACCCGGCGTCCGCCCAGTCGGGCAGCGGCCCCGTCTCGACCCGGGAACCGCAGCCGTCGGTGACTGCCCTCCCGGCCGCGCCGGCCGACGCCGTCACGGCCGGAGAGACGGTCTGCGGGGCGGGCGGAGAGGCGGCCGGCGGGGCGGGCCGTCCCGCTGTCGTACACCCCGCCACCAGGACCACTGCCCCCAGCAACACCCTGCGCGCTGAACCCATCTCACGCCTCCCGACGACCTGCTCGTGCTTTCTCACTGTCGGGACACCGGCCGGCTCCCCCGGGTTCCCGACCCGGGCCTGCGGGGTGGCCAGCACGACCTCCCTACCCCAGCGACCTGGCGATCTCGATCGCCTCGGGCCTGGTGAGGTCGCCCTCGATGCGGTAGCTGACGTCGCGCCCCTGCCAGATCAGGGTGGCGGCGGCGAGCCGCGCGGTCTCCACCCGGACGGTGCCGGCGCGATCCACGTAGGAGACCGGGTGCGGGGCGCCGATCCAGACGGCGAAACCGCCGTCGACCTGGACCCAGCTGGCACCCGCCGCGCTGCTCTCCTTGTGGAAGGCCAGGTCGAGGCGGCCGTCGAAGGCGTCGATGCGCAGCGCTCCCCCGCGGTAGAGCAGCGTCGCCACCCGGCAGAAGCCCGCACCGTCCGGGTCGGCGACCAGCACCTGCTCGGGCGGGCCCAGCTTCGTCGGGGTGCGGACGGGGAAGCGCACCTTCCGCTGCGCCTCGGCCACGGTGGCGGGCCGCTGCGTCGGCAGTGGGGAGGCCGCGCCGGTGGGGCGCGCCGGGTCGGGCGTCGTGGCGATCGTGATCCCGGCGAAGCGCAGCAACCCGGCGGCGGCGTCGGCGAGGGCGGCGCGCCCCGGCGGCAGCGCCGCCACGACCAGGGCGGCGAGGGCCGCGGCGACGAGGTGGCGCCACCGGCGTCGTTTCGGCGGGGGCGCGGCGAGGCGTGCGCGTACCCGGGCGGTCACGTCGGGCGGGTCGGGCGTCTCCAGCCAGGTGTCGAGGTCGCGCAGTTCGCGTTCGAGGTCATCCACGGCGCACCTCCGCGACGTCGAGCAGGCCGCGGAGCTTCGCCAGTGCCCGGGAGGTCCGCGACTTCACCGTGCCGCGCGGCCAGCCCAGCATGGTCACGGTCTCGTCCTCGCTGAGGTCGAGGAAGAACCGGCACACGATCACCTCACGGTCCTTCACCGGCAGCGAGCGCAGGGCCCGCACCAGGGTGGCCCGGCGCTCCCCGGCGAGGACGGCCTCGACGGCGGCGTCCTCGCCGATCTCCGCGGGCGGGTTCGCGACGGCCGCACGCAGGGCGAGCCCGTCGCGCCGGCCGCGCGACCGGTGCAGGTTGCGGGTCTCGTTGGCCACGATCGCCAGCAGCCACGACCGGAACGACGCCTCTCCCGGTAGCGGGAGATCTTGCGATGACCCTTCACGAACGCCTCCTGGATGACGTCCTCCGCGTCCGGACCCGCGCCGAGCAGCACCGCCGTCCGATACGCGGACGTGGTGTGCCGGGCGACCAGGAGTTCGTACGCCTCCAGGTCGCCCGCCCGGGCGCGGGTGACCAGGTCGTCGTCGTTCAGGGGTACCTCCGATGGGGACACGTTCATGACACCACCGGCGCCCTGCGGGTTCCGTCGCGTCGCGAAAGACGTGTCCGGCCGCGTCCGTCGCCGTCCCGCCGTCCGCGCCGGAGTTCGGCCCGGCCTGTAGCAATCCTTCTTGACGATTCATCGATGCGTAGCTAAGTTTCAGCCACCCGGACTGAGAGGTCGTCGTCGATGAAGGCCCGACTCGTTACCGCGACCGTCCTGGTGGTCACCCTGTCGACCACCCTCGCACCGCTGCCCGTCCAGGCCTCCGCCGCGCCCGCGCGCTCACCGGGCGACGAGCACGGCTGGGTCACCTCGACACTGCGGCACATGAGCCTGGCGCAGAAGGTCGGCCAGCTCTTCGCCACCTACGTCTACGGCGCCGACGCCACCGAACCCTCGGCCGCCGACCGCGCCGCCAACCGCGCGGCGTTCGGCGTCGAGACGCCCGCCGAGGTCGTCGACGAGTTCCACCTCGGCGGCGTCTGCTACTTCTCGTGGTCGCACAACCTGGACAGCCCGCGCCAGATCGCCACCCTCTCCAACGGGTTGCAGCGGGCCGCCGTCGGCGACGGCACGAAGGGGCGGGTGCCCCTGCTCGTCTCCACCGACCAGGAGCAGGGCGTGGTGCTGCGCATGCCCGCCCCCGCCGCGCAGTTCCCCGGGTCGATGGCCCTGGGCGCCGGGCGGTCCCCCGCCGCCGCGCGCGAGGCCGCGAAGGTCACCGGACGCGAGCTGCGCGCGGTCGGCATCCACCAGCCGTACGCGCCGATCGCCGACGTCAACGTCGACCCCGGCAACCCGGTGATCGGCGTACGGTCCTTCGGCGCCGACCCCCACCTGGTGTCCGAGCTGACCGCCGCCCAGGTCGCCGGGTTCCAGGACGGCGCCGGCGTGACCGCGGTGGCGAAGCACTTCCCCGGCCACGGCGACACGGCCACGGACAGCCACACCGACCTGCCGGTCATCGACCACACCCGACAGGAGTGGGACCGGATCGACGCGCCGCCGTTCCGGCGGGCGATCAGCGCCGGCGTCGAATCGATCATGACGGCGCACATCGTGGTACCCGCGCTCGACCCCTCCGGCGACCCGGCCACGCTGTCGCCGACGATCCTCACCGGCGTGCTGCGCGGCGAGCTCGGTTTCCGGGGGGTCATCGTCACCGACGCGCTGAACATGGCCGGCGTGCGGCGCAAGTACGGCGACGACCGGGTGCCCGTGCTGGCGCTCAAGGCCGGCGCCGACCAGCTCCTGATGCCGCCGGACCTGCGGCTGGCCCGGGACGCGGTGCTGCGGGCCGTCGCCACCGGCGAGCTGACCGAGCGGCGGGTCGACGAGTCGGTCCGGCGCATCCTCGCCATGAAGTACCGGCAGGGCCTCGCCCGGTCGCCGCTGGTCGACGTCGAGCAGGCCGTACGGACGGTCGGGGCGCCCGAGCACCTCGCCGCCGTCGCGCGGGTCACCGACCCGACCCTCACCGCCGTCCGCAACGACGCGGGGCTGCTGCCGCTGGACCCCGCACAGCGCTCGGTGCTGGTCACCGGCTGGAACAGCGCCGCCTTCGCGCCGGTCGAGACCGTCGCCGACGGGTTCACCGCCCGCGGCGCCCGGGCCACCGCCCGGCCCGCGACCCTGCCCTCGGATCAGACGATCGCCGCGACGGCCGCGCTGGCGGCCGGGCACGACCTCACCGTCGTGCTGACCAACAAGGCGTGGGACACGACCGTCACCGATCCGCGCGGCACCCAGCGGCGTCTCGTCGCCGCGTTGCTCGGCACGGGCAAGCCCGTGGTGGTGGTCGCGGTGCGGGACCCCTACGACGTCGCGTACCTGCCGGGCGTGACCACCTACCTGGCGACCTACTCGTACACGCGGGCGGCGATGGACGCCCTCGTCCGCGCGCTGCACGGCGAGTTGTCCCCCCGTGGGCGGCTTCCCGTCACGATCCCCACGGCCGAGGGCGCGGGCACCGTGCTCTATCCCTACGGCCACGGCATGAGCTGGTAGGGAGGCAACCCACCATGTCGTCGCTCCGCCCACCCGCGCTCCGACCACTCGCGATCGGCCTGACCGTGGCCGTCCTGGGCGCGGCGCTGCCGGCCACGGCGGCCTCGGCCACGCCGCCGCCGGCCGGCTCGGCGCCGCCGGTCGTCACGCCCGCCGACATCCACTTCCGGCACGACACGCTGCGGCCCGGCCACGCCCGCCAGGTCGGTCTGCTCCCCGAGCACGTGGACCGCATGCCCGCCGACCTGGCGGCGTACCTCGAGCCGACGCCGGACCACCCCAACCATCCCGCGTACGCGGGCGCCGTGGTCCTGGCGGCCAAGGACGGCGTGGTCGTGCAGCACGCCGCGGTGGGTGCCGCAGCCAAGTACGCCGCCGTCGGCCCGCCGCCCGGGCTGGCAGGGGTGGAACTCCCCGCCGACGAGCAGATCCCGATGCGGCCCGACACCATCTTCGACCTGGCGTCGGTGTCGAAGCTGTTCACGACCATCGTGGCCATGCAGCAGGTCGAGCGGGGACGGGTGGACCTCGACGCGCCGGTCGCCCGGTACGTCCCGGAGTTCGCCGCCGGCGGCAAGGCGGCGGTCACCGTACGGATGCTGCTCACCCACACCTCGGGTCTGCCCGCCTTCGTCCCCCTGTGGAGCAGGTACCCGACGCCGGCGGAGCGGTTCGCCGCCGCGCTCGCCACGCCGCTCGCGCCCGGTGCGGAGCCCGGTACCCGGTACGTGTACTCCGACCTCGGGCTGATCGCGCTGGGTGTGCTTGTGGAACGGGTGACCGGCCGCCCGCTGGACGCGCTCGTCGCCGACGGCGTCACCGCCCCGCTGGGCATGACCGACACCGGCTACAACCCGGGGCCGCAGCGGCGGTCGCGGATCGCCGCCACCGAGTACCAGCCGTACGCCGGACGGGGCATGGTCTGGGGTGAGGTGCACGACGAGAACGCGTGGTCGCTCGGCGGCGTCGCCGGGCACGCGGGGGTGTTCTCCACCGCGGCGGACCTGGCCGTGCTCTGCCAGTCCCTGCTCAACGGCGGCGAGTACCGGGGGCGGCGCATCCTGCGGGCGGACACGGTGCGCGCGATGCTGGTCAACTACAACGCCCCGCTGGAGCAGGCCTACCCCGAGAGCGATCGCGGGCTGGGCTTCGAGCTCGACAAGCACTGGTACATGATGGGGCTCTCCTCCCCGGTGGCGTTCGGGCACACCGGTTTCACCGGGACGTCGATCGTCGTCGACCCGCTCTCCCACTCGTTCGTCATCCTGCTCAGCAACCGGGTGCACCCTGACCGCGGCTGGGGCAGCAACAACGTCGCCCGGCGCGCCGTCGCGCGCGATCTCGCCGAGGCGATGCCGGTGCGACCCCGGTCCCGCGAGGCGTGGCGGGCCGACCCGCGCGACCTCGCGACCGTCACCCTCACGGCCCCGCTGCGCCGGGCGGCGCGGGGCGGCACGGCGAGCTTCCTGTTCTGGTACGACACCGAGCCCCGCTTCGACAGCGCCCGCTTCGAGGTCTCCACCGACGGCGGAGCGACGTGGGCTCCGGGACGCCTGCTGCTGCGCCACGCCGACCGGCGGTGGAGCAGCGACGGCACGGTCACCGGCCACGGCGGCCGGGTCTGGTGGCAGGTCTCGGTCGAGTTGCCCGACCGGGCGACCCACCTGCGCTTCAGCAGCACCACCGACGCCTCCAGCCAGGGTCGGGGCGTCTACGTCGACCGGATCGTGGCGGCGGACCGGGACGGGTTGCTCTTCCAGGGCGAGGGCGCCGACGCAGCCCGGCTCGTTCCCGTCGGCTGGTCGCCTGCCCGCGCCTGACCGGGCCCGGCCGGCGTCGCCCGTGCCACCAGCGCCGGCACCAGAAGCTCACCGCCCGGCCGGCGCCGCGGCGTCGGCCGGAGTCTCGAAATCGCCGGCGGCGCCGGCCGAGGCGTGACGATTCGCCGGACCGACGCGGGGTTTCCGAGCGCACCTGCCGGGCCATTGTCGGTCGTCGAAACCGCGCGTCCGAAGAGCACATCGCGCCGAACAGGGTCAAGCCACCATGAAGGGCCACGACCCGACTCGGCCCGCCGAATGCAGTCAATTTATCGACGCCTACGCGTCACCGTTTTTAACCGAAGCGAGACGAGCCACCACTAGGGTCAGTGGACCTATTGATCGGCGTCGTGGCTGAATCTGTCCCCGGGTTGGGTGGGGAACCGGAAGGGGTGGGAATGAGGGGGGTGGCTCCGCTGGTCATCGGCATCGCCTCTTCGCCGGCCGAACGCAGGCAGCTCGCGCGTCTGCTCGGTGGGACCGAGGCGTTCCTGATCGTCTCGAGCGTCGACCAGGCGCGCACGTTCCTCGGCGTGCCCGGCACACCTGTGCTTCCGCCCGCGCCCGTCGTGACGGCCCCACGCGTCGTGACGGCCGAACCGGTCGTGACGGCTGGACCAGTGGCAGTGGGCCCTGTCGTGACGGCCGAACCGGTCGTGACGGCCGGACCAGTGGCAGTGGGCCCTGTCGTGGCAGCCGAACCGGTCGTGACGGCCGGACCAGTGGCGGTCGGCCCTGTCGTGACGGCCGGGGCCGGGCATGGCATCGGGGCGCCGCCGACCGACCTGAGCGTCGACTCCGACCGCCGGGTGCTGCGCTGGCTGGACCGCGAGGTCGAGTTGACCCGCCTGGAGCACGACTTCCTGCGGTGCCTGGTCGGCGCGCCCGGGCAGGTCTGGACCTACGAGCGGCTGCACCTCGAGGTCTGGGGCAACGTGCACCTCGGGCGGGGCTCCGACATGCACTCGGTGGTGCGCAGGGTGCGGCGCAAGCTCGCCCGGCTGGGTGCCTCGGCGTCGATCCACGCGGTCCGGGGGGTCGGCTTCCGTCTCGCGTCGATCTGACCCGTCCCGCCTCTTCGAGGCCCCCTCCGACGCGGTCCGGCCCGCCTGGTCGCAACCCGGCGGGCCGGATCTGTCAGCTGACGGTCGGCGTCAGCAGCGCACGGGAGACAACGCGAAGTCCTCCACCGTGGGGGTGGTGGTGTTGATCCTCGTCTGCCGGGTCTGGGGCTTCCAGCCGTCCTTGGCGACGATCATCGTCAACGGGTTGTTCCGACGGTCCATCCAGTAGGCGTACTTGCCCTCGGCGTCCGTGGAGAACGTCCAGGACATCGCCCACGAGTCGACCTGCACGGTGGCCCCGGGGAGCGGCGAGCTGGCACCCTGGCAGCTCGTCCCGGTGACCGTGCCCATCAGCTTGCCCCAGGTGGTCGGCTGCAGCACGTTCATCGTGACCGCGACCGGCTCCACCGTGTACGGGGTGTTCTCCTTGATGGCAACCGAGGCGGTGTAGGTGCCGGGCTGGTCCACGTTCGCCGTCATGCCGACGTTGACCGTGACGGCCTCGCCCGGCGCCAGGGTGGCCGCCGTCTTGTCGATCGTCATCCAGCTGACGTCGGCGGTGCTGACGGCGCACTCCTCGAACCCGGGCAGCGCCTCGCTGTCCCGCGTCGCGGTGAAGCCGCCGGAGGAGCCGCCGACCTTGTAGAAGCCGCACGCCGCGCCGCCGCGGTAGCGCGCCGTGTTGGCGTTCGGCAGGCTCGACCACGAGGAGGTGGCCGGGTCGTAGGCGAAGCCCACGTTGGTGATGGCGCCACCCTGCGAGCCGCCGACGACCAGGAACTTCCCGTTGGCCACGGCGAACGAGCTGGCCCAGTTGTCGGCCGGCGCGTCGGCGATGGCCGTCCAGGTGTTGGCGCCCGGGTCGAAGGCGTAGCTCGCCTTCTGCGCCGCGGAGCCGTCGTTGCCCCCGGTGCAGTAGACGATGCCGTCGATCCCGCCGCAGGAGAGGAAGGCCACCGACTTCGGGTAGTCCGCCAGGGTCTCCCAGCTGTCGCTGGCCGGGTCGTACCGCACGACGTCGTTCGACATCGGCGTGCAGGACGCCGTGGTGCAGCCACCGACGGCGTACAGCTTGCCGCCCGCGACCGCCTGACCGGCGGCGGAGCGCGGCGCCGGGTTGTCGGCCTTCTCCGTCCAGGTGTTGGCCGCCGGGTCGTACGACCAGGTGGTGCCGTCCGGGCCGGCCGCCGCCCAGCCGCCGGTCGCGATGATCTTGCCGTCCAGGACGCCCACCGTCATGGCGGTACGCGCGCCGGGCAGATCGGCGATCGCGGTCCAGGTCTGCGCGACCGGGTCGTAGGCGTAGTTCTTCGCCGAGGACGCCGAGCCGGTGCCGCCAGCGATGGAGTACACCTTGCCGCCCAGGTTGACCACCCGGTTGTCCATCACCACGGCCGGGTAGTTGGCGATGTCGGTCCAGGGCGCGGCCTGCGGGCCGGCCTCGGGCGACGCCGCCGCCGTCGACTTGCCGGACGTCTTCGCCGCGAACGAGGTCGGGACCTCGAGCCGCTGCACCGGCGCGCCCTGGGAGCCGAGCACCTCCTGCTTGCTCATCCGGGACCCGTCGGCCCGCAGCAGCTCGAACCCGCCGGGACGCTCACTGAACTCGACGGAGACCGGGGCCCCGCCGGTGTTCGTCACCGTGAACGCCTTGGTGACCTTGCCGCTGGGCATCCGGGCCGTGCCGGTGACCTGGGCCGGCTTGACCGACAGGCGGCCGGCCGCGAGCTGGAAGTTCGCCGCCGTGGCCCAGTCGGCCTGGACGTCGACCTGCTTGCTCTGGCTGACGTAGTTGCCGGCCCGGGCGGTGAACTTGTGGGTGTCCGTCAGCGTCGAGAACAGCCAGTAGAAGCCGTCCCCCAGCCCGGTGTCGTCCGGGGTCGCCACGGTGGTGGCCTTCTCCGCCGGCCGGTCGTCGCTGGTGACGGTGGCGCCGTTGACGTAGCCGTTGTCGTTCTTGTCGCGGACGTGGCCGAGCACCAGACCGCCGTCGATCGGCGTGCAGGTGAGCTGGCTGCCGATCAGGACGTTGTCGATCGACCACCACCACTCGTACGAGGCGTCGTAGTAGCGGAACCGGACCCGCGCCTGGGCCTGGCCGGCCGCCTGCGGGATGGCGACCTCGGTCACCTTCGGGCCGCGGACGTCGGCCGCCTGCCGGAGCACGTTGGTCCACGTGGTCCCGCCGTCGAGGCTGAGGTCGACGTCGGCGCGGTCGCTGCCCAGCCAGTTGTAGTCCTGGTTGAACCGGATGACCGGTGCGGTGACACCGGTCAGGTCGACGACCGGGCTGACGAGCGAGGTGTCCTGCTTGCCGCCGGAGCCGTACTCGTCGCTGTCGACGATCGCGAAGTTGCCGGTGCCGCCGGTCAGGTTGCCCCGGGCGCCGTCGTCCGTGAACTTCCAGACCTGGCCACTGGCGGCGTGGTCCATCACGGACCAGCCGGCCGGCACGGTGCTGCCGTCGAAGGTCTCGTACTCGCCGTCGGAGCCGAAGCGGTAGCCGGGTGCGGTCGTGCAGGCGTTGGTCTGCACCGGCACCGCCACGTTGGCCGTGGCGTTACCCGTGCCGACCACGACCTGCTTGGTCACCGTCTGGTAGCCCGGGTACTGCGACTCGACCTTCAGGTCGTAGGTGGCGCCGGCCGGCAGCTTGAGGCTGTAGCGGCCGTTGACGGGGGTGGTGTAGTCGGACACGCCCGACTGGCCCTGCACGGTCACCTTGGCGTAGAGCGGCCAGCCGTGCCCGGAGCCGTCGGTGACGGTGCCGCTGACGGTGACGCTCGGCACCGCCGTCAGCGCCACGTCGACGGTCGTGGTCGCGTTGCGGGCGACCGTGGCCGGCGTGGTCTTCGCCTGGTAGCCGAACGCCGCCACGGCGACCTGGTAGTCGCCGGCCGGGAGCAGGGACGAGTACGTCCCGTCGGCCCCGGTGGTCAGCTCGCGGTCCGCCGCGCCGGTCAGGGTGACCGTCGCGCCGGCGATCGGGGCGCCGGTGGTCGCGTCCGTGACCTTGCCGGCCAGGGTGCCGGTGTCGCCGATCGGGGCGGCGCTGAGCAGCGCGAGCGCGTCCAGGCGGCCCTCGCCGAACACGTTGTTGTCGTCGGTGGTGCCGCCGCACTGGGTGTCGGCCTTGTCGGTCGCCGAGTTGTCCAGCAGCGCGCGGGTGGCGTTGACGTCGCCGACGAGCGCCGGTGCGGCGGACCACAGCAGCGCGATCGCGCCCGCGAGGTGCGGGGCGGCCATCGAGGTGCCGTTGTAGCTGGCGTAGCCGCCACCCGGAATGCTCGACCGGACGTTCACGCCGGGCGCCGCGATGTTGGGCTTGATCTCGCCGTTCTGGCCGGCGCCGCGGGAGGAGAAGCTGGCGATGTTGTTGTTGACGTCGTAGGCGCCGGCGGAGTAGTTGCTGACCAGGCTGCCCGGTGAGCCGCTGGTCTGGCAGGCCGATCCGCTGTTGCCGTTGGACCAGACGCCGAAGATGCCCGACGCGGTCCAGGCCAGCGTCACGTCCTCCATGAACGGGTCGTTGGAGGGCAGCGTGGTTCCCCACGAGTTGTTGATGATGTTCGGGCGCTTGCTCGCGTCAGGGTTCTGGCCGTTGAGGTCCGTCGGCTCGAGCATCCACTGGCCGGAGGTGACAAGCGCCGCGTCGCTCGGGCAGCAGCCGTTGGCCGCGATCCACTTCACGTCGGGTGCGACGCCGATCTGGTTCGCACCGGCGGAGCCGGCCATCGTGCCCATCGTGTGCGTGCCGTGGCCGTTGGTGTCACAGGGCGCGGCGCAGGAGCCGGTGGCGCGGTACCAGTTGTAGTTGTGGTCGAACGTGCCGTCGCCGTTGTTGCCCCGGTAGGAGTTCACCAGCGCGGGGTGGTCGAACTGGACCCCGGTGTCGATGTTCGCCACCGTGATGCCGGCGCCCTTGGCACCGTACTGGGACCAGACGTCGTCGGCGTTGATGTTCGCGATGCCCCACTCGAGGGCGTTCACCGTCTTCTCGTCGGTGCCCTCGGAGACCTCGGGCACCTTGTAGGCGACCGGGGCGTACAGGCCCTCGACCTCGGCGTGCGCGGCGAAGCTCTGCGCCATCGTCAGGGAGCCGCCGCTGACCTTGATCGCGTTGGTCGCCCAGAAGGTCTCGTACTTCGTGCCCGTTCCGTCGAGCTCGGCCCGGATCTTGGACTGGCTGCCGGCGGCGGTCTTCTTCAGGGCGTCGGCGACGGCGGTGCCGCGCTTGGCCCAGTCCTTGATGGCGGCGGCCTGGCTGAGGTCCGCCTTGTCCTTGAAGCGGATCCAGAAGTCGCCCTCCGTCTTGCCCTGGAGTGCCTTCGTGAGCTCCGGCCGGATCTTGTCGGACGGGGAGGCCTGTGCGCCTGACCCTGTCGCGGCCAGGCCTGTCGCGGCGAGGATCATCGCCGCACCGGCGCTGACCAGGGATCTGGCCCAGCGCCTGGTGGGTGGACGTGTGAACATTCGGTGGTGCCTCCTCCAGAACGACCCAGAGTGGAACGAGCCATGGTGGAGGGTGCAGGGGCTCGTCTCCGTTCGGATGAGCGGGATCCGGCCCCTCCATGCCCCCCAAGGCACCGCGCGGGTCACGCCGGCTGCCCGTCTGGACACTATGATCGACAAGAATGGACGATCAAGAACTTGCCGTAAGCAATTTGTCACTAGCCGTTGGCCGGCGAATGGGGAGCCTGCCAATGATTGTCATGGTCCTGACGAAGATGGGCAGAGGCTGTCCATAGTTTCCGGGTGGGTGCTGTGGGGGCACGCGACGAAAGCACTGCGTCGGGCGGACCAGATCCGGCCGACGAACCATTTCCGCTGGTGATCGCGGTGACGCCGTCGGCGGCCGAGCGGATACGACTCGCGGAACGGCTGGACGGGGTCGCGCCGCTGCTGCTGGTCGCCGACCTCGACGAGCTGCGCCGGCTGATCGCGGTCCCGTCGGGGCCCGCCCCGACACCGTCCGCGCGTCCGCCGAGCGCCGACGACGACGCGCTGCTGATCGACTCGGCCCGGTCGACGGCCCGCAGCCGGGGCCGCGAGATCGGTCTGACGCGCCTCGAGCACGACCTGCTGGCCTGCCTGACCACCGAGCCGATCCGGGTGTGGAGCTACGCCGAGCTGCACCGCTCGGTCTGGCGTGACGAGGGACGGGAACGCAGGGCGGACGTGCAGTCCCTGGTCAAGCGGCTGCGTCGCAAGCTCCACGAACTCGGCACCGGGGTGGCCATCGACGCGGTGCGCGGCGTCGGGTTCCGGCTGACCGACCATCAGCAGCCGAAGGTCAGCGGTTCAGGATGACTGCCTGACTTGGGCAGCGCGGGTCCGGCCCCGCGCGACCGGCGGGCCGAACCGGACCGGGACGCCGGGGGAATACAGCACGCTCACCGGCGCCCCGGCGGGCGGCGGCAGCCCGGCGGCGGCGACCAGTTCGTCGTCCAGGTGCAACAGCTCCGCCCGGTGCAGCGGCCAGCGGGGATGCCAGTTCGGCAGGTGCAACGTCCGCCCGTACGCCCGGGTGTGCAGCCCCCAGCGGGCGGTGACGAAGTGCTCCAGCGGGGTCGGCTCGGCGACCGGCTCCCCCACCCGCACCACCATGCGGCTCGCCGCGCCCACCGGGCCGGGCCAGCGGCGCCGGCACCGGTAGGTGTAGCGGTCGCCGTCCCGGTCCAGCCGCATCGCCGACCACATGTACGGCAGCCCCAGGGTCACCCGGGCGACCAGCACCGGGACCAGCCGCGACGCGTCGAGCGAACGGAACACCACGGCCCGCCGGCCGGTGTCGTCCACCGAGTAGAGCCGGACGTTGGTCTCCCAGAAGCTGCCGAAGTACGGGATCCCCGGCCCCCGGCCGAAGCCCAGCCCCACCATGCGGAAGCCGATCAGCCCGACGTAGCTGACCCCGTCGAGCGTGTCGGGACGCGTCCCGGCGGGCAGCAGCGGCGCGACGCGCTCCGGCGCCACCGCCCAGTGCAGGAACGTGAGATCGTCCCAGCGTTGCCGCAGGATCGCCCGCGGGAACGCCTGTCCGGGGGCGGCGTCGATCGGCTCGGTGTCCACCTGCCCATCCTGCCCGCAGCCGACAGGCGACGCCGAGCGGGCAGCCCTCGCCCTGATCGCTGCCCTGCCACTTTCGTCCGGCAAACCGGCGGACGGCCGGTTGATCGGTGGCTGTCCCACACCGGTCGCCGTGGGACGGGATTGCTTCCCGACCTGCCGTGGCCGGAAATCGTGTTTGCACGCTTCCGGGGTCCGGCGCGTGATGTTCGTGTCCGGAGCTGAAGCAGAAGGCGGGAGGCGACATGGCTGTCGAGGAGGCGCCGCGGTCGCGGCGGTCCGATGTGGTCGGGGCGGTCGGGATCTTCAACGTGGCTCTGGTCGGGCTCGCCGGGTTGTACGCGGCCACCAGCTCACTGTGGCTGACCGGAGCCGGCGGGGCGGTGGCCGCCGGTTTGGCCGGGGCGTACCTGCTCTCCGGCAGGCACGACCCGGCGGCCGCGGTGCTGGCGGAGGCGGGCTTCGCGGAGCTCGCTCCCGCCGCTCCGGACACCACGCCCGACGACGGAGAGGGCAGTGCGCAGCTGATGGAGGAAAGAGACGATGAGCGTACGGACTTCGCGGAGTTCTTCCGCGCCGAATACCCGAGGCTGGTCTACACGGTCATGCGGCTCGGTGCCACCGAAGCCGAGGCCGAGGACGTCGTCGGCGATGTGCTGACGCGGCTCTACGCGCGATGGGGAAGCATCGAGGACCCGGCGCCCTACGCGTACCGCTCGGTGGTGAACGGCTACCGCAGCAGCCTGCGCTCGGCGGGCCGCACCGTGTCGCTCGACGCGGTCGGGGCCAGGCTGCCCGGGGTGGACGGTTCGGACATCGGCCAGCGGGAGCGCCGGATCCTGGAGGCCGTCGACCGTCTGCCCGCCGCCCAACGGGTCGTCGTCGCCCTGCACTACGCGGGTCTGTCGAACGCGGAGATCGCCGAGGCGACCGGTTCCGTGGCGGAGACGGTGCGCTCCAACCTCCGTCACGCCCGCAAGCGGCTCAAAGCGCTGCTCATCGCGGACGACCTGCTCTGATCCTGCTCTCGTAAGGAGACAACCGTGTTCGACCACCACAACGACGAATGGAACGACGAAGCGGAGGCGGCGGTGCGGGCCGCCGACGACGCGGCGATCGAGGCGTTGCGCGCCCGGCTCGACGTGGAGGGCCGGCTCACCGAGGTGCTGGCCCGGGCCGAGGCCGAGCGCGCGTTCGCCGCCGGCACCCGGGAGGTGCTGGCGTCGTGGACGCTGGCGCTGAGCCCCGCGACCGTCCGCTCGGCCGGCACCCGACGGCGGATCGTCCGCAACGTGGAGAACGCCGAGTTCTTCACCGCCGCGGTGGGCAGGCGACGAGCCGGACTGGATCCGTGGCCGGATGTCGCGCTCGTGATCGACCAGGACCGCGCCGAACTGCGGGTCGTGCTCTCCCTGCCCGACCGGCCACCGGCGGGCACCGGCCTGGTCGTGGTCGCCCACCACGGCTCGTGGAGGGCCGAGGGCGCCCTCGCCCCGGCCGGCGAACCGCCCGCGGACGGCTTCTGGCCGGTCGATCTCACCTGCCGCATCGCCCTTCCCGCCGACGAGCCGGACGTGGTCGCCGGGCTGGCCGTCGACCTGTTGGTGGTGCGGGCAGGTGACTAGCGCCTCGACGCCTGACTGGGCCGCGTTCGTCGTGGACGTGCTGGCCCTCCCCGGGGGACCGACCAGATCGTCCACGCTCGCCCAGGTCTGCCTGGCCGCCGATCCGACGATGGCCGAGTCGGGCGGCCCGGGCCGTCCACCGGGTCGTCCGCCGGTGTCGGAGGTCCGTACCGCGGCGGCCGCCCTCGCCGGCTCGGTGGCGGCCCCCACCGACCGGACACAACGCAGCCAACGGATCGTCGCCCTGGTCTTCCGCACGTGGCAGCCGCAGATCCGGCTCGACTCCGCCGTTGCGAACGCCGACATCGACCACCGGGCCGACGAGTGCGCCGAGGCGGTCGCCCTGGCCCGGGAGGAGGGCGACCCGCTGCTGCTCGCGTGGTCGCTCGGCCACCTCAGCCGGGCCCTGCGACAGGCACACCGCTGGTCGGAGTCGCTGGCCGCGACGACCGAGGCCGCGTCCCTGACGGAGGGACCGGCCGACCCGACCCCGGGCCCGTGGGCGGCGGCGCCGGACGCCGTCGCGGAGTCACCCATGGTGGTCCGCGCGGTGCTCGCCTGCCGGGCCTTCAAGGACATGGGCATGGTCGCGGCGTCGCTCGGCGACATCGAGCTGTGGCGCGACGCCATCGACCGGATGACACCGCTGGCCGAGAGCCTGGTTCCCGTCCGGCCGTCGCTGCTCGCCGAGGCGTTGTCGCATCGCGGGGGGCTCGCCAGGCACATCGGGGACCGGGACGGCTTCCGGGCGGTCGAGGCCAGGCTGCGGTCCTGGGCGGAACAGAGCGGCCTCAACCGGGCCCATCGGGCGTGGCTCGCCCAGGCGGCCTACAACGCCGCGCACCTGCACGACCACTCTCGCGCGTACGAGCTGCTGCGGGCGCGGCTCGTCGTCAGCCTGCAGGGCGTCGGGCTCGAGGGCGAGCCGACGCCGGCCTCCGTCGGCGCCCTGGTGCCCGAGTTGCGCCGCCGTGGCCTGCGGTCACGCCGGATAGCGGTGGGCAACTCCGCCTACGACTGCGCGGTCCAGCTCTGGAAGACGCGGTCACAGCTGAGCGTCGAGCGGTGGGAGCTGGCCTCGGCGTGGCTGGACGTGGCCGAATCGGCGTACTCCGGAGACGGCCGCAACGGACTGGCGGCGGTGCGGTTCACACGGGCGCGGCTGTTGGCCTGCCACCCCACCGCGGGCGACCCACTGCGCGCCGCCGACCTCGCCCTGGCCGCGGGGGCGACCGGGGTGCGGGCGGGCCTCATGGTCAACGCGGCGGTCGCCGCTGCCGAGTGGTGCGCTCCGGGCGACACCCGGGTGTTCGACCGGCTCACCGAGCTGTCCGAGCGGGCGACGCCCCGGCACCGGGGCGTGCTCAACTACGCCCTAACGTGCTGGCACCGGCGGGTCGCCGAGGACGCCGACACCGCGGAGGGCACGGCGCGGGCCTACGCCGACGCGGAGACGGCTGCCTTGGCGTCATGCGCCGACCTGGAGTTCGACGGCGTGGTCGTGGACATGGAGAAGGCCGCCAGGAGCTGGTGGACCGCGGCGCTGGCGTGCAGCCTCAGCGGCCGGACGGAACCCGACGAGGTGCCCGCCACGACGCTGCGGCGCCTCCTGGCGGCCGTACGGTGTGTCGCCGAACTGTTCATCGGGGTGTCCGACCTCGCCGAGCGGGCCGCGCTAGGCCAGCAGTTCGGCGGGCTGTTCCGGGAGGCCGCCGACCTGGCCGTGCGCCTGGGTGACGCGACGGCGATGGACAGGATCATGGAGGCGGTACGCCGCGACCGCGTCGGCGCCCTGATCAGCGACCTGGCCCGCAGCCCGGCCGTCACCGACGCGGTACGCCGTGCCGCCGAGTCGGTCATCGCCGCCAACGCGGCCCGGCCCGCGCTGCCCGAGACCGAGATCCCGCCCGCGTCCGAGTCGCGGGTGCTCAGCCGCACCGCAGACGCCATCGCGGAGACGAGACGCCGCTCGGTCAGCCAGGCCGACCGCATCCTCGGGGTGCTGAGCGCCCTGGCCGACGGACGGGGTCTGCCCGACATCGACGCCCGGAGCGTCCTGGAACTCTGCCCACAGCACGACGTGAGCGCGGTGCTGCAACTGCTGGCGTCGGAGGTGTCCGCGCTGGGCGGCGGGACTTCGCCGCGCGTGCTCTACCGGAGACTCACCTGGCGCGACGGCGACGGAATTGTCCACGAGCACACCGACGCGGTGCCGCTGCCGTTCTCGCCGGCGCGGATGACCCCCGACCAGCCGGGCTACTGGTTGGTCCTGGCACGGTTGACCCGGATCCTGCTGCCGGAGCCGCTGCTGGGGCTGACCGCCGGCAGTGCCCCCGTACGCCTCATGATCGTGCCGACCGGGCTGTTCGACATCGCCTTCGACGTCTTGCCGCTCGACGGTTCCCGCCAGCTCGTCGACGCCGCGGTCGTCAGCGTGCACGCCTCGCTCACCACCATGACGCACCTGCTGAGGCGGGCCGTGGTGCCTGCGGTGCAGCCGTCCATCGCCGTCTACGACCTGGACAGACTGACCCACACCGAGCCGGAGTTCCGCTCGCTGGAGAGCTACCTGCCGCCGCTGTTCGAAGTGACCTCCCGTGCGGTGCTGGTGAGCACGCTGGGCTCGGGCGAGACCACCGGGTACCGCATGCTCGCGCTGGCCGTGCACGGTACGGACGACGTGACCGACGGGTGGGGGCAGAGCAAGATCCTGCCCGACGGGACCGAGCTCACCGCCGCCGAGGCCATGGCACTGTCCTTTCCCCAGTTGTGTGTGCTCGCCTCCTGCCACTCCAGCGTCCGGCTGCGCGGTGGCGTCGAGCTGGCGGGTTTCCCGCTCGCCCTGTTCGCCCGCGGCGCCACCACGGTCGTCGGCAGCCTCCACGAGATCGACGACGAGAGCACGTCGCAGGTCATGCAGCGGTTCTGGAAGCACATGGGCGACGGCACCGACCCGGTGCGGGCGCTGCGCGACGCCAAACTCGGCTGGCTCGCCGAGAAACCCGACCGACGGCTGACCCCCCGGCTGTGGGGTGGCCTCGTCGCGCTCGGCGGCGCCCACTTCTGAGAGGAGACCCATGCCCGACAAGTCCGCGTACGAGGCCAGCACCCTCGACTGGGCCCGCATCCGCGCCTACGCCAGGCGCGTCGCCAGGGAGACCCGCAAGCCGACGGAGAGCGGCATCTCCTACACCAGGACCGAGTACCAGACCGTGACGAAGCGGGTGGAGGTCAGACACGGCTTGTTCAACATGTTCACGAAGGTCCAGCACAGGCCCGAAAGGGTCGCGGTCATCCAACGGGTCGACGTCGTCGGCCCCCACTGGGTGCTCGACAGGCGCAACCAGCACATCGAGCGCAACACGAGGCACCGGAACACCACGCATCAGGAGACCACCCACGAGCAGAGCTGGGTGGTCTTGCTGCCCGACGGGAGCCTGAAGAAGGTCGTGCTGTGGGAGGAGGAGAACCTGCGCACCGAGAACAACCGTTCGACCTACTTCGGCACCCACAGCCACTCCATCGCCGACCTCGGTGACGGCGACGTACGGGCGATGGACTTCGAGAAGCGGCACTCCGAGTACGGCACCCATGGCAAGGGCGTCAAGACATGGGGGGACCGGGAACCCGGCAGGCGGCTGCTCACCCACGCCAAGGGAGTCGGACTGACCCAGGCCCTGAAACGGCTGCTCTGACGGGACGTTCACGCGCCGTGACGGTTCCCGGGTGGCAGCGGTCTGCGGCGTCGGCTGCGGCGGCGCGGGGCCTGGTGCGGGCCCGGCCGGCGCGGCAGTCGGCGTGACGGCGCGTCGTGCCCTAACCCGGCGACACGCCCGACGGTCGAGGATGCGCGGCGGCGAACTCGTCGCTCCCGCGCTCCTTCGGGACCACGACGTCGGGCGTGCTCCAGGAACGCCACAGCCGGGCGTAGCCGCCCCCGGCCGCCAGCAACTGCTCGTGCGTACCGTGCTCGACGACGCGCCCGTGCTCCATGACGACGACACGGTCGGCGGTGGCCGCCTGGCTGAGGCGGTGGGCGACGATCAGCGTCGTACGGCCCTCGGTGGCCGCCGTGGCGGCGCGGTCGAGGTCACGCGCGCCCGCGCTGCCGGCCTCCGCGGTGGCCTCGTCGAGGATCGCGACGGCGGGGTCGGCGAGGACGAGGCGGGCCAGGGCGAGCTGCTGGGCCTGGGCGGCGGTGAGCTGCCGCCCGCCCTCCCCCACGCACGTGTCGAGCCCGTCCGGCAGCGTGCGCAACCAGTCGGTGACGCCGACGAGGTCGAGGGCGGCGGCCACCTCGGCGTCGGTCGCGTCGGGGTCGGCGAGGCGCAGGTCCTCGCCGAGCGTCCCGGCGAAGACGTGGACCTCCTGGCTGATCAGCGCGATCTCGCGCCGGATGCGGTGCTCGTCCAGGTCGGTCAGCGGCACGCCGCGCAGGCGGACCGCGCCGCTGGTGGGCGCGATGATTCCGGCGGCGATGCCGGCGAGTGTGCTCTTGCCCGCGCCGCTCGCGCCGACGAGGGCGACGCGTTCCCCGGGTGCGAGACGGAGGGCGACGTCCCGCAGCACGACGGGTCCGTCGTCGTAGCAGTGCCGGTCGACGAGCACCTCCAGCGCCGCGGGTCCGAGCGCGCCCGTCCCGGGCCGTTCCGCACGGGCGGGCGCGGAGCCGTCGGGCGCAGCGGTGTCGGGCAGGGTGGTGACGCCGACGAGCCGGGCGAGGCTCGCCCCGGCCTGGAGCACGGAGTCCGACTGGAACAGCAGCAGGCCGATCGGGTTGAACAGGCGGTGGAAGTAGAGGGCCGCGGTCGTCGCCGCCCCCACGGTGGCCAGGTCGTCGCGGACCAGCAGGAAGCCGGCGAGCAGTACGGCGGCGAGCCCCACGAACTCGGACCGGTTGATCCGCAGCCCGAACCGGGTGTGCAGGCTGAAGATCTCCAGCGACAGGTCGCGGGCCGTGGCGGAGCGATCGGCGATCCGACCGACGTGCGCGTCCTCCATCCGGTACGCGCGCACGGTCGCCGCGCCGCGCAGCGCCCCCGCCATGGCCTGTGCCCGCTCGCCGGTCGCCACCCGCTCGCGCGCGTAGTACGGGACGGAGCGCTTCAGGTACCAGTACAGCGCCAACGCGTAGGCGGGGGCGGCGGCCAGCCCGGCGAGGCCGAGCCGCCAGTCGAGGGCGAAGAGCCCCGCCGCGGTCAGCACGATGGACAGCAGCGCGCCGAGGAAGGCGGGTCCGCTGGTGGCGATCACGTTCGTCACCACGGCCACGTCGTCGCCGGCGCGGGCCACCAGGTCCCCGGTGCCGGCGCGCTCCAGCGTGGCCGACGGCAGGTGCAGGGCGCGGTCGAGGACCCGCTCCCGCAGCCGCGCCAGCACGGTCTCGCCGAGGCGGGCCGTGAGCGCGGCGCCGACCGCGGTGAGGACGCCGGCGAGCACCGCGGCGCCCGCGATCACCCCCGCCCAGGCCACGACGCGGGGCGTGTCGGACCCGGCGATGACGTCGTCGACGAGGCGGCCGAGCACCCAGGGGGCGACCAGCCCGGTCGCCGCCGCGGCGACCAGCAACGTGCCGGCGGCGGCGCTGAGCCCGGGCAGCCGGGCGAACTCGACCCGGAGGGCGGCCCAGGTCTGCCGCGCGGTGGCCGTGGGCAGCAGCCGCCTGGTCCGCACGTCGGGCGTGCTCGGCTCGTCGGTCATCGCAGGACCTCCTCCCGGTAGCGGGCGTCGCTGGCAAGCAGGTGCTCGTGCGGTCCCTCGGCGGCGACCCGCCCGCGGTCGATCACGACCACCCGGTGCGTGCTGCGCAGCAGGACCGGGCTGTTGGTGATCAGCACCGTGCCGCGGGCCGCCGCCGCGCGGGCCGAGGTCAGCCCCTCGGCGAGCAGCGCCTCGGTCACCGCGTCGACCGCCGTGGTGGGGTTGTGCAGCACCAGCACCGGCGGGTCGGCGACGAGCGCCCTGGCCAGCCCGATCCGCTGCCGCTGCCCGCCGGAGAGGTTGGCGCCCCGCTCGGTGAGCAGCCGGTCGAGGCCGTGCGGGTGCGCGGCGAGCACGTCCTCGGCCGCCGCGGCGCGTACGGCGGCGCGCAGGACCGCCTCGTCGGCGTCGGCGCCGGCGGCGAGGTTGGCGCGCAGCGTCCCCTCGAACAACGCCACGTCGTGCTGCTCGACCAGGAGGATGCCGCGCACGGCGTCGACGTGCAGGTCCTCGGCGGGCACGCCGTCGACGTACAGCGTGCCCCGGTAGTCCTCCCGGAGCACGCGGCCGGACAGCAGCGTCACCAGCGCCTCGGCCTCGCTCGGGTCGTGGGCGAGCACACCCAGGACCTCACCGGCGCCGACCCGCAGGCACAGCCCGTCGAGTCCGGCGTACCCGACCGCGTCGAGGGTGAGCCGCGCCGCGGCCGGGGCGGGTGGTCCGGCGGTACCCGGCCAGGTGAGCGGCTCGGCGCCGAGGACCCGGGCGACCCGCCCGGCGCTGGCGCGGGCCATGGCGAACAGTTGCACGGACCAGCCCAGCGTCTGCACGGGCTCGGCGACGAACTGGGCCAGCCCGACGACGGCGACGAGTTCACCGACGGTGAGCCGGCCCTGGATCGCGAGCCAGCCGGCGACCCCGGCGACCGCCGCGAGGAAGAGGCCGTTGACTGTGGTGGTGAGCCCGAGGTGCAGACCCTTGGTGGTGGCGGCCCGCAGGGTGACGTCGAGGGCGTGGCGGCTGGCGGCCGCGTACCGGCGGGCGGCGTGGTCCTGCGCGCCGATGCCGCGCAGCACGCGCAGGCCGGTGACGAGGTCGACGGCGAGCGAGGTCGTGGCGGCGAGGGCCTCCTGCTGTGCGGCGCTGCGCCGGCTGAGCAGCGGCGCCATCCGTTGCAGGGCGACGACCACAAGCGGCACGCCGACGAGCACGCCCAGCCCGAGCGGGACGTCGACGACGAGCAGCGCGACGGCCGCGACCACGATGGCGGTGAGCGCGGCGGCGCAGAGCCCCGCGACCCGTACGACGAGCGCGGTCAACTCGGCGTCGGAGGCGGTGACGGACAGCAGCTCGCCGTCGCGCATGCCGGAGCGGTTGCCGCGCGGGTCGAGGGCGCTGCGGGCGATCTCGACGCGCAGGAGGTGGGCTTCCTGCTCCAGGGCGGCGTACCCCAGGCGGGCGCCGGTGCGGTAGGCGAAGGCGAGGACGGTGAAGAGCGCGGCGAGACCGGCGAGGGAGAGCAGCAGCGCCCGTACGTCCCCGGTGGCGACCGCGCGGTCGATGATCACGCCGATCGCGACCGGGACGAGGGCCTCGGTGGCCTGGTGGGTGCAGAGCAGTGCGGTGCCGGCCACCACGCGGCCGCGCTGGCGGCGCAGGGCGCGGCGCAGCACCGTCGTACCGCTGAGCTCGTCGACTGCCATGAGCGTCAGGCCCCGGCGTGCTGGTCGGGGGCGTCGGCCCAGGTGGGTGTCAGGGCCCGCCTGGTGTCGGCGACGACCTGGACGAACGTGGATGTGTGCACGAGCTGCGCCCTCCCAGCGATCAACGGCCAGGTTAGCCTCGCCTAATACACGCGACGAACGGGGGCCCGGCGGGTGGGTCGTCACGTGATGGCGACCGAGCGGCAGCATCAGCGGCTTCGCCGACCTCGGGGTCGATGATGCCCGGCCACCCCGTCCGGCGCGCCCGCGCCGAGACCGGACCCGTCCGGGCGTTCGCTCGCGCCGCGCAGGGGCGGTCGGCCCGCCCCCGCGACCCGTGGGGACGGCTGACCAACCGGTGAGCTAGGCGTTGGCCGGGTCCTCCCCGGCTGCGGGCCGGTAGCAGCCACTGGCCAGGATCAGGGCGACGCGGTCCCGGCTCGCGGTGGTCGTGAGGCTGATCGTGATCCCGGTGCCGGGGTCACGCATCGACACGGCACCCCGGGTACCGTCGGCGAAGGTGCGGTCCTCGGTGATCTCGTAGCCCTGCTGCCGCCACATGTCCCGGATGCGCCGCAGCGTGGCGATCTGGTCGGCGGGCGGGACCGCAAGTCCGGCGAAGCCGCTCAACGTCCACCGTCCGTCGTCGGCGATCTCGCCCCGCTGGCCCTGGCAGGGCGAGGTGTTGGTCCGCCAGGCGTCGAGCGTGACGCCGGCGGTGGTGGCGACGGCCCGGGCGCGAGCCTCGGCCAGGGTGCTCACCTCGGCGGCTGCCTTGGTCTGCAACGGTTCGTTCCTTCCTGAGGAGGAGCCGGAGTCACCGCCGGCGCAGGCGGTGGACGGCACCAGCACGGCCGCCAGCGCCACCGCCCGCCACCAGGGCGTGCGGTGCGGCGGGGTCATGGCGCTCTTCCGTGGTCGAGTGCGGCGGCCTCGTAGTCGCCGACGATGACGGCCGCCTGGGAGCGCAGCATCTGACTGTTCTGCGCCCAGTATCCGCTGTGGCCGGACGTGTCGACGTGCAGGACGTTGCCGCCGAACTCCGGGTCGTGCGGGGCGGGGCCGTGGATGCCGACGAGGCCGTCGACCGCCCACTCCCCGACGACGGGCACGTTGTCGAGCCAGCCGATCGTCTCCTCCGGTCGCGCGACGACGGTGTCGTCGGCCGCGGCGCCCGCCCACACGTGTCTCGGGTCGATGTTGAACTCGCTGGCGGTCTCGACGCGCATGCCGGGACTGCCGACGGCGATCATGTCGTCGACGGCGAGGCCGTCGCCGTTGCTGGCGGCCTCGCCGAGGACGGTCGAGCCGTAGCTGTGGCCGATGGCGGTGAGGTGGGAGGGACCGTCGTCGTGGGAGGCGCGGAGCCCGTCGACGAAGCCGTCGAGCGCGCGGGCGCCGGCCTCGGACTTGGCGCCGAACACGGCGCTGACGATGTCGAGGTCGAGCGACGGGGTGTCGTAGCCGAGCCAGGCCACGACGGATACGTCGCTGCCGGCGGGAGCAAGCTCGACCGAGGCCTCCCGCAGGTCGTCGGCCCGACCGATCAGGCCACGGATGTCGTCGAGTTCGGTGCCGACCCCGGGCACGAGGACCGCGGTGTGGGCGGCGGTGTCCGGGTTGCCGATCGCGACCGCCGCCTTCCCGTCACCCGCCGGATCGAACGACAGCAGGTAGAGCCGTTCGTGCGGCGCCGCGTTCTCCGCGCCTTCCAGCTTGTCCAGCAGCATGAGCGCGGCGGCGTGCCGCGGGTCGTCCCGGTCGCGGTGCCGGCCCGCGTCGTCACCGACGAACGTACGCAGCGCCAGTTGGTTCGCCGCGTCGCGGTCCGTGGCGGGCAGCCCGTCGAGTGCGCCTATCCGCTCCGGGTAGGCGGTGAGGTAGACCTGCCGCTCGTCGTCGGACAGGCCGCTCCACCAGGCGTGCACGTCGGCGGGGCTGCTGCCCGGCGCGGGGATGCTCTCCTCGCTCAGCTCGAGCGCCGCGGCGGCGGCCAGTGCGCCGTCGTTGGCCCTGTCGTACTCCCAGGCGAACTGCCCCGGAGCGCCGGCCTTCAACTGGGTCAGGGCGCGGGCGATCCGGCTGTCGGCCTCGGTGGCCTCGGCGACGATCCGCGTGATCAGGTCGGTGTGGATCGCGGCGTTCCGGACATGTCGACGGTGGAGCGTCTCCGCGTCCGGGTCGTGCCTGTCCCCTGCCGCCATCGCCGGCGCGGACACCCGCCCGGCCTCGTCCACGCTCAGTCCGAGGGATCGGGCGGCGCCGACGGCCGACTCCAACCGCCGCTGCAGGTCGCCGAACTCCTCCGCCGCTTCCCGCAACACGCTCGCGGCGGTCCGGGTCTGCAGGCTCGCCACCTCGAACTCGTCATCGAGCTCGTCCATCCGGGCCAACGCCGCGCTGGCCGCCGAGCCCTGCCAGCCCGAGCCGCGCAGCGGCCGGGTCAGCTCGGCGCCGCACCGCGCCTCCAGCTCCGCGCAGGCCCGCGACAGGTCCGTCCAGGCCTGCGCGGCGTCCCGCAGCGGGGCGACGCGCGCCTCGCGCAGGTCCGCGTACGTCACCACCGCGCGGTCACCGCTCGGGGATGTCGAAGCGGGCGGCGCTGGCCTCGTCGCTGTAGCGGTAGTCCATCGCGCAGCCCTGCAGAGCGTCGCCGACCTGGGACAGATGGCGGTCCAACCCGGCCAGGTCGTCCGACCACGACCAGCGCAGCTGCTCCAGCGCCGCCCGGGTCTGCCAGCCGGGCAGACCGGCAACCGCGGCCCGCGTCTCGTCTCCGACGTCGGACACACCGCGCCGCAGGTCGTCCCGCAGGTCGTCGCACACCCGCGACGCCTTCTCCAGCAACTCCGGCTCGACGTGAAGTTCGATCACTGACTGGCCTCCCGCGAAGATCGAAGCGAGCCTACATACCCGCCCCACGCACCGCACGGATCGGTCGCCTCAGCCGGTGCCCAGCCCGGCCAGCACGTCGCCGGCGCGCAGCACCGTCCACGGGTGACCGGGCGTGCCGGTCACCGTCACCACCGTCGAGCCCGGCGCGACCGGGGCGGGCGCGGGGGCCAGGCGGTCGAGGGCGTCGGGGTCGGCGACGCCGGCCAGGACCGTGCGGCCGGCCAGGTCGGGCGGTACGCGGATCCCGCCGGTGTCCATCGACGCGGCCACGCGGACGGCGGCCACGTCGGCCGGCACCTCGGTGTAGGTGCGGTCCGCGTGGCCGACCAGGATCCGGTCGGCGCGCCCGACCGCGTGCCACGCCAGCAGGTCGAGGACCGTGGCGTGGTGGCCGCCCAGGAAGTGCTCCCACTGGTCGGCGGCCGCCCGGGCCAGCTGGTCACCGTGGCGGTCGACGCTGTGGCCGTAGCCACGGCCGGTCAGGGTCAGGTCGGTCCAGAGCAACCGCCGGGAACGCAGGTCCACGACCATCGGCAGCAGCATCCGGGCGTTGCCGCGCAGGTCGAACCGCTGCGCGACCCGGGCCCCGTCGAACTGCTCACCCCTGGGGAGGGGCAGCATGACGCCGGCGAGCGCCTCCGTGAGGGCCTCGAACGGCACGGCGTTGTAGCTGAGGACGGTCGGCACCGCGTAGTGCACGCCGCGCTCGGCGAGACGGGCCAGGTGGAGGTCGAGGAACTCGGTGGCTCCGAGCGGAGCCGGGGCGGAGGTGAGGTCGCCGGAGTGGATCGCGCCGTCGCCGGCGAAACGCAACCGGGTGAAGTCGCAGTGGCCCACCCGCTGCCAGTCCCGGTCGAAGAACACGCAGGACAGGTCGAGGTCGACCCGCGTGGCGCCCGGGTCCTCCCAGTGCAGGAAGAACCGCAACACCTGCGCGCCGGGCAGCGCCCGCACACTGCCCCGGGGCCACCCCGCCAGCTGCGCCGAGGCGGCCCGCTCCCGCGTCGGCGCGGGCACCTCGGCCAGGGCGGCGTCGAGGACGGCCACGTCGAACCGGCCGAGCCGGGCGGCGCGGGCGGTCAACTCGGCGTCGACCAGTCCGCGTACCGCGGTGATCGCCGGCGCGGGCACCGGCGGGCGACGCTCAGGCTCGGTCCAGGTGGTCACGACGCTGCCGCGGGGATGGAACACCCGCCGGGGCATACCGGGACCGGGACGGCCACCGACGATCCCGGACTCCTCCACTGTGCCGGACTCCTCCACGGTGCCGCCTGCGGGCGGCGCCTCAGCGGGAGGGGCCGCCCCGCCGGCCGGCCGGAGCGCCCCCCGCAGGAAGGCGGGGCCGGCGCCGCGCACGCCCCGCGCGACGGCGCGCAGAACGTCGCCCAGGCCGACGGTGAGCGCCGGGGCGGCACCGGCCTGCTCGGAGCGGCGGGCCCGCGCCGCCGCCCGCGCCCGCGCGGTCGCCGCCAGTTCGGCGGCCGTCGCCCGTACCGTCCGGTCGCGGCCGGTCAGTTGAGCCGCCGCCGCGGCGAGCACGCCGGGTGCCACCCGGGCCACGGTCCGGCGCATGGCTGCCTCGACGGCCGCGTGCGCCGCCGGATCGTCGCCGGCGACCCGCAGCAGGTGGTCGAGCCGGCGCCACAGCTCGCCCGGACGTTCGGTGAGCAGGCGGGCGGCCTCCGCCGCGTCGTCGCCGGTCAGGGCCTCCTCCACCAGGGACGCGTGGGTCCGCACGCGGACCGTGACCGTGCCGTCGGGGTGCCCGGTCGGCACGAGCCGCCGGGGCTCGCGGGCGCAGGCCGCCACGATGGCCGCGCCGAGGACACCGGCGCGGGCCGCGCGGGTGCCGCGCAGCGCGGCGAAGGCGACGGCCGCCGCCGGGTGCGCGGCCACGTTCTCGTACGGGTGCAGCCGCTCGCCGAGGCGCTTCCAGACGGTCGGGTGCCGCCGCAGATCCTCGGCCGCGCCCGCGGCGCCGCAGGCGTCGAGGTGCGCGAGAGCCGCGCGCCGCAGCGGCCGGGGCAGGGCCCGCACCCGAGTGACCGGCACGACGACGGCGGGCTCGTGGACCGGACGCCAGGCCACGCCCGGAGCCGCGGACTCGTCGTCGCGCCGCGGCAGGACCAGCCCCGGGTCCCCACCGGAGTACGCCCACAGGGTCCGCGCCACGTCCGTCGCGGTCGACCACCGCCGCCGGGCAGCGGCGACCACGTCGCGGTGGCCGGGGGTGCCCGTCGCGGCGTGCAGCGCCCGGGCGACGACCAGCGCGAGGGTCTCCCGCGCGGGCACCACCTCGGGCAACCAGTCGAGGCGGCCCGGCGCGGTGGCGTCCACGAGCACCCCGAGGTCGGCCCGGTCGGACTCGCTCAGCGCGGCGGGCCGGGCGACCAGCTCGTCCCGGAGCCGGACCGCGGCGCCGACCGGGTCGGCCTCGAGCCCGGCGAGGCGCATCGGCAGCGGCGGCGCGGCCGGGACGGGGTGCTCGCCGGCGTCCCCGGCCGACGCACCGGCTCGCCGCGGCGGGCGGCGCACCGGGGGCGCGGGCGCGACGACGGGAAGGTAGGTGTCGCCCGCCGCCAGCCGGCGGCCGCAGATCGGGCAGGCGGTGACCTGCTCCGGCGGGAAGCACGCCGGGCAGACGGGATGGCCGCACGGGTCCAGCGGCGCGCCACCCTCCTCGCGGCCGCACAGCACGCAGGGCGCGCCGGGCACGCCGAACAGGTGGGTCAGCAGCCGCCGTACGTAGACCGCCTCGACGTCGCGCGGGGTGTCGGGGAACGAACGGTAGAACGGCAGCATCGGGCGGTCCGCGCCGGCCAGCTCGTCGATGGTCGCCAGCAGCCAGTCGGCCCACCGGACCCGCACCGCCGCCGGCAGCCGGGCCGCCGCCGTGCGCAGGTCCGCCCGGAGCAGCCAGCCACGACCGGCCAGGTCGGCCTCGAGCGCGGCCACCCAGGCGACACCGTCCGCAGGGGCGGCGCCCGTGCCCACCACCGCGACCCGGCCGGCGCGTCGCAGCAGCACCACCGCCAGCGGATCCATGCTCGCGCCCTCCCCGTGCGGAGCGGTGGGCGGAGAGTCGCGACGCTAGTTGCCAGGACAGGGTGAGAAGGAAGCACCGCGGGGAGCCGCCCACCGCGGGAAGGATCATACGGCGCGGCCACGGCCGGCCTCACCCTGATTCCCGGCCGACGCCCGTCTGGCTCGCCAGGGACAACGCCCGCAGGATGGATCGGATTACCCTCGCCGGTATGAACCGACGCACCGATCCGGTTCGGCGTCCCCTGTGGCGCGATCGCAACTTCGGCGCCTACTGGGCTGCGCAGTCGCTCTCCGCCGCCGGCGACTCGTTCGCCTACATCGCGGTGCCGCTGCTCGTGCTCCACGCGACCGGGTCGGTCGCCCAGATGGGCCTGCTCACGGCCGCGGCCGGCGCCGCGTCCGTCGGCGCGGGGATCTTCGGCGGCGTCCTGGTCGACCGGTACGACAGACGCAAACTGATGATCACCGCCGACCTGGCCCGGCTGGTGCTCTACGGCCTCATCCCCCTGGCCTGGCTCGGTGGTCCGCAGGTCTGGCTGCTCTTCGTCGTGCTGCCGATCTGCGAGGCCGCGGGCATGGTGTTCCAGGTCGCCGCGGTGACGGCGGTGCGCAACCTCGTCGACCGACCCAGGATCACCGAGGCCAACGGTCGCCTACAGGCGACGTTCGCGGCAGCGGCCGTGCTCGGGCCGCTGCTCGCCGGCGTGGTGTCGGCCCGCTTCGGTCCCACGGCGGCCATCGCCATCAACGCGGCCAGCTTCGCCCTGTCTGCCTTCGGCCTCTGGCTGGTGCGGCTGCGGCGGTCCGACGAGGGTGCGACGGCCGGCGGCACGGCGGCGCGCGAGGGCCGGCTGGCCGAGTTCCTCGCCGGTGCGCGGTTCCTCTGGCGGCAGCCCGTGCTCCGCTCGCTGACCGTCCTGCTGTCGGTCTTCATCTTCCTGACGTACGGCTTCACCGACGTCCTCGTCTACCACGTCAAGCACGACCTCGGCGGCTCCGACGGCACGGTCGGCACGGTGCTGGGGTTGGCGGCCCTTGGCACGGTCGTCGGGGCGCTGCTGGTGGCGCCGCTGCGCCGCAGGCGTGGCTTCGGCATCACCTGGATCGGCGCGCACGCGATGTGCGGTCTCGCCATCGTGGGCATCGGCGTCGTCGGGAGCGTACGGGGCGTCACCGTGCTGACCGCGGTGTACCTGTGCGGCGTCAGCGTGGGCGGGATCTGCTCGATGTCGCTGCGCCAGGAGATCACGCCGGACCACCTGCTCGGGCGGGTCACCTCGGCGTTCTGGAGCACGCACTACGCGCTCGGGCCGGCCGGCGCCGCCGTGCTGACCTGGGCGGCGGGCCGTTACGGCGTCACCGCGGTCACTGTCGTCGCCGGAGCGGGGTGTCTCCTGGTCGCGGTCGGCGGGCTGTTCACCCCGATCCGCCGCGCCGGCTCGGAGCCGGTGGCCCGCCCGCCGGCGCTCCAGCGGCCCGCGACCAGCCAGGCGTCGTGACCCTGGCACGTGCCACCCGCACGCCGGGGGCCCCGCTCCGCACGTGCCGCCACCATCGCCGGGGGTCAACGGAAGCCCTGCCCGGAGCCGCCGAGCCGGCGCGCCGAGGGTGCCGCCGGGCCCACCGGCCGGCCGACCCGGGCCACGTGCAGCAGGCGCTCCGGCGCCACGCCCAGCAGCGAGCCGAGGGCGTCTCGGGTCGCGGCCGTGTCGATCAGCTGGCTCAGCGGGTGCGCCGCCAGCCCGGCCGCGTGCAGGGTCAGCCACACGCGCGCGAGCACCCGACCGAATTCGACATGTGTCGCGTCGTCCGTCCCGGGCGGTCCGATCAGGACGATCACAGCGCCACCGCGTGCGAGCGGGTTGCCGGACGCCGCCGCGAGGAGCCGGGGCAGGCCCAGCGGGCGCAGGACCGGGTACGCCGCCAGCGCCGCCCGCAACGCGGTCGCCTCGCGCCCGGACAGACCCAGGCACCGGTCGGTGAGCCCGTCGGCGTGGTAGTCCGGGTGCGCCGGCGTGAGCCGCAGCCACGACCGCAGCTCGGCGACCACGGCGGGATCCGCGTACGTCTGCCGGTCGGCGACCCTCAGCAGGCGGGCCAGCCGGCCGGCGTCCGGTACGGCCCGGACCGTCCCGCCCGACGCCCGCGCGACGGCGTCGGCGGCGGCCAGCACCTCGGCGTCCGGGCCGGCTGAGAACCGGCCCCGGTGGGTGCGGCGGGTGAGCACCTGCGCCGCGTCGAACGGGGTGTCGTAGCGGTGCGGGGACGCCCGCAGCCAGCCCGCCCGGCGGTCGGCGGCACAGTGGTCGGCGACGAAGCGCAGCCGGAGCCCGGCGTCGGCGGCGACGACCAGGCAGGTCTCGACGAAGGCGCCCAGGGACAGCCGCAGGTCCCGGCCGGACGGATCGGCCGCCGGCAGGGTGTGCGCCGGCTCCCAGCCCACCCGGACCGCATCGGGCTGGTGGTCGAGGCGCCACGGCTGGGTGTTGTGCGCGCTCGGCGCCCGCCAGCAGAGCGGCGCCAGGGCGCGGAACGCCGCGAGGTCCATGTCTACAGCGCCCTCTCGTAGAAGGTGTACCCGTGCAGCGGCCGGCCGCCCGACGCCCGGTACTGCGCGGCCGAGGCCGGGTTGTCCCGGCCGACGTAGGTGCTGCGCAGCGTGGTGTACCCGCCGGCGTGCAGGTTGCGGCGCAGCGCGCCGGAGAGCAGCCGCTGGTATCCGCGCCCCTGGTACTCGGGCAGCACGCCCTTGACGATCAGCACCGCCTCCCGCCGGTACCGGCGGCGGACCGCCAGCAGCCGGAGCTGGTGGAACAGGTTGAGGTCGCCCCTGACGCGGACGACGAACTCGCTGATGTCCGGCACGCAGAGCACGAACGCCACCGGTTGCCCGGCCCTGGTCAGGTAGAGCAGCAGCGACTCGTCCAGCAGGTACGCGAGCCCGTCGGTCTGCCGGCGCAGTTGCGCGGCGGAGATCTCGGTGTAGTAGCCGAGCTGGGCGAAGGACGCGTTGAGCATCCCGCGCAGCAGTTCGAGCTGCTCGGCGAGCCGCCGGACGTCGCCCCGGTGCACCCGCAGCTCCGCGCCGTCGGCGTCGGTGCCGGGCTGGTCGGTGCCGGGCTGGTCGGCACCGCACGGGGCGTCGGCGGCGCCGGAGACCGGGCAGATCCAGGTGTCCGACTCGAACCGCCGGCGGAACCCGTACGACTCGTAGGCGGTCACGTACCGGGGCGGGTTCCAGGCGCTGTCGATGAAGCCCCGGTCGGCGTACCCGGAGGTGATGACGCCGCCCGCCTGGTTGGGCAGCAACGCCACCGGCCCGAAGAGCGCGTCCCGGTCGCCTGCGGCGCGGGCGGCGGCGACGATCGCCTCGAACAGCGGTCGCGCCGCCGCCTCGGTGAACTCGGTGAGCCCGAAGAGCTGACACCGGCGGCCGAGCTTGGCGTCGAGGGCGGCGTCGGTGTGCAGCGTGGTGCGCCCGACGACCGCACCGGTTCCGCCGTCGCGCAGCACGTACATCGGCACGCCGTCGCGCCACCACCGCCGCACCTGCTGGCGCGACGGCGGCACGAAGCGCGGCTCGCCGGCGTACACCCGGTCGGTGAGCGCCAGGAACTCGCGCAGGCCGCGCCTGTCGACGACCCGCTCCAGGCCGCCCGGGGCGGTCATCGCCGCACCGCCGGTCCCACCGTCTCCGAGCCCAGCGGGCTGAACGTCTCGATGTGCCCCAACTCGGTGGACTCGGCCCGCCACAGGCCGTTGGAGTAGCCGTCGGGTTCGGCGGTGAAGAGCCGGATGAAGCCCGCGGTGGCGTTGCGGTCGCCGTCGGTGAGCCAGACCATCAGCTTGCGGTGGTGGCGGGAGCGGGCGAAGCGCATCAGTGCCTCGCGGTCGGTGAAGAACGCGACGGTGCCGAGGGTGAACGGGAACTCCCAGTACACCCGGTGCCAGCGGTATCCGGACATGCGACGCATGTCGCGGACCATCCGGCGCCAGGCCGGGAAGAGCCGCAGGATCGCCAGCGGGCCGCGGTAACGCGTGGCGCCGAAGAACATGGCGCCGGCCTGGGCCCGCGCGGGGGCGCGGGAGAAGTCACGGGTACGCATCGCTCAGCCCTTCAGGTAGACGTTCTTGAGCTTCTGCTGTCCGGCGAACGGGCCGGCGCCCGGTTCGTGCAGTTCGATGCGGAGGTCACCGGCGGTCGGGTCCTCGGTCAGCGACTGCGCGAAGTCGCGGGAGACGGCCGCCAGGTGCCGGCGTACCCCGCTGCGGCAGGCGGCGGCGAGAGCCTCGCGGTCCGACCCGGACAGCGGGCGGCGCAGTTCCAGGTGGACCACGGGCCGGGTCTCCAGCGCGGCGTCCTCGGCCAGCGACAGGCAGAACCGGCTGATCTCGGCCGCGTACGGGTTGTCGGCGTAGAGGCCGTACTCCACGTCCTGCGGATAGAGGTTGGCGCCCAGGTACGACACCGTCGAGTCGCGCCGGCCGAACAGCAGCAGCACCGGCAGGGTCATCCGCTCGCTGGCCAGCGCCGCGCGGCAGTCGGCCCAGCGCCGCGGGTCGCCGCGGACCAGGTCGAGGATCCGTCGATACCCGACGAGCAGCGCCTCGTCGCCGACGTTGTACCGCAGCCGTGGCTGCAGGACGTCGGGACCGGTGATCGTGCAGAGCAGTTCCCGGCGCTCGTTGGTCTCCAGGTAGGTGGCCAGCGGGTTGTACTGGAACGCCATCGGCAACCGCTGCTCGTCGGCGCCGAGCAGCGCCGCCCGCAGCTCGGGGTCGTCACGCAGGCGTCGCCGCAGCCACACGGTGAACCGGGTCTCCGCGCCGATGCCGATGGTCAGGTCCGAGGCGCCGTACGCGGACCGGACCCGCAGGAACCGCTCCTCCAGATAGGCGCGCAGCGCCTCCGTCATCGCCTCTCCCCCGCAGCTGGCGAAGATGCGGTGGCGCGACCAGTCGAAGCCCTCGGCGTCGAGCCGGTCGCGCAGGTGCTTGAGGAACGGCGGGTACGCGGTCACCAGGTAGTCGAAGTCCGGGCCGAACTCGCGAAGGGTGTCGACGATCTTGCCGAGGTCCGGGCCGGTGTTCTTGACCACCGCGATCCGGGCCATCGCGGCGCCGGTCGTCGTCCCGGTCGCCCACGCGCCCATCGAGTAGGCGTTGATGACGAAGGGGCGACGCATGGGGAAGACCAGGCTGGTGTAGCCGACGATGTCGCGGTGCACCGCGCGCAGCTCGCGCTCGCCCCGGGGCCAGTTGAAGGGCCGGCCCGACGAGCCGGCCGACTCGTCGACCACCACGCCCCGCTCCGGCAGTCGTCCGCCCCGGCAGCGCCGGGCGGCGTCGAAGGGGACGACGTAGCTCACCTTGTCGGTCTCCGGGAAGTCCCGCAGCCGGCGGCGGGCCCCGGCCGGCCGGGCGCGCAGGAAGGCGCGGTACGCCGGGACGTCCAGCGCGGCGAGCGCGCAACCGGCGCGCGCGTTCGCCGCCGCGAGCACGTCCAGTGCCCGGTGGTGCCGCCGGGCCGACCACCGCCACGAGGCGGGATGGCTGCCGGCGAGCCGCACCGCCGCCCCGATCAACCGACCGGAGATCGTCAGACGTACCCGTCGCCAGCGCTCGCCGGCCGTCAGACGTGGTGCCGTGAGAAAGGACGGATCAGCGTATCGATGCAGCGTCTCGGCCATGTCAGAATCCTCGGCGCCGCCGACCGAGGACGCCTGAGCTGTCGCACCGGTCGACGCTGAGTACCCGGACCCAGCTCGATCCGGGCGCCGGCCCCTACCCCGTCACGGGGCCAGTCGCTGCGAGATCCAGTCGGCCGCCTGCTCGACCGCCCGCCGGGACTCGTCGGTGTGGTCCAGCATGTCGAACCCGTGCTGCCCGCCCGGTACGTCGATCACCTCCACCCGTACGCCGGCGTCGCCCGCCGCGTCGAGGAACGCCGCGACCGTCTCGGCCATCTCCTCCCCCTCCCGGCCGACCCGGGTGATCAGCAGCGGCGGTACGGGCCCACCCGGCTCGCCGATCGCCGCGCCCGGCGCGAAGCGCGGGTCGACGCCCCAACCCGGCAGCGGCGCGAGGACGGGGTACGTCAGTGCCACCGCCCGCAGCCAGGAAGGCCGGTCCCGCAGCCAGTCCGTGCTCAGCAGTCCCCCGCCGGAGAAGAACCACAGGGCGATCCGGCCGCCGTCGACGCGCGGGTCGGCGCGGAGCCGCTCCACGGCCGAGGCGACGTCGAGGGCGGCGGTCGGGCAGTCGGTGACGGGGCCCTGCGGACCGACGACGACGCGCATCCGGTGCTCGACGGTGACGGTCAGGAGACCGAGGTCGGCGAGAAGGCAGCCGTAGCCGCGGAAGACCGGCCAGTCGCGGGGACCCGGGTGCGGGCCGGGTGGCAGCGGTCCACCGTGGACGACGAGCACGGCGGGGTGCGGACCGCCGCCCTCCGGCACGTACCAGTCGAGATTCGCCTCCCGCTCGGGCTGACGTGCCGTCGGCGTCAGCACGAAGGGGCGGAGGAAGCTCGGCGTCTCGTCCATGATCGCAGTCTGGCACGGCTCGGCCACGCTGTGGTGCCCCTGCCGGGCGTCCCACCGCCGACCGCCCGCCGGCACCCACGCGCCGGGGCGGTCCCTTGCGAGGCGTGCGGCGGCCGTTGCCGTGCGGCTCAGGCCCCGGTGCCGGGCGACCCGGGCGGCGGCAGCGGCAACTCGACGGCGTCCACCGTCGCCACCCGCACGGCCGAATGCGCCGGCGGCAGCTTGTCGGCTCGCGGCGAACGACTGTGCACCCGGCCCCGGCCGGTCGGATCCGGCCGCCCGCTCACCTCGCAGGTCACCATCAGGATCGGCGCAGGCGGCGCGGTGAACCGGCCGGCACCCCAGCGCACCCAGAGCGGGATCCGCCCCGCGTCGGCCTCGGCGAGCAGCTTCTCCCAGGTGCGGCGGCGCGTACCGTGATCGACCTCGACGACGACCGGCGGTCCGTGCGGGCGGGCACAGGCCACGTCGAGCACCGACTGCTGCGCGGACATCGGCGGCGGCAGCGGCAACACGCTGGACGCCCGCCGGTAGACCCGCCAGCCCTGCTCCCCCGCCCAGCCGACCACCGCGTCGATAAGCCGGGCGGTGACCTGGTCCGTGGTCAGGTCGGTGAAGGCGACCGCGTCGAGCTGCTCCGCCAGCGACGCCGCCAGCCGCTCCCCGTCCTCGCCGACCACCACCGCCGCAGGGTAACCGGCGCCACCGCGCGTTCCCGCAACCCCCCTCCTACGGCGCCGCGACGGCCACCGGCGCGCTCAGGCGGCCCTCGTTGCCGCTGCGGTCCAGGCCAGAGACGCAGTAGGACAGCGGACGGTCGGCCGGGGCGGTGCGGTCGACCCAGCCGGTGCCCCGGGCGGTGCCCACGAGCCGCGCCGTGTCGCCGTCGACGCGGTAGACGGCGAAGCTCGCGGCGCCGTCCCCGCGCCAGGTCAGCGTCACCCCGCCAACGCCCGCACGCCGCGCGTCGGTGACCGTGGGGGCGGCCGGCGGCGTCGCCGGTAGCTGCGCCATCGCGGGCGCCAGCGCCGGCCCGGCATAGTGGGCCGCGCGGTACCGGCTGACCGCGCCGAGCTTGTCGGCGCGTACCTGCCTGGCGCTGAAGTGCACGCTTCCGCTCGCGCCGTGCCGGCGGTTGAGGGTGAGCTGACGGTCCAGTTCGGCCGGGTCGCGCCAGGCACCGCGCTCGCCCACCCGGTAGTCGGCCTGGCCGATGTAGAGCTGCACCCGGGTGCCCCGCACCGTGGCCGCCCACCACGGCAGCAGCTTGGCGTAGTCGGCCTTGCCGAACCCGATGTGCCAGTAGAGCTGCGGCACGACGTAGTCCAGCCACTGCCGCCGTACCCAGAGTCGGGTGTCGGCGTAGATGTCGTCGTAGCTCTGCAATCCCGCGGTCGCCGAGCCGGCCGGGTCGGTGCGCTCGTTGCGCCAGATGCCGAACGGGCTGATCCCGAACTTGACCCAGGGCTTGATCGCCTTGATCCGTTCGCTCATCTCGCGGACCAGCGTGTTCACGTTGTCCCGGCGCCAGGCGTGCTTGTCGGCGGACCCCTGGCCGTACCGGGCGAACGTCGCGTCGTCCGGGAAGTCCTGCCCGGCCTCCGGGTACGGGTAGAAGAAGTCGTCGAAGTGCACCCCGTCGACGTCGTACCGCTGGACCGCCTCCAGCATCGAGTCCTCGACGAACGTGCGCGCCTCGGGGATGCCGGGGTTGAAGTAGAGGCGGCTGCCGGGCCGGTCGGCGCTGGGATAGGTCACCACCCAGTCGCGGTGCCGCCGCAGCGGGTGCGTCGGCGCGAGCCGGTCCAGCCTCGGGCCGGGCCCGCCCACCGTGGCCGGCTGCCCGCCCCGGTACGGGTTGAACCAGGCGTGGAACTCCAGGTTGCGGGCGTGCGCCTCGGCGACCATGAACTCCATCGGGTCCCAGCCCGGGTCGCGGCCGTCGCGGCGCCCGGTCAGCCACTCCGACCACGGCGCGTACGCCGACGGCCAGAGCGCGTCCCCGCTCGGGCGCACGTGCACGAAGACCGCGTTGTGGTGGTGCCGCACCGCCAGGTCCAGCCAGCCCCGGAACTCCGCCCGCGCCGCCTCGGCCGACAACCCCCGCCGGCTCGGCCAGTCGATGTTGTTGACCGTCGTGATCCACATGCCCCGCAACTCGCGGGGCGCCTCGGCCGGTCGACCGGCGCAGGCGGGGGTGCGATCCGCCGGGGCGGCCCCGAAGGGGGTCACGGCGCCCTGCTCCGACACCTCGCGTCCACCGGCGACCCGGTCCCGCAACGACCAGGCGCCGAGCGCGACCGCCACGGCGAGCGCGGCGACCACCGCGACCAATGCCTGGGTACGACGGCGGTGGGCGGGCGACTCAGCGGCGGGCATCGCCCCAGTCTGCCCAGTCCGGCCCCACCTCGCGAGCCGGTTGGACCGTCGGTGGACGGTCGGCCGGGGGCCGGACGCCGACGCCGTGGCGGATCAGGCCGGGTCGTCGCCCTCGGCGGCTCAGGCGTGGCGCGTCAGGAACGCGACGCCCGCCTCTCGTCTGCGGTGCCGCGGTCACCGTCTGTCGAGACGAACGGGGTGCGCATACGGGTCATCGCGTCCGCGCTCACGTCCACCGCTCGCCCGCGTTCGCGGTCGGTGTCCCTGTCTCCCTCTGACTCGAAGGGATTCAGGGCGGGCGGCGTCAGGTCTGCCAAGACGTACTCCAAGATTCACAGGGCGGCGCGCAACGTGTTCACTGGCGGCTGCGAGCCGGGAGGGAACGCGGGTGGTCGGGGCGCGTCATCGGCCGTCGTATGCCCGCTTCGGACAGCCTACCGCTCCCCCGCACCACCGCCGAGGCGAGGCTGCGGCGGCCCACGTACGGGCGACGCGACGGCGCCGTCACCGGCCCCGCGCGGTCACGGGATCGGCACCGGTGTCGCGGCGGTCAGCACGGCCGCCGCAGCGGCGAGCCCGAGCAGGCAGGTGAGCCCCGCGACGCCGGCCATCCAGCCGGCCCGCGGCACGACGGTCGCCGGCACCGGGGTCGACGTCGTGCGGCGCGGCGGGACGCACCTGGCGAGGGCGAGCGCGCCCACGCACAGCGCCGGTGCCGCCACGGCCGGATAGGCCCAGCCGCCGAGCAGCGGGGTGAGCAGTCGCGCGCCGACGGCACCCGCCACAAGGAACGCCGCCGCCGTGCGCCGCCAGGCCAGCATGGTCCGCTCCAGTTGCAGGCCGGGGTCGCCGTCCAGGCGAGGAGGTGTCCCGGGTGGACCCGCCGCCGCCGGGCGGTGCCCGTCGCGGGGTGCGGCGGCACGGCTCACCGGACGAGGCCGACCAGGATCAGTCCGGCCGCCAGGACCAGGCCCAGGCCGAGCGGCAACGCCAGCGCGGGTGGCGGCAGGCTCCGACCGAGGCGCAGCGCCGCCTCCGTACGCAGCCAGCCGATCCACGCCTGCACCGGGGCCACGGCGCCGAGCAGGATCAGCACGACGGCCGCGGCGCGGCGCAGCCCGGGCGCGATGGGCAGGGCCAGCGCCTCCAGGGCGATCCCGGCCGCGAAGAGCGCCAGCGACGTACGGATCCAGGCCAGGAAGGTGCGCTCGTTGGCGAGACTGAACCGGGGGTCGGGATCGACGCCCCGGTCGAAGACCCGGCCGGGCCACCGGCGTCGCCCGGGCGTCCGCGAGGAGGTCTCGTCGTCCGTGTCGACTACCACAGGGCGGTCACTCCCTTTCCGACGGCGATGACGCTGCCAATCAAGGCCAGCCCGATGACCGATCCTCGGGCCCGCTCCTCCGGCAGCCAGCGGGACAGGACCTGACCTCCGGCGATGCCGACGGTCATCGCCACGGCGCAGGCCAGCAGCAGGGGCCAGGACAGCGCCGGCGTGCCCTTGGCGGCCAGCGACAGCACGTTGGTGACCAGGCCGACGACCTGCACGGTCGGCACGAAGCTGCGCTGGCCCCAGTCGGTGCTCACCGCGTAGACGGCCAGGGGCGGCCCGCCGGTGCCCGCGGTGGTGTTGAAGAACCCCGAGGTGAAGCCCGACAGCACCGGCCCGGCCCGGCCGCGCAGGAAGCGCAGCGGGTTGCCCCGGGCGACCCAGGTGACGGAGATCGCCGTGATCGAGCCGACGCCGATGAGCAGCAACGGACCGGGCAGGGACGCCACCACCCAGGCGCCGAGGGGGACGGCGACCACGACGCCGACGATCATCTCCACGGCCAACCTGCGGTGCAGGGCCCGGAAGGTCGAGGCCAGCACGACGAGGTTGATCGCGGCGGAGAGCAGGTTCGCCAGCACGACGCCGGTGAACGGGCCGAGGATGATGACCAGGAACGGCGCCGCGACCAGCGCGAAGCCGAGCCCGGTGACCCGCTGCATGGCCGCCCCGAGGGCGACCGCCACCACCGCGAGGGCGGCGCCGAGGAGGGCCACCGTCAGCGGGACACGGCGTCGTCAACCACGTCGCAGAGGCGGCGCAGCCGATCCACGGAGATGGTCCGCAGGTCGTCGGCCATCGTCGGGCTGCCGACGACCGACGCCCAGATCGCCCGGCCCGCCAGGAAGCCCGACGCCCCGGCCTGGCAGGCGAGGCGGACGGCGTCGGGGAAGAGTTCGGCGGGTACGCCCGACGACAGCACCACCCAGGGCCCGGCGATGGACTCGCTCAGCCGGGAGCAGCCGGCGACGATCTCCGCCGGGGTGCCCTGCCCGGCGGTGGGGACCTCGGCCTTGTAGAGGTCGGCGCCGAGCGAGCCGAGTTCGCTGGCGGCGGCGAGGATGCCGGCGTCGTGGTCGAAGGCGCCGCCCTGGCGGGGGGCGCGGGACACCGGCTCGATGATGCTGACGAGTCCGTTGTCGCGGCACCGCCGCACGAAGTCCGTCACCAGGGCGATCCGGGGGGCGGGGTCCTCGTCGGGGCGCCAGAGCACGAGCAGCTTGAGCGCCTTGGCGCCCTGGGCGCGTACGGCGGCGGGGTCGACGTCGTCGTCGATGGCGACGTCGGCGACGAACTCGGTGGCGCTGGCGGTGAAGCGGTCGGCGGCGGCGATCAGGGCGCACTCGGCGGCGACGGCCTCCTGGGCGATGACGGCGTCCCAGCCGAACTGCTTGTCGACGAGGATCGCCGAGGCGTACGGGCTCAGCGCGCGGGCCGCCGCGACCTTGAAGTCGGTGATCTGCTCGTCGGTCACCGGCTGGCTCTGGTGGGCGGCGAACATCGCCCGCAGGGCCTCCCGCTGGTCGACGGCGAGCATGGCGTAGCCGCCGGAGGGGCGGGCCAGGACGGTGGGCGACACGGTGGCGACGGTCATGGGGTACCTCCCAGGATTACCAAAGGACGTTTGCAACGTACCATCGGATGGTAGAAAAATAACATCCCTCGGTTGCTCTAAACTCTCCACCGAGCCCCGTGGGGTGACATCCGGCAGGAGGGCCCGGCGTGAGCGTGCAGACGTCCCGTTACGAGAGCGCCCCCCGGCGCCGCACGCAGATCATGGCCGCGCTGCGGCGGGCGGGCTTCCTCTCCGTGGCGGAGCTCAGCGCCCAGCTCGGCGTCTCGCAGATGACCGTGCGACGCGACCTGCGCCAGCTCGCCGAGTCCCACGAGGTGACCCTCGTGCACGGCGGGGTCAGCCTGCCGCCGGGCGGCGTGGCCGGCCCCGGCTTCGCCTCCCGGGCCCAGACCCACACGCAGGCCAAACTCGCGATCGGGGCGGCCGCCGCCGCCCTGGTGCAGCCCGGCGACACCATCGGCATCGACAGCGGGACCACCGCCGCCGAGGTGGCCCACGCCCTGCCCGCCGAGTTCGAGGGATGCGTGGTCACCCACTCGGTGCCGGTGCTGGGGCACATGCTGTCGCGTCCGCGTGCCCGCGTCATCGGGATCGGCGGCGAGCTGCTGCACGACAACCAGGCGCTGGTCGGCTTCGCGGCCCTGGACCTGACCCGCCGCCTGCGGATCCGGATGCTCTTCCTCGGCGCCGGCGCCGTCGACGAGCGCGGGGTCTACGTGCGCTCGGAGATCGAGCTCAGCGCCAAGCACGCCCTGATGGAGATCGCCGACGAGATCGTCCTGGTGGTCGACGCGAGCAAGCTGACCGCCACCGCCCCGGTGCAGGTCTGCGGGCTCGACCGGATCGACACCGTGGTCGTCGACGCTCCCCTGCCCGAGGCGGTCGCGACGACGGTGCGGCGCAACGGCATCCGCGTCATCACCGCCTGACCTCCCCGGTCCACCCCCGCCACCGGCCGCCGATCCGGCGGGCGGCACCGGGTGCCACGACGCCCTGCCGCGGGCTCCGGCCGTCCCGGCAGCCCAGCGTCGGGCCCTGCCGTCCGCGTAGCCCAGCGGCGGCGCGTAGCCCAGCAGCAGGCCCTGCCGTCCGCGTAGCCCCGCGCCGGGCCCGGCGGCCCACGTAGCCCACCAGCACCACCGCGCGGCGACGCGTCCCGTTGCGGGGCGCGTCGTCCTTTTTCGCCCGCCACCGCCGGCCACCGGGACGCCCCAGTTTGTTTCCAGCCCTTGACGGGCCGATGAACGCCGGCTAGAACTGCATGCAGTTCTTCACAAGTGTGAGAGAGGCCTCATGGGACTCAGCGGAGATCTGCAGCACGCCCCGGACGCGGTCGACCAGGCCGGTCCCTCGGCCGAGCAGGCCGGCGCCTCGGTGGGCGCCGTGCGGCTGCCCGACGTCCCCGTCGCCGACGTGCGGTGCCGGGTGTTCCGCGCCCGGCCCGCCGAGCAGATCGCGATGTCCTTCGCTCCCCTGACCCACCGGGTGATGGTGCTGGTCGAGGTCGAGCTGGCCGACGGTTCGGTCGGCATCGGCGAGAGCTGGGCAAACTACCCGTCCTGGGCCTGGCGCGAGCGCGTCGCCACGATCAGGGAGGGCGTGGCGCCGCTGCTGCTCGGCACGCGGCCGGCCGACCCCGCCGACGCGCAGCGGGCGCTGATGGCGAAGCTGGGTCCGCTGGGCCGCCAGTGGGGTGCGCCCGGCCCGATCCACCAGGCGGTGAGCGCGGTCGACATCGCGCTCTGGGACCTGGCCGCCCGGCACGCCGGGCGGAGCCTGGCGTCGCTGCTCACCACGCACCCCCGCACCGAGCTGCCCGTCTACGGCTCCAGCCTCGGCCCCGCCGGGGTCGCCGAGACCGCGACGCACTGCGGGGCGCTCGGGCTGACCGCCGTGAAGGTCAAGGTCGGCTTCGGCCGGGACCGGGACCTGGACAACGTCCGCACCACGCGGCGCGTCCTCGGCGACGGGGCGCAGATCTTCGCCGACGCCAACCAGGCGTGGTCGTTGCCCGAGGCGCTGCGGATGCTGCCGGCGCTGGCCGACCTGGGTGTCGCCTGGGTCGAGGAGCCGCTCGCCGGCGACCGTCCGGAGGAACTCGACGAGCTCGGCGCCCGCACCGGCATGCCCCTGGCCACCGGCGAGAACCTCTACGGCGCCGCGGCCTTCACCCCGTACCTGCGCGGCAGCGGGGTCACCATCGTGCAACCGGACCTCACCAAGGTCGGTGGGATCAGCGAGTACCTGACGGTGCTCCGGGCCGCCGAGGCCGCCGGCAAGACCGTCAACCCGCATCTGTACAACGGCGCGATCGCGACCGCCGCGACCGTGCAGGTGGCCGCCAGCAGCCCGGCGACGTCCCTCGTCGAGTGGGACGTCCGGTCCAACCCGCTGCGCCAAGCCGCCGACGAGTTCCTGACCGCCCACGGCACGGTCACCGTGCCCCACCGCCCCGGTCTCGGTATCGACCTCGATCCGGACCAGCTCGACCCGTACGAGGAGCAGCTGTCGTGACCGATTCCCCGATCGTCGACGAGGTCCTGGCAACCCCGAGCGCGGTGCGCATCGGCGGCCGGGCGGTCCCGGGCGCCGTCACGGGGGCGCCCACCCTGCCCGTCGTCGACCCGTCCACCGGGACGGCCTTCGCCGAGGTCAGCACCGGCGGCTCGGCCGACGCCGCCCGCGCGCTCGCCGCCGCCACCGCCGCGCTGCCGACCTGGGCGGCCACCCCGGTGGCGGAGCGCGCCGCGGCCCTGCGGGCCATCGCCGACGACATCGAGGCCCTGGCGACCCGCCCGGACTGGGCCGGGCTGATCACCAGGGAGACCGGCAAGCGGCTCGCCGAGTCCACCGCCGAGCTGGGGCTGACCGTGACCTACTTCCGGGTCATGGCCGACCTCGTCGAGCGGCAGGAGGAGCAGCGGCTGACGGTGGTGCCGCAGCACGAGCACCGGGTCGCCGCCCGGCCGGTCGGGGTCGCGGCCGTACTCACCCCGTGGAACTTCCCGGTCTCCATCCCCGCCCGGAAGATCGCACCGGCGCTCGCCGCCGGCTGCCCGGTGCTGTTCAAGCCCTCGGAACTGGCTCCGCTGTCGTCGATGGTGCTCGCCGCGGTGTGCGAGCGGCACCTGCCCGACGGGGTGCTCGGCACCGTCCTCGGCACCCCGGCCGACGTCGTCTCCCCGTGGCTCGCGGCGCCGGCGGTGCGGGCGGTCTCGTTCACCGGGTCGACCCGGGTCGGTCGCCTGGTGGCCACCGAGGCGGCGCCGCGGTTCCTGCGTACGGTGATGGAGTTGGGCGGCTGCGCGCCGTTCGTCGTCCTCCCGGACGCCGACCCGCAGGCCGCGGCGCAGACCCTGATGGTCGCCAAGTACCGCAACAACGGCCAGTCCTGCATCGCGGCCAACCAGATCCTGGTCGCCCGGGAGGTGTCCGGGGAGTTCGTCGAGGCGTTCGTCGAGGCCACCCGCGCCCTGCGCGTCGGCGATCCCCGGGACCCCGGCACCGACATCGGCCCGCTCGCCCCGGCCGGCGACCCGGCACGCATGGCCGCTCTGGTCGACGAGGCCGTCGCCCGGGGCGCCCGTGCCGTCGCGCCGCACGGCGCGGCACCGTCCGTCGGGCACTACGCCGCCCCGACGGTGCTGCTCGACGCGCCCGTGGACAGCCGCGCCATGACCGGTGAGATCTTCGGACCGGTCGCGCCGGTGCACGTCTACGACGACCTCGACGCGGCGTTGGCGGTGCACCACGCCACGGGCTACGGGCTCGCCGGCTACGTGTGCGGCACCGACCTGGACGCCGCGCGGGCGGTCGCCGACCGGCTGCGCGCCGGCATCGTCGGGATCAACACGGGCACGCCGAACACGCCGTGGGTGCCGTTCGGCGGGCTCGGTGACTCGGGCGTCGGCTACGAGGGCGGCCGGCCGGGCCTGGAGGCGTTCCAGACCCACCTCAGCGTCGCCTCCCGCCCGGTGGGGGCCTGAGCGTCATGCGCCTGCTCATCGGCCAGACCGGCGCGCCGACCGCCGTCGTCAACGCGAGCCTGCGCGGCTTCCTGGAGGGCGCTGAGGGCCACGAGGTCCTCGCCCTGCGCGGGGGCCCCGACGGTCTCGTCGACGGCCGGCTCACCCCGGTCACCCTCGCCGACGTCCCGCCCGCCTGGACCCACCGCGGCGGGTCCTGGCTCGGCGCCGGCCGCCGGGCGGTCACCGGCGACGACCTCGACGCGGCGGTCGCGACGCTCGCCGAGCACCGCGTCGACGGGGTCGCCCTGATCGGCGGCAACGGCACGATGGCGCTGCTGCGGGCCCTCACCGAACGCGCCGAGCAGGCCGGGTTGCCCCTGTGCACCGCAGGCATCCCCAAGACCGTCGACAACGACCTGGTCGGCGTCGACCACTGCCCGGGATTCGGCTCCGCCGCGCGCTACCTGACCCGGGTCGTGCCCGACCTCGCCCGCGACCACGCGGCCATGCGGGCGATCGAGCCGGTACGCATCGTGGAGACCCTGGGCCGGTCGGTGGGCTGGCTGGCGCTGGCCGCGACGTGGCACCGGGAGGACCCGGCGCACGCACCGCACCTCGTCCTGCTGCCGGAGGTGCCGTTCGACCGGGCCGACTTCCTGCGCCAGGTCGACGACGCCCTGCACAAGCACGGCCGCGCGTTCGTGGTGACCAGCGAAGGTGCCGCCCGCGAGCTGACCGACGAGCCCTTCGAGGCGGCCAACCACACCCGGATCCTGCTGGGCGGGGTGTCCCGCCGGCTCGCCGCGCTCGTCACCGCCGAACTCGGGGTCGCCGCCCGCGGCGAGGTCCTCGGCATGGTGCAGCGCTCGGCCGGCGCCTTGGCCGGCGACGTCGACCGCCGGGAGGCGACCGAGGCCGGGCGGCACGCCGCGCGGCTGCTCGCGGACGGGCGCAGCGGGCTCATGGTCGGCCTGCACCGCGTCGGCACCGACCCCTACGCCGCCGGGTACGACCCGGTGCCACTGGCGGAGGTGGCCGGCCGCACCCGACCGGTACCCGCGCCGTGGCGCACGACCGACCCCGCCGACCTCGGCGACTTCCACGACTGGCTCACCCCTCTCATCGCCTGAGTGACCCCTCCATCGAAAGGCAGGCACATGCGGCACAGGTACCTGAGCGCGGCGCTCGCCCTGGCCCTGGTCGGCGGACTCACCGCCGGCTGCGGCTCGGACTCCGCCGGCTCCGCCAACGAGATCAACCTGATCATGTCGAACCACCCCTGGCAGCGGGCGATCGAGCCGTTGATCGACGACTTCGAGAAGGAGTCGGGCGTCACGGTGAAGGTCCAGACGTTCGCCGAGCAGCAGATGCGCGACAAGGTGCAGCTCAACCTCCAGTCGCGCAGTGCCTCGATGGACGTGTTCATGACGCTGCCCTCCCGTGAGGGCCCCCAGTTCGCCAAGTCCAACTACTACGAGCCGCTGGACGAGCACGTCGGCAAGGCGGGGGCGGACTACGACGTCGACGACTTCCCGGCCGCCGTACGGGCCGGCATGACCGTCAACGACAAGCTGATCGCCGCGCCGATCAACGTCGAGGGCGTGGTGCTGTACTACCGCACCGACCTGTTCGACAAGTACGGCGTCACGCCGCCGAAGACGCTCGACGAGCTGACCACCGCCGCCGAGACGATCAAGCAGAAGTCCGGCGGCAGCGTCACCCCGATCGCGTTGCGCGGACAGTCCGCGGCGCTGCCGTTCACCTTCGGCCCGTTCCTGCACTCGCAGGGCGTGAGCTGGACCAAGCCCGACGGCACGCCCAACTTCGACGACCCGAAGGCGATCGAGGCGATCGACCGCTACGCCACCCTGGCCCGCGAGTACGGCCCGCCCGGCGTCGTGAACAACACCTTCACCCAGTCCTCGGCCCTGTTCGCCGCCGGCAACGCCGCCATGGAGCTGGAGTCGAGCAACGAGGTCAGCAGCATCGTCGACCCCAAGACCTCCAAGATCGCGGACAAGATCGGCGTTCTCGACTTCCCAGCCGGCGCCGCCGGTTCCAAGACCACCGTGCTCTCCTGGGGCCTGTCGGTCTCCTCGTTCTCGAAGAACAAGGACGCGGCGTGGAAGTTCGTGCAGTGGGCCACCAGCGCGAAGACGCAGCTGGAGCTCACCAAGTCCGGCATCGCGCCGCCGCGCACCTCGGTCAGCCAGGACCCGGCCTACACCGCCACCCTCAACACCGAGACGCTCAAGCAGTGGAACGCGGCGCTGACGAAGGCGCAGACCGACGGTGACACCGAGGTCGGGCCGGTGGGTGTCGCGGCCCCCGAGATGCGCAAGGTCATCGGCGACGCGGTCGGCACCGTGATCCTCGGCCGGGCGAGCGCCGCGGACGCGGCCAAGCAGATCCAGGACGGCCTCACCCCGCTGCTGGCGAAGAACAGCGAGTAGGAGCCTCATGAGCACCGACACGACGACGAAACGCCCGACCGGCCCCCGCCCCGCCAGCACGGCGGGGCGGGGGGCGGGGCGCCGGCCGAGAAGGACGGTGCATCCGACCGCCCGGGGGATCTGGCCCTTCGTGGTGCCGGCCGCCGTGGTCACCGCCCTGCTGGTCCTGCTGCCGATCGCGTACACCGTCTGGTTGTCGGTGACCGACCGGCAGTCCGACGGCACGAACACGGGCTTCCTCGGGTTCGACAACTACGCCCAGATGTTCGCCAACCCGGCGTTCTACAACTCCCTGAAGGTCACGCTCTTCCTCTTCGTGGTGTGCCTCGCCGTGGAGACCGTGCTGGGACTCGCGCTCGGCTACGTGATGAGCCTGGACGTGCCGGGTCGGCGCGTCTTCCAGGGCATGATGCTCATCCCGGCGATCACCGCGTCGGTGGCGGTCGGCCTGCTCTGGCTGCTGATCATGGATCCGTCGCTGGGGGCGGCCAACGAGCTGCTGGCCGTCATCGGGATCGACCCCGTGGTCTGGCTCGGTGACCCGTCCATCGCGCCCTGGTCCATCGCGCTCGTGGACATCTGGCAGTGGACGCCGTTCATGGCGCTGATCATCTCCGCCGGCATCCGGTCGTTGCCGGAGGAGCCGTTCGAGGCGGCGGCCATCGACGGGGCGAGCGGCTGGCGTACCGCGTGGAACATCGGTCTGCCCCTGCTGCGGCCGGTGCTCATCGTCGCGATGCTGCTGCGCACCGTCGACCTGGTCCGCTTCTTCGACACCATCTACATCATGACCCAGGGCGGGCCGGTCGACTCGACGAACACCCTCAACGTGTACGGCTACAACGAGGCGTTCATCAACCAGGCGCCCAGCTACGCCGCCGCCCTGCAGATCGCCCTGCTGGTGCTCGTCGTACTGATCGCCACCGTCTTCACCCTGGTCCGAAGGAGGGCCGCGAAATGAGCGCGGGCAAGCGGCTGGTCGGCGTCTACACCGCGTACGTCCTGTTCGCCGTGGTCTTCTTCGGCCCGGTGCTGTTCATGCTCTGGTCGTCGCTGCGGCGCAACGTCGACATCACCGGCTCCCTGTTCGACGTGGCCTCGCCGCTGACGCTGGAGAACTTCACCAACCTGTTCGAGCGGTTCGAGTTCGGCCGCTACATCGTCAACAGCTTCATCGTGGCCGGCGGCTCCACCCTGCTCGGCCTGGTGCTGGGCGCGCCGGCCGCGTACGTGATCGTCCGGCGGCAGCTGAACACGCTGGGCTTCGTGACGCTGCTCGCCCGGATGGCACCCGGCGTGCTGTTCGTGCTGCCGCTGTTCGTGCTCTCCATCCGCATCGACGCCCCGTCGAACACGGGGCTCAACTACGCCCTGCTCATCGTGGCGCACCTGATCGTCACCCTGCCGCTGTGCATCTGGCTGCTGATCCCGTTCTTCGAGGAGATCCCGATCAGCATCGAGGAGTCGACGCTCATCGACGGCGCCTCGACCTGGCAGCGGTTCCGCATGGTGGTGCTGCCGCTCGCCATGCCGGGCGTCTCGGTGGCACTCACGCTCAGCTTCGTCTTCTCCTGGAACTACTTCCTGTTCGCCCTGGCGCTCGCCAACGACCAGACGCTGCCGCTGACGGTCATCGCCTTCAACTTCATCGGCCAGGGATCGAACGACTTCGGCGGTCTGATGGCCGCGAGCACGCTCATCTCAGCGCCGGCCCTCCTGCTGACGATCTTCGCGCAGCGGTGGCTGGTGCGTGGAATCACCGGAGGTGCCGTCAAGTGACGACCACCAGTGTCCGTGCCCGCTTCCTGGGCGACGGACGGATCGACTTCGAGCGGGCCACCCTCGGCCCGGTAGCGAACGGGCAGGTACGCGTCCGCGTCGACGTCTGCGCCCTCTGCGGCTCGGACAAGCGGCTGCTGCGGTCGGGCTCGCCCGTGGTGCCGGGGCACGAGATCGCCGGCACCGTGGTCGACGTCGGCGCGGACGTCACCGTGCCCGTCGGGACCCGCGGCATCGTCTACATCCCGGTCTTCTGCGGTACGTGCCGACGCTGCGCCGCCGGCCGCACCAACCAGTGCCTGCACCTGCGGGAGCTGATCGGCTGGCAGCGCGACGGCGGGTTCGCCGAGCACGTCGACGTGCCGGCCCGCTGCCTTCTGCCGGTGCCCGACGACGTGCCGCTGGACACGGCGGTGCTGGGTCTGGACACCGTGGGCACCGCCGCGCACGCCCTGCGCCTGTGGCAGCGCACGCAGCCCGACGGCGTCGACCGGGCGCTGGTCATCGGCGCCGGCCCGTTGGGCCTCGGTGTCGTCGCCGTGGCGGGCGCCTTCGGCGTCGGCGAGGTGGACGCCTTCGACCCGCACGAGGGTCGCCTGGCCACGGCCGTCGAGCTGGGCGCCCGGGCCGCCGGCGACCTGGCGGCGGAGAACCAGTACGACCTCGTGGTCGAGGTCAGCGGGGCCGCGGCGGCCCGGGAGACCGCGCAGCGGGTGGTCGCGCCCGGCGGCGCGGTGATCGCCCTCGGCGAGTCCGACGAGCCCTACACGATGCCCGCGACGCCCCGTTGGCGGCGCACCGACTGTTACACGGTGCGTTCCTTCTACTTCCCCACCAGCGAGGTCGAGGCGAACTGGGACCTGCTGCGCGACCACGGCGCCGCGCTGCGGGACCGGCTGACGGTGCCGGTGACCCTCGCCGAACTGCCGGACGCCTTCGCCCGCTTCGTCGCCGGCGACTACTTCAAACCCTGCATCGTGTCGGAGGACGCCTCATGAACCAGCCGCAGCACCTGCTCATCCTCGCGGTCGACCAGCGTCCCTGGCTCACCCAGGCGCTCTACGGCCACACCGGCACCGCCACGCGCGGCCAGCGCGCGGCGATCGCCGACGGCAAGCACATGGTGGTGGAGGGTCTGCTCGCGGCGCTCGCGGACGAGCCGAGGCTCGCCGCGCACGCCGGCATCCTCGTCGACGCGACGCTCGGCCCCGGTGTGGCCGAGCGGGCGCACGCCAACGGGGTGACCGTGAGCATGCCGCTCGAGCGCGGCGGTTGCGAGATCTACGAGACCGAGCCGGCCGACCTCAGGTCCCACCTGGAGCACCACGGACCGGAGCTGCCCAAGGTCCTGGTCCGCTACAACGTCGAGGGCGACGTCGACGGCAACCGCGTCCAGCGCGCCCGGCTGGCCGAGGTGTCCGCGACGGTCCGCGACACCGGTGGCCGTTTCCTGTTCGAGCTGCTCGTGCCGCCCACGCTCGCGCAGCTCGACGCCGTCGGCGGCGACCTGGGACGGTTCGAGCGGGACCTGCGTCCCGCGCTGGTGCACCGCGCGATGACCGAGCTGCTCGAGGAGGTGCCGGTGGACGTCTGGAAGCTGGAGCACCTCGACCGGCAGGAGCACTACCGCACCGCGGCCCGGATCGCGGCCGAGGCCGGCGGCGAGTGCATCCTGCTCGGCGCCAACGCGCCGGCGGCGCGGGTCGAGGGGTGGCTCGCGGACGCCGCCGCCGCCGGATTCACCGGCTTCGCTATCGGGCGTAGCATCTGGTGGGACGCGCTGCGCGGGCTGCTCGCCGGGGACCTGGCCCGCCCTCAGGCGGTGGCGGCGGTCGCCGCGAACTATCGCGGATTCGCCGCCGCGTTCCTCGCCGCGGTGCCGGTCGGGCCCGAGCCGCACGAGTGAGGACACCAGTGACGCCACCTTCCCCGCCCCGGCCCCCCGCCGCGACGCTGCCGGCGCCCGCCACCGCGTCCGCGCCCGCGCAGGAGGCGGACCCGCACACCGGTGAGCGGGTCGGCGAGCTGCTCTACCGGACGCTGCGCGACCGGATCATCTCCGGCGAGCTGCGGCCCGGCACCCGGCTGAGCGTCCCGGCGTTGGCCGAGGAGTTCCGGGTGAGCCGCAGCCCCGTGCGGGACGCGGTGATCCGCCTGGTGCAGGACGAGCTGGCGCGCGAGACCCTCAACCGCGGCGCGGTCGTCGCCCGCATCGAGGGCGAGGAGCTGGTCAGCCTCTACGAGGCCCGCGAGGCTCTGGAGTGGGCGGTGGCCCGCCTGGCGGCGCAGCGCTACAGCCCGGCGCTGCGCCGCCGCCTGCTCGCCCTGCTCACCGAGCACCGGCAGGTCGCGGCGGACGGCGACTTCGCCCGCCACATCGAGCTCGACGCCGCGTTCCACCGGGAGATCCGGCAGGCCGCGCAGAGCCCGGTGCTGACCCGGATGCTCGACGGCGTCCAGAGTCGGGTCCTGATCGCGATGCGCTCGACCAGCCTCACCGGCGGCATGGCCCAGGCCGTCGCCGACCACCAGGCCATCTTCGAGGCGCTCTGCTCGGGTGATCCCGACGCCGCGGGTGAGGCCGCCCGGGCGCACATCCGCCGACTCAAGGAGCTGCTCCGTGCCGCTTACTGACGCCCGCACGATCGCCGCCGTCCGGTGCCACGGTCCCGGCGACGTACGCGTCGAGCAGCTGCCCGCGCGTGTCCCGGGTGCCGGCGAGGTGGCCATCGAGCCCCTGGCCGTCGGGGTCTGCGGCACGGACGGCCACATCGTCGGCGGCAGCTTCCCGGCGGCCCGCCCGGTCGTGCTGGGCCACGAGGTCTGCGGACGGGTGCGGGAGGTCGGCCCCGGGGTCGACCGGCTCACGCCCGGCGACCTCGTGACCGTCGAGCCCCACGACTACTGCACCGCCTGCGCGTACTGCCGGCTGGGGCAGGAACACCTCTGCGACGCCAAGCGGGGCTACGGCGTACGGCTCGACGGCGGGATGACCGAGCGCATGGTCGTGCCGGCACGGATCGCCTACCGGCTGCCTCCGGACACCCCACCGTGGATCGGCGCCCTCACCGAGCCGCTCGCGTGCTGCATCCACGGCATGGACCAGCTCGCGCCCCGCTCCGGCCTGCCCGTGCTCGTCTACGGCGCCGGCCCGGCGGGGGCGATGATGGTGGCGCTGGCCCGCTCCCGGGGGCTCGCCCCCGTCGTCGTCATGGATCCCCGCCCGGACCGCCGCGACCTCGCGCTGCGGATGGGAGCCGACGCCGCCTTCGATCCGACCGACCCGGCCAGCGGGGCGGCGGCCCGGGACATGACCGACGGTCTGGGCTTCCCGTACGTCGTCGACGCGGTCGGCTCGGCGCGCCTGCTGGAGTCCGCGATCGGCATGGCCAGCCGTGGCGGCCGGATCCTGGTATTCGGTGTCGCCCGGCCGGACGAGGAGGCCCGGGTACGCCCCAACGAGGTCTTCGCGCGCGAGCTGACCATCGTGGGGGCGGTCATCAATCCGTACACCCACCACCGCGCCGTGGGCATGCTGCCGACGCTCGGTCTGGACCGGCTGCGGCCGGCGTTCTTCCCGCTGGAGAAGGCCTCGCAGGCGCTCGACGCCCAGGCCGTCGGCCAGGCCGACAAGGTCTTCGTCGCCCCGCACGGCGTCGAGGCCGCCCGCCGGTAGGCAGGCGGAAGCGGGCGGGTCCATCCGTGCGGCGCCACCGGGGCCGGGCTCCGGTGGCGCCGTACGGCGTTGCCGACTTTTGACCGTCCGGACGAAAGTTCAGACGATCTCGCACAAACATCTAGACATTTAGATTTAAGAATCATAGTGTTGCCCTCACCAGGCAGCGGCGTGCCAGGCCAACCATCAGGACATGACAACGATGTCCGTTCGATGTCCGGGCCCGCCGCTGAGCCCGAGCGCCGCGCGACGACGTACGTCGTTGTCCCGCTCCCCTGGAGGAGAGAATGCTCGGATCGTCCCGACGAGCACGCGTGCCCCTCGCAAGCGCCCTCACCGCTGTCGTCGCCCTCGCCGGCCTGTGGCTGTCCCCGTCGAGCGCGGGTGCGGCTCCGCCGCCGCAGGAGCCCGGTGTCACCCTGCGCGTCTTCGACCTGCAGGTGCCGCTCAACAACCTCTGCACCCTGAAGGCCGGCCAGACACCGAACGTCGACAAGCTCATGCCGACGGTCGACTGGACGAGCGCGGCCGACTTCGGCATCGAGGACCACTTCCTGGTCCACGTCCTCGGCAACGTCAACATCACCCAGGCGGGCAGCTACACCTTCCGGCTCATCAGCGACGACGGCTCCCGCCTGCTGATCGACGACACGCTGATCGTCGACCACGACGGCGCGCACGGCCCGGAACCGAAGGACGGCGCCGTCACCCTGACCGCCGGCTACCACTCCCTGCGCATCGAGCACTTCGAGCGTACGGGCGGCCAGCAGCTCACGTTGCAGTGGCGTACGCCGGGCTCCAGCACGTTCGTGACCGTCCCCGACTCGGCGCTGAGCACCGACGCCGGCGTCGTCCGGGTGACCGCACCCGGTCGCAAGGAGTGCGAGGCCAGCGGCGACTCCCCCGGCGACGGGCTGCCGCTGACGTCGGTGCACCCGAACTACACCCTGACCAACCTGCGCCCGAGCGGTTTCCAGCCGCAGGTCACCGGGTTCGACTGGTTCCCCGACGGCCGGCTGGCCGTGGCCACCTGGGGCGGTTCACTGACCACCGTGGGCGAGGTGTGGATCCTCGGCAACGTCACCGGCAGCACCAGCCCCGGCCAGGTGACCCGGGAGCGGGTCGCGACCGGGCTCCAGGAGCCGATGGGGCTCAAGATCGTCGACGGGAAGATCTACGTCTCGGAGAAGGCGAAACTCACCGAGCTCAACGACACCAACGGCGACGGGGTGACCGACCAGTACCGCACCGTGGCCACCTGGCCGTTCGGCAGCAACTTCCACGAGTTCGGGTTCGGCCTGCTCTACCGGGACGGCTACTTCTACCTCAACCTCTCGGTCTCCATCAACTACGGCGGTGCCACGACCGACCCGCAGCCGGCCCCGAACCGGGGCACCACCATCCGGGTGAACCGGAGCACCGGCGCGATCGACTACGTGGCCGGCGGCCTGCGCACCCCGCACGGCATCGGCTGGGGCCCCGAGGGCGACATCTTCGTCACCGACAACCAGGGCGGCTGGCTGCCGTCGTCGAAGCTCGTGCACGTCAAGCAGGGGCGCTTCTTCAACCACTACATGAACCCGGCCGGCCCGTTCGACAACAACCCGGTCACCCAGCCGGTCCTCTGGCTGCCGCAGAACGAGATCGGCAACTCGCCGAGCACCCCCGTCATGCTCAACCAGGGCCCGTTCGCCGGGCAGATGGTCATCGGCGACGTCACCTACGGCGGGCTCCAGCGCGCCTACCTGGAGAAGGTCAACGGCGAGTACCAGGGCGCGCTGTTCCGGATGACCCAGGGCCTGGAGGCGGGAGTGTCCGAGGTGTCCGTCGGGCCCGACGGCGCCATCTACACCGGCGGCCTGCACGGCGGCGGCAACTGGGGGCAGGAGGGCAAGCTCAGCTACGGCCTGCAGAAGATCGCCCCGAACGGCGGCAACAACTTCGACATGCTGGCGATGCGGGCCACCCCCAACGGCTTCCAGATCGAGTACACCCAGCCCCTGTCGGCGTCGACCGCCACCGCGCTGGCCAGCAAGTACCGGGTCAAGCAGTGGCGCTACGTGGCGACGGCCGCGTACGGCGGGCCGAAGATCGACGAGGAGACGCTGTCGGTCTCCTCGGCCACCCTGTCGGCCGACGGGAAGACCGTCACGTTGGCGATCAACGGCCTCAAGCCCGGCCGGGTCGTGCACGTCCGCTCGCCCCGGCCGTTCGCGGCCAGCAACGGGCAGTCGCTCTGGAGCACCGAGGTCTGGTACACGCTCAACGCCATCCCGGGTCAGCAGCCGCCCGTCAACCTCGCGCTCGGCAGGGCGGCGACCGCCGACAGCTCGTGCTCGCCCACCGAGGGCCCGGCCAGGGCCGTCAACGGGACGACCACCAGCGGCAACCTCGACAAGTGGTGTTCGACGGGCGCGACCAAGTGGTTGCAGGTCGACCTGGGCACCACCCAGAGCCTGAACCGCTTCGTCGTACGCCACGCGGGCGCCGGCGGCGAGAACACCGCCTGGAACACCCGCGACTTCACCATCCAGACCAGCACCAACGGCACCTCGTGGACGACCACGACGAACGTCACCGCCAACACCGCCAACACCACCACCCACGACATCTCCCCCACCCAGACCAGATACGTCCGACTCAACGTCACCAAGGCCACCAGCACCTCCGACAACGCGGCCCGCATCTACGAGTTCGAGGCCTACGGCGGGCAGACCGCGACCGGGAACCTCGCGCTGGGCAGGGCGGCGACGGCCGACAGTTCCTGCTCGGCCACCGAGGGCCCGGCCAGGGCCGTGAACGGCAGCGTGTCCGGTGGGAACAGTGACAAGTGGTGCTCGACGGGCACCACCAAGTGGCTCCAGGTCGACCTGGGCACCACCCGCAGCGTGAACCGCTTCCTCGTACGCCACGCCGGCGCCGGCGGCGAGAACACCGCCTGGAACACCCGCGACTTCACCATCCAGACCAGCACCAACGGCACCTCGTGGACGACCACGACGAACGTCACCGCCAACACCGCCAACACCACCACCCACGACATCTCCCCCACCCAGACCAGATACGTCCGACTCAACGTCACCAAGGCCACCAGCACCTCCGACAACGCGGCCCGCATCTACGAGTTCGAGGCCCACGGCCCCACCGGCGACACCGGTCGCGTCACGCTCCTCGACGGGTCCCACCTCGACAACTTCGAGAGCACCAACGGCACCCCGGCCACGTGGCCGCTGGCCAAGGGCGGCGTGGAGGTCCTCGGCGGCGACATCCGCAGCCGGCGCGCGTTCGGTGACTTCCGGCTGCACGTCGAGTTCTGGCTGCCCAACCTCCCGCCGGACGTCACCGGCCAGGCCCGCGCCAACAGCGGGATCTACCTCCAGGACCGCTACGAACTCCAGGTCCTGGACTCCTTCGGCGACACCACCCCGGCCAACGACGAGGGCGGCGCCATCTACGGAAAGATCGCGCCATCGGTCAACGCGGCCAGCGCACCGGAGACGTGGCAGACCTACGACGTCACCTTCCGGGCGGCCCGCTTCGACAGCGCCGGGGTCAAGACGGAGAACGCCCGGGTCACGGTCGTGTGGAACGGCGTCACCGTCCACGACAACGCGGTGATCAACGGGCCCACCGGCAACGGCGCCCCGGAGGGACCCTCGGTGGGGCCGATCCGGCTGCAGGACCACGGCGACCCGGGCCTCAACGTCCACTACCGCAACATCTGGGTCGAGCCCACGAGCTGACCGTACGCCCGGGGCGGGGCGACCCGCCCCGGCCCGCACCCCGCGCAGGCCTGAAGAACCCCCGTCCGTCGCACGGGCCCCGCGCCCGCGCGACCCGTCCACATCGGAGACGGCATGACACGTCGCGCCCGCATCCGCACCCTGCCGCTGGCGGCCGCCCTCACCCTGCTGGCCGCCCTGCTCACCCCGGTGTCCCCGGCCCGGGCGGCGCCCGCGAAGACGCCCCCGCTGACCACGCCGTGGACCAGCCAGGCCCTCACGGGCACGCCCCTGCCGGAGTACCCCCGACCGCAGATGACCCGGCCCGACTGGCTCAACCTCAACGGCGAGTGGCAGCTGCGCCAGTCCGCCACCGACGACGCCCCGCAGTTCGGCACGAACCTCCCCGAGCGGGTGAACGTGCCCTTCCCGGTGGAGAGCGCCCTGTCCGGCGTGCGGCGCGCCGCCAACGACAACCGCCACTACCTGTTCTACCGACGCACCTTCACCGTGCCGGCCGACTGGTCCGGCCGCCGGACCCTGCTGCACTTCGGGGCAGTCGACTGGCAGAGCACCGTGTGGGTCAACGGCGCGCAGGTCGGCGGGCACACCGGGGGCTACGACGCCTTCACGTTCGACGTCACGCCGCATCTCAACGGCGGCACGAACGAGATCGTGGTGAAGGTGTGGGATCCCACGGACAGCCGGCAGAACGGCAGCCTCCCCCCGATCGGCAAGCAGACCAGGACCCCGGGTGGGATCTTCTACACCCCCAGCTCCGGCATCTGGCAGACCGTCTGGTTGGAGCCGGTGCCCACCGCGTCGATCAGCGGCGTCGACGTCTATCCGAACCTGTCCACCAACACGCTACGGGTGCGGGTGTCCACCCGGGGCAACGTCACCGGACACAGCGTGCTGGCCGAGGCGCTGAACGGAAGCACGCTGGTCGGCTCGGCCACCGGTGGCTTCACCGACTTCAGCGTGCCGGTGCCGAACGCCCGCCGGTGGTCCCCGGACGATCCGTTCCTCTACGGCCTGCGGGTGACGCTGCGCGACCCGGGTGGCGCCCAGGCGGACCGGACGACGCACTACTTCGGCATGCGGGAGATCACCACCGGGATGGTCGGCGGGGTGCTGCGCCCGAAGCTCAACGGCCAGTTCGTGTTCCAGGTCGGCACCCTCGACCAGGGGTACTGGCCGGACGGGCTGTACACCGCCCCCACCGACGCGGCACTCGCCTTCGACCTGCAGAAACACAAGGACCTCGGGTTCAACATGGTCCGCAAGCACATCAAGGTCGAACCGCAGCGGTGGTTCTACCACGCCGACCGCCTCGGCCTGCTGGTGTGGCAGGACGTCCCCTCGATGACCGCGCAGGACATCAACGCCGACAACGCCCAGCAGGCACAGTTCGAGGCCGAGGCGAGGGAGATCGTCGACGAACACCGCAGCTCCCCCTCGGTGGTCGCCTACACCGTCTACAACGAGGGGTGGGGCGAACGCGCGCTCGCCGACACCCGGCGGGTCGGGCAGAACGTGAAGAACCAGGACCCGACCCGGCTGGTGAACGTGCACAGCGGCCACAACTGCTGCCAGTCCCTCGGCGACCCGGGCAACGGGGACATCGACGACTGGCACATGTACCTCGGCCCCGCCTCGCCGAGCCCGTCGGCCTCCCGGGTCGCCGTACTCGGTGAGTTCGGCGGCCTGGGCCTGCGGACGCCGGGGCACGAGTACAGCCCCAGCGGCGGCTTCTTCGCCTACGAGTGGCAGCCGAACTCCACCGCCCTCACCGACCGGTACGTCGGGCTGGTGCAGGGCAGCCGGAACCTGATGCTCGGCAAGGGCCTCAGCGCCTCGGTCTACACCGAGATCACCGACGTCGAAGGCGAGCTGAACGGCTTCCTCACCTACGACCGCCAGATCGTCAAGATGGTCGAGTCCCGGGTCCGGGCGGCCAACCAGGCGCTCATCGACGCGTCCAGGTCGCTCGGCGACAACCAGCCGGTCGCACTGCCGCTGAACACGCGCCGGTCGTTGCAGGTGACCACGCCCGGACACACGCAAAGGTACCTGCGGCACCGGGACAGCCTCGCCTACACCGAGGTCGTCGACTCGGGCAGCACGGCGCTGCTCAAGAACGACGCCACCTACACGATCCGGGCGGGGCTGGCCGACGCCACCTGCTACTCCTTCGAGTCGGTCAACTTCCCGGGGCAGTACCTCCGGCACGCCGCGTCCCGGGTCCGCAACTCGCCGAACGACGGCTCGGCGCTGATGCGCGCCGACGCCACCTGGTGCGCCCGCACCGGGCTGACCGGCGGCGGGGTCTCCCTGGAGTCGTACAACTTCCGGGGCTCGTTCCTGCGCCACTTCAACTCGGAGGTGTGGCTCAGCAACGGCGCTGGCGGCGCGGCGTACGACACGCCCACCCTCTGGAGCGCGGACAGCACCTGGAACGTCGCCGCGCCCTGGGCGCCGTGAGGACCGGACGGCGAGCCGGCGCACCGCCGCCCGGGTCGGTCAGCCGCTCAGTCCCGTCACCGCGGCCCCGACCGCCGCGTCGAGCAGCCGCTCGTCCAAGGGCTCCGCGATGGCGCTGGCGCTGACGGTCACCAGGTTGTGCCCCGCCCGGACGATCACGAAGGCCGATTGCCCGGTGATCCGGGCCCGCCCGCTGCCCGCGCTGAGCCGGTAGTCCACCCGCCAGGACTGCTCGCCCAGCGCGGGTGGCGGCCGCGCGTCGACCGCGAACCGCACCGCCGGGCCGCCCCCGCCTCCGGCCGTGAAGCGGGGGCAGGCCCGGCGCGCCGACTCCGCCTCGGCGAGCACCGAGGCGGGCACCGGTTCGGCGTGCGACCTGACCTCGATCACCAGCTCGGTCGACGCGGTGGCGGTGGGCCCGCGCACCGTGGCGTAGCGGGCCCGCTCCCGGACCCGTTCGACCTCGCCGAGCCGGTCCAGGTAGGAGTCCTCGGCCAGGGGCCGGCAGGCCGGCGGGTCGATCCGGGAGCCGCCGCCCGCAGCCCGGTCGGGCCGGACCCGCCAGCCCCGCGGCAGCACCGCCCGGACCGCACCCGCCGCCCGGCGGGCCTCCGCGCGGGTGAGCGGCCGGCCGGGGTCGGGCCGCCCCGCGACGGACCGCGTGGGCCCCGGGGTGGCGTCGGGCACCGGCGGGACGCCCGGAGGAGTAGAGGGCGCCGTGGCGCGGGACGGCTCCGCCACCGGAAGCGGGGCGTACGCCCCGGGGATCCCCGGACCGAGTACCGCCACCGCGAGCAGGGCCGCCAGCGCCGCGACCGCCGCGACGGGCGCCCTGGCGCGGGCCGGCCAGGACGGGGTCGGCCCGGCCACGGCCGGCCGGGACAGCAGGAACGGCAGGGTGAACGCGACGAGGTAGCCCAGCCACACCAGCGGGGCCAGCAGGTGCGCCTCGACGGTGTCCCACCCGTCCGCCCGTCCGGTCACCAGGGCGTGCAGGTACTGCAGCAGCGCCGCCGCCGTGCCGGCCGCCCAGCCCGCGGTCAGCGCCCGGCCGACGCCGGCGCGACGGCCGACCGCGAGCACCACCAGGACCGCCCAGCCGGTGAGCGCGCAGAGCAGCCAGCGCTGCTGGGCCAGCCGGTTCGCCCCGGCCAGGGTGTCCGGCGGGGACAGTTCGGTCCGTAACACGGCGCTCCCCGCACCGACCAGCACGGCGGTCAGGACCGCCGCCACGACCCCCCGGTCCCACCGGCGCGGCGGGCGTCGGTGCCCCTCCCCCGCCCCGCGCAGCAGCAGGCCGACAAGCACCGGGACCAGCAGCGCGAGCAGCGGCCAACCGCTGCGAGGCAGCGCGAAGACCAGCCAGGCGCGGGCCACGTGGCCGTCGGTCGCCACGGACGCCACCGCCGGCAACGGCCAGAGGACCGCGACACCGGCGGCCGCCGCGACCAGGTACGTGGCCGAACGCCAACCGACCGACCCGGGCCGGGAGGCGACGACCAGTCGCGCCAACAGCACGCAGAGCCCTGCCACCGACGCGGCCAGGAGCCCCGCCAGCGCGGCGACGATCATCGCGACCGGCACGCCCGCCCAGGCCGGCACGCCCGAGCTGCCCGGAACCGGCAGCACGGTGGCGACGAACGCCGTCGCCGCGAACCCGACGGCCACGCCGACGACGGGCCGCCACCAGCCGCCCGCCCCCGCGGCAGCCCGGCGGACCAGCACGGGCAGCAGCCCGAGGCTCAGCAGGACGGCGCCGACACCGACCGCGACGGGCCGGCCCACGGTCGCGTACGCGGTCAGGAAGAGGTCACGTACGAGGGCGTCGGCGGAGCCCATCGCCAGCATCGCGACCGCGCCGACCGCCAGCCCGTGGGTCAGGCCGCCCGGCGGGTCCACCGGCCGGCCCAGCGCCGCCGCCCGGGTCGCCGGATCCGGATGCCGGGCGAGCAGCCGACGCCGTCGCGTGGGGCCCACGGTCCTGGCGCGGAGCAACGCGGCCAGGTGCCCGGCGTGGCCGGCGCCGGCGGCGTACCGGTCGGCTTCCCTTTCACGCCGCCGCAACAGTCCGGCCGCCAGCAGCGCGGTCGACACCGCGACGACAATCGCCCGGCCGAGCGCCGTCAGGTAGGTCGCGTTCAGCCCGAACAGGGCCACCTCGAGCAGGCCGGCGGCGAGCACCGCGGGCACCGGCAGCCAGATCAGGCCACGGACGGCCGACGCCCAGGCCACGTCCCGGGCGAGGACGTGCGCGAGTTCGTGCGCCACCACGGGGTCGAACCGCGCCGGGTCGGCGTGGGCCACCGCGACGGCCGCCGGGAGCACCACCGTCGGCCGGCCGACCACACCGCCTGTGGTGTACGCCTGCCGTACGGGCGGGGCGGCGACGACCAGCCGGGGCCGGTGACGCGCGGCCAGCCCGCTGCGGTCGCAGAGGTCGACGAAGCGTTCCTGCGCGCCCGGCACGGTGAGCCGGCGGCGGAGCCGACGCCGGTCGGCCAGCGGCAGCACCAGGACGAGCGCCCCCGCCGCGCCCAGCGCGATTCCCGCCCCGGCGAGCATGACCAGTCCACGTCGGCGGAACTGCCCGGCCAGGCAGCGGTCGCGGGCCGCCGACTGTTCCGCGGCCTCCATCGGATGGGCCCGGGTGCAGACGTCGACGGTGGCCGCCCAGGGTCGGGAGAGCGAGCGGTCGGCGAGGAAGTAGAGGCCGCCGGCGCTGATCCCGACGCTGATCAGGGACGCCAGCACGAGTGCGTAGAGCCAGCCGAGCCGGTCCGGCGGGACGGGCGGGCCGGCTCCGGGGCCACGGTCGCCGCCGGTCGTGCCGTCCGGGGCCGTACCACCGTCGTGGTGGACCCCGCCGGCACCGGTCCCCGTCATGCGTCCGGCGGATCGACCATCGCGCCGACCGCGGCGTCGGCGAGCAGTTCCGCCCGGCCGGGGTCCAGGCCCAGCGCCACCGCGTGCCGGTGGCACGCCTCACGCAGTCGCCGCGCCTGTTCGGGGTCCAGCCCCGGTCGGGCGGCGGGCGGGGCGGGCAGCTCGCGGCGGCGGCGACGCAGCAGGCCGGCCCGGACGGTGGCGGCGCCTATCACCAGCACCTCGCCCACGGCGGCGGCAACCACCTGGAGCGCGAGCTCGGTGACCAGGGTGACGTCGATGCCGAAGCCGACCCCGCCCTGCGGGACGGACCAGCTCACGCGTCCCTTCGACAGCTGCCGTCGCCAGTCGGCGGCGACCTCGTCGAAGACCGGTAGTTCCTCGGGGGCGATGCGACGGACCGCCGCGTGGGCAGCGCCCACGACCAGATCGGCGGCGACGTTCTGCGGCTCGGTCACGATGCCATCGTGCCGCTACGGCGCCAGCCCGCAGACCCGACAGTAAGGTTTCCGGCACCAGGACCCGTGACGAGCCACGGTGTGCGGGGCCGGGCACGCGGCCGGCCCGAGGGCACCGTCGCGTCGGCGGGAGGCAGGATGGGCGGGTGACTGCCCCCACCCGCCCGTCGTCGGCCGTCCTGGACGCGGTGCTCGAACGGTTGACCTACGTCAACGAGGAGACCGGCTACACCGTCGCCCGGGTGGCCACCGGCCACGGCAGCGACCTGCTCACGGTGGTCGGCGCGCTGCTGGGAGCCCAGCCGGGGGAAAGCCTGCGCCTGTCCGGCCGGTGGTCGTCGCACCCCCAGTACGGCCGGCAGTTCGAGGTGCACTCGTACACGACCGTTCTGCCGGCCACGATCCAGGGCATCCGCCGTTACCTCGGCTCGGGGCTGGTCAAGGGCATCGGTCCGGTGTTCGCCGAGCGGATCGTCGCCCACTTCGGCCTCGACACCCTCCGCGTGATCGAGGAGGAGCCCGCCCGGCTGGTCGAGGTGCCCGGCCTGGGACCGAAGCGCACCGCGAAGATCACCGCGGCGTGGGAGGAGCAGAAGGCCATCAAGGAGGTGATGGTCTTCCTCCAGGGCGTCGGCGTGTCCACCTCCCTGGCCGTGCGGATCTTCAAGCAGTACGGCGACGCCTCCATCACGGTGGTCCGGAACGAGCCGTACCGGCTGGCGGCCGACGTGTGGGGCATCGGCTTCAGGACCGCCGACACCATCGCCCAGGCCGTCGGGATCCCGCACGACAGCCCCCAGCGGGTCAAGGCCGGCCTCCAGTACACCCTGTCCGAGGCCACCGACAACGGGCACTGCTACCTGCCCGACGGTCAGTTGGTCGCCGACGCCACCAAGATCCTCGACGTGCCCGCCGACCTCGTCACCACCTGCCTGGACGGGCTCGTCGGTGAGGAGGGGGTGGTCCGCGAGACGCTGCCCGGGCCGGACGGCGAGCCGACGGCGGCGGTCTACCTGGTGCCGTTCCACCGCGCCGAGCAGTCCCTCGCCGGATCCCTGCTGCGGCTGCTGCGCGACCGCGCCGACCGGCTGCCCCACTTCACCGGCGTCGACTGGGGCCGGGCGCTGGCCTGGTTGAAGGCCCGCACCGGCACAGAGCTGGCCCCCGAGCAGGAACAGGCCGTCCGCCTCGCCCTCACCTCCAGGGTCGCCGTGCTGACCGGTGGCCCCGGCTGCGGCAAGAGCTTCACCGTGCGCTCGATCGTCGAACTCGCCGCCGCGAAGAAGGCCAAGGTCACCCTCGTCGCGCCGACGGGCCGCGCCGCCAAGCGGCTGTCGGAGCTGACCGGGCACCCGGCGGCCACCGTGCACCGGCTGTTGCAGCTGCGCCCCGGCGGGGAGGCCAGCCACGACCGGGACAATCCCCTCGACGTCGACCTCCTCGTCGTCGACGAGGCCTCCATGCTCGACCTGATCCTGGCCAACAAGCTCGTCAAGGCCGTTCCGCCCGGCGCGCACCTGCTGCTCGTCGGCGACGTCGACCAGCTGCCCTCCGTCGGCGCCGGCGAGGTCCTGCGGGACCTGCTCGCCGCCCCGGCCATCCCCCGGGTCCGGCTGACGCAGGTCTTCCGCCAGGCCGCGGAGTCCGGGGTCGTCACCAACGCCCACCGCATCAACGCCGGCAGGCCGCCCCTGCTCCAGGGCCTCAGCGACTTCTTCCTCTTCGCCAGCGACGACACCGACGCCACCGCCGCCCTGACCGTCGACGTCGCCTGCGCCCGGATCCCCGCCCGCTTCGGCCTCGACCCGCGCCGCGACGTCCAGGTCCTCACCCCCATGCACCGCGGCCCGGCCGGCGCGGCGGCCCTGAACACGCTGCTCCAGCAGCGGCTCACCCCGGCGCGCGAGGGGCTACCCGAGCGCCGCCTGGGCGGACGGGTGTTCCGCGTCGGCGACAAGGTCACCCAGGTCCGCAACAACTACGACAAGGGCCAGGCCGGCGTCTTCAACGGCACCGTCGGCATCGTCACCGCTCTCAGCACCGACGAGCAGACCCTGACGGTACGCACCGACGAGGACGAGAGCATCGACTACGACTTCGACGAACTCGACGAGCTGGCCCACGCGTACGCCATGACGATCCACCGCTCGCAGGGCTCCGAGTATCCCGCCGTGGTCATCCCGCTGACCACCAGCGCCTGGATGATGCTGCAACGCAACCTGCTCTACACCGCTGTCACCCGCGCCAAGAAGCTCGTCGTCCTGGTCGGTTCCCGCCGCGCCCTCGCCGCCGCCGTCCGTACCGTCGGGGCCGGGCGTCGCCACACCGCCCTCGACCACCGCCTCGCCTGAGCACTGGCTGCTGGCGAACCGCAGGAGGAGTTTGATCGTGCAGGTGGAGCCGTTGGTCGAACGACGGGCACACCAGCTCGGCGACGTGGGCCGGCGATGGCTCGCCCGGCTACCAACGCTGATCGCCGAGCTGGAACGCCGGTGGCACATCGCCGTCGGCGCTCCCCTGGCCGGCGGAACCGCGGCGTACGTCGCCCGGGCCCGTACGGCGAACGGTCGCGACGCCGTGCTCAAGCTGGTCCTACCCGATCCGGACCTGACCCGCCAGGTGCCGACCATGGTCGAGGCGCGCGGCCACGGGTACGCCCGGCTGTTCGCGCACGACATCGAGCGGAACGCGATGCTGATCGAGGCACTCGGGCCGTCCCTGAGCCAGCTGGACACACCTGTCGAACAGGTCATCGAGGTGCTCTGCCGCACGCTGCGCCAGGCCTGGCGAACGGCGCCGTGGCCGGAACTCACCGCCGCCCCGACGCTGGACAAGGCCTGCCAGCTCAGCGAGTTGGTCGGCCGACTCTGGGAGGGCCTCGGCCAGCCCTGCCCGGAGCGTGTCGTCGCCCGGGCCCTGCACTTCGCCGAGCAGCGCTGCGCCGCCGCCGACCAGCAGCGGTACGTCGTCGTGCACGGCGACCCGCACCCCGGCAACGCCTTGCGGGTGCCGACGCCGCGGACGGGGGCCGAGTCCGGATTCGTGTTCGTCGACCCGGACGGCTTCCTCGGAGACCGCGCCTACGACCTCGGCGTCGTGCTGCGCGACTGGTGTGCGCAGCTGTCGGCCGGCGACGCCCGCGGCACCGCGCGACGGTACTGCCAGCTCCTGGCCGGACACACCGGCGTCGACGAGGCCGCCATCTGGCAGTGGGGCTTCCTGGAACGGGTCTCCACCGGCCTGTTCCTCATGCAGCTCGGAGACGTCGCGCAGGCGCGGTCCTTCCTCGCCACCGCCGAAGCCCTCGTCGCCGAGAACGTGCCGTGACGGCTCAGCCCCGCGCACGCGCCCCGGTTACGGCGGTCGGTGCGGGGCGCAGCGCCGCGAGCTGGATCTGCAACGCCAGCCGCGTGCGCGGCGAGTCGAGATCCACGGCGACGACCTCGGTGAGGCGACGCAACCGGTAGCGGAGCGTGTTGGGGTGCACGTGCAGCTGCCGGGCGGCCCGCTGCGGGTCGCCCTGCTGGTCGAGCCAGGCGGCGACGGTGGCGACGTAGTCGGTGCCGTGCTCCCGGTCGTGGGCCACGAGACCGGGCAGGGGGCCGCCCAGCAGCAGGTCGACGCCCGGCACGGCGCCGACCACCCGGTGCACGACCAGCTCCGCCCAGTGGTCCTCGAACCGCAGCACCGGGCCCCGCTGCCCGGCCGGACCGCGCAACGCGAGCAGCTCCGCCGCCTCGGCGCGCGAGCGCGGCAGGTCCGCCAGGTTCCGGGCGACGCCGCCGGACGCGGCGTACAGACCCGGGTCCTGCACGGCGACGTCGTGGATCAGCTTCTCCATCCACCGCCGCGAACCGGGCGCGGCGCCCTCGTCCACCAGGACGGCGAACAGGACGTCCCCGACGTCAGCGAGCAGCGGCTGGCGCCAGCCGTGCCGGCGGGTGATCGACTCCCACAGGGCGAGGTTGTCGACCATCTCCCCCGTACCGCCGAGGGCGACGACCCGCCACGGTCCCTCGGGCAGGGCCAGCTCCTCCCGGCCCAGCCCGCCGGGGGCCCGCAGGACCGCCCGCAGGCGGTCGGCCGACACCCGGCGCGCGACGTCGGCCTGCACGCGCAGGCGGAGCAGGTGCAGGGCCAGCACGGACGCCGTGCCCTGGAGGTCGCGCAGCCGCTCCTCCGGCACCGGGCCCTCGACGACGGCCCAGATCGAGCCGAGCAGCTCGCCGCCGGCGCGGATCGGGACGACGAGGCGGGGCAACGTCCCGTCCGGGCCCTGCGGTACGAAGATCAGCTCGCTGCCCGTCGCGAGCTTGCGGAAGACGCCACGGGAACGGAAGTGGGCGATCACGTTGCCGGGGGCGCGACGCCCCACGATCGTCGACACGCGCGCCGGGTCGGTGCGGTCCTGGCGCGACGAGTAGGCCAGCACCCGGGACTGGGCGTCCTCGATCGTCACCGGCGCGTCGACGACGGCGGCGGTCGCGTCGGCGAGGGCGAACAGCTCGTCGTAGACGCCGGGCTCCCCGGCCTCCGACGAGCCGGGCGCGACGGCCCGGTCGATCATCCCGCGGAGCAGCCAGACGAGCTGGGCCCAGGAGCCGTGACGTTGAAGCTCGACCAGGGTGAGGCGCCGTTCGGCGGCGGCCGACGTCACGTCGGGGTGCGCGGCCAGCGGAGGCTTGAGCACCAGGCCGGCCGCCCCGGCCTCCTGGCAGCGCGCGACGACGGCGAGGGCCTGTTCCGGGGTCGCGACGCCCGCGCCGAGGACGAGGTCACCGCTCTGGCCGGTCGTGGCGTCGTCGGCGAGGGTCACATCGCGTACCTCCGCCTCGTCGGCGGGGACGACGACCTTGAGCAACGCGGCGCCGGCCGCGTCCACCACGCCAGCCACGGTGAGCATGCCGCGATTGTGCCCCGATCTTGTCCGGCAGGGCCAATGACCTGGGCGATCCTTGGCCGGAACGGACAATGACCTCCCGGCCCGGTGGGGACAGGATTGGCCGCGATCCCTGTCGCGCCCGAAGGAGAAGACGCCATGTCCCCCGTCGAGTCAGTGCCCGCCCCCCAGCACGTCGCCGTCGTCGGCGCGGGGATGGTCGGGCTGGCCACCGCCTGGTTCCTGCAGGAGCGGGGGGTCCGGGTCACCGTGCTCGACCGTACGGGGGTCGCGGCGGGCGCGTCGTGGGGCAACGCGGGCTGGCTCACCCCCGGCATCACCACTCCCCTGCCGGAGCCGGCGGTGCTGCGGTACGGGGTGCGCGCCGTGCTGAGCCCGTCCTCGCCGGTCTACGTGCCGCCGCGCGCGGACGCCCGGTTGCTGCGGTTCCTGGCCGGCTTCGCGCGGCACAGCACGGCGTCGAAGTGGCAGAGCGCGATGCGGGCACTCATCCCGATGAACCGGCGGGCGCTGGAGGCGTTCGACGCGCTGACCGCCGGTGGGGTCGCGGTGCCGACGCACGAGGCGAAGTCGTTCCTCGCCGCGTACCGGACCGAGGCCGAGCGGTCGGTCCTGCTCGACGAACTGGCGCACATCCACTCCGCGGGCCAGGGGATCGAGTTCGACGTCCTCACCGGGGCCGAGGCCCGGGAGGTGGAGCCCTCGCTGTCGGACACGATCGGCGCCGCCATCCGCCTGCACGACCAGCGCTACGTCAACCCGGGCCAGTACGTGCACGCCCTGGCCGACTCGGTCCGCGCGCGGGGCGCAGCGGTCAGGGCCGGCGTGGACGTCCTGGACGTCCGCGACGAGGCGACCGGTGTCCGGGTGGTGACCTCCGCCGGCACCGACGAGCGCTACGACGCGGTGGTGCTGGCGACCGGCACCTGGCTCGGCCAGTTGGCCCGGCGCTTCGGCGTCCGCACCGTCGTGCAGGCCGGCCGCGGCTACAGCTTCAGCGTCGCCATCGAGCACCTGCCGGCCGGCCCGGTCTACTTCCCCGCGCAGCGCGTGGCCTGCACGCCGCTGGGCGACCGGCTGCGCGTCGCCGGCATGATGGAGTTCCGCAGCGCCGAGGCGCCGCTGGACCGGCGCCGCGTCTCGGCCATCGCCGAGGCCGCCCGACCGCTGCTGCGGGGCGCCGACCTGGACACCCGCACCGACGAGTGGGTCGGCTCGCGACCCTGCACCCCGGACGGCCTGCCCCTGATCGGCCGGACCAGGTCGCCGCGCGTCTTCGCCGCCGGCGGCCACGGCATGTGGGGCATCACCCTCGGCCCGCTCACCGGCGAGCTGCTCGCCGAGCAGATCACCGGCGGTGGGCAGCCCGTCGAGCTGCGCCCGTTCGACCCGCTGCGCTGACGGGCGTCCGCCCGGGGTCGAGGAGTGGCCGGCGCGGCGTGCGTCGGATGACGCCATGACGTTTCGTACCCGGCCCCATGACAGTTGTATGAAGAAGCTGTGGAAGTGACCGGGAGTGGTTTCGCCGCCCTTCCGGCGGGGGCAACACCGCAGCTCGACGACAACTCTCCCGGAAGGACGGCTCCACGTGGAAGTCACCGGTTTCTTCACTGCCATCATCATCGGCCTGATCATCGGGGCGTTGGGCCGCCTGGTCGTTCCGGGAAAGCAGAACATCCCGATCTGGCTCACACTGCTCATCGGTGTGGTGGCGGCGATCCTCGGCACCCTCGTCGCCGGGGCCCTCGGCGTCGACGACACCAAGGGGATCGACTGGATCGAGCTGGCCCTCCAGGTCGTCTTCGCCGCGATCGGTGTCGCCATCGCCGCCGGCGCCTACGGTCGCCGACGCATCCGCTGACCTGCACGTCCCACGGTGCCGGCCCGCCCTCGTGGCGGGCCGGCACCGTTTTGTCCGCCGAGGCGCCGGGAACCCGCCGCGCCGCCCGTGTCCCTCGACGGAGCGCCGACGGCAGGCGGCGGCCCTAACGGCGACAGTCGCCACCGCTGCGGCCGCTGTCCGCACGCCGACGAGGCTCCGGCTGGCAGGTGGCGCAGAGCCGGGTCGACGGGCGATGCGCCAGCTCCTCGATCGGGATGTCGCGGTCGCACCCTCCACAGGTGCCGTAGCGGCCCTGTTCCAGGTAGTGCAGTGCGCGGGCGATGTCGCCCAGGGCCCGTCGCGTGGCGGCGGTCAACGCGGCGGCCGCCTCGCCGTCGGAGCGCATCCGTCGGGCCTGCCGGTCCAGCAGCGCCAACTGGATGCTGTGCCGCTCGTACTGCTCCTCCAGGACGATCCGGAGCACCCCCAGCTCGGCCTGCCTGCTCACGACGTACACGATCGGTCCTTCTCCCTGCTCGGAACGAAAAGAAAGGGCGGAGCGCTGATGCGCTCCGCCCGCCGGTGCCGGTCCTGTGGATCTCGGACGGGTGGCGGCGGGCGGCGCTGACGAGGCGCCCGCCGGGTCGGCGGCGCGACGATCGGCGCGACGGCGCCCCGGCGGACGCGGGCGACCGACGGCACGGCGAGGCGACGGGTGATCGCACCCCCGACGAGGTGGGCCCGCGGCCCGGTGGTCGCGGGCGTCCGCGACGGGGCGGGAAACTCCTGGTACGCCGCGGTGCGGGGCTGCCGGGAGGGGCCGGGGGCGGTCACGGCGCCACCATAGACCGGACGCCCGCACACCGGCCAGCGCCCGGCGCCCCGGGGCCCGTCGTGAGGTTGCCGGATCGGTCGCGGCGGCCGTGACCCGTCGCACAGGCCCCGAAATCGACGTGCGCGTGACGACCCGGCGCTCTAGGTTTCCGCCGTGACCCTCGACATCGTGCGCCTGGCGGACCGCCCCGACCTCGGCCGTTCGCTCGACGAGGACTTCGACGGGGCGTGGCCGCCGTTCATGCTGTGGGACCCGATGGGCACGGTGTACTACGGCGTCGCCCACGACCTGTATCCCGAGTTCGTGTTCGCCGCGGTCGATCCCGCCGACCCCGCCCGCGCGGTCGCCCGGGCGTACGCGGTGCCGCTGCGCTGGACCGAGTCCGAGCTTCCCGACGGCGGCTGGGACCGGGTGATCCAGCGGGCCACCGTCAACCGCCTGACCGGCGCCGACACGAACATGGTCTCGGCGTTGGAGATCTGCATCCGGCCCGACCGGCGCGGCACCGGGTTGTCCGCCGTGATGCTGGCCGCCATGCGGAGGGCCGCCGCGGAACTGGGCTACGACACGCTCGTCGCGCCGGTCCGGCCGAGCGGCAAGCACACCCGGCCCGAGCTGCCGATGGCGCAGTACGCGGCGCAGGTCCGCGAGGACGGCCTGCCGGTCGACCCCTGGCTGCGGGTGCACGTCCGCGCGGGCGGACGCATCGAGCGCGTCGCCACCCGGTCGATGACGATCGCCGGGACCCTCGCCGACTGGCGTCGCTGGACGGGCCTGCCGTTCGACACCAGCGGGCCGGTCCACGTGCCGGGGGCCCTCGTGCCGGTGCACTGCGACGTGGCGCACGACCACGCCGTCTACGTCGAGCCCAACGTCTGGGTCAGGCACCGCCTCTAGGCGGGTCGCGCCGGGGTCAGGGCGCGGGCCAGTTGCGCAGCAGGGCGTCGAGGGCGTCCAGGACCCGTGACCACGTCTCCTGCGTGTCGGGGGCGCTGTGGCTGAACCCGCCGCCCATCTCCAGGCTGACGTAGCCGTGGAAGACGCTGCCCAGCAGCCGGACCGCGTGCGTCTGGTCCGGCTCCGTCAGGTCGTAGCCGCGCAGCAGCGCCCGCGTCATCTGCGCGTGTCTGCCGCCGGCGCTCGCCGCCGCCGTCTTCGGGTCGAGCCTGAGCTGGGCTGCGGCGTAGCGGCCGGGATGTTCCCGGGCGTAGTCGCGGTAGACGTTCGCGAGGGCGGTCAGGGCGTCCTTGCCGGCGCGCCCGGCCAGGGCGTCGGCGGCCCGGTCGGCGAGTTCCTCCAGGGCGAGCAGGGCGATCCTGGTCCTCAGGTCCTGGGAGTTCCTCAGGTGCGAGTACAGGCTCGCGACCTTGACGTCGAACCGCCTGGCGACCGCCGAGACTGTCACCTGGTCGAAGCCGACCTCGTCGGCCAGTTCCGCTCCCGCCAGGGTCAGGCGTTCCGGGGTCAGTCCTGCGCGTGCCATGCTCCTCCGCCCACTCGGCATAACCCATTATGCATTTGCCTAATACCTTTAGGGAAATTAGCCTGCCGTGCATGAAGCCGCTGACCGAGCAAGAGATCCGCACCGCCTTCGTGAACTGCACCAAGGGCGAGGCGAAGCGTCTGTCCGTCCCGCGCGACCTGGCCGACCGGCCCTGGGACGACCTGGACTACCTCGGCTGGCGAGATCCGCAGGCCCCTCACCGCGCCTACCTCGTCACCGAGCTGGACGGCCGGCCGAGGGCCCTCGCGCTGCGCTGCCCCAGCCCCGCCCCCTCGCAGCCACGGCGCGGCATGTGCTCGATGTGTCTGACCACCCCCACCGGCGGCGTCTCCCTGATGGTTGCGCCGAAGGCGGGCAAGGCCGGGCAGCAGGGCAACACGGTCGGCACCTACCTGTGCAGCGACCTCGCCTGCTCGCTGTACGTGCGGGGCAAGAAGGACCCGGGCGCCGGCGCACGGCTGCCGGAGTCACTCACCCTGGAAGAGAAGATCCAGCGGACCATGGCGAACGTCGCCGCGTTCATCGCCACCGTGACCGCCTGATCCCCTGCCGACGGCTCCGTGCTGCTGAGGGACCTGAAGCCGGGCCGGGAACTGCGCACGAACGTGGAGTACCACGCCGGCGTGGGGCGGAGCACTGGCACCGGAATCGCCCTGCGGACAGGCGAGCCACCGCGGTGAGGGAGCCGCCGGCGCGACGGCATCGCCGATCCGCACCACTTGCGGCGCCCTGACCGGCGCGGGTACGCGTGTCACACCGCCCCTGGTGGAGGCCGCCAGCGCACCGGCCTCCGACGTCGCCGGGCCCGTGTTGCACGCCACCGGCTCGCGTCGGGCGGTCGGTGCGGCGCCCTCGACGGGGTTCGGCGTCGCGGCGGCGGCGGAGGCGCCCCGCGCGCTCTCGTCCGCCCGGTACGGCGGGCCGCCCCGCTCCGGCGAGGCCGGGCCTGCGGCGGTCAGCGCCACGAACGCCACCGCGACGACGGCGGCGGCCAGGGCCGCGCGACGCTCGGCACGCAGCATGGTCGACGGGGCCTGATCCGGGTGGACCGGCAGCGGTGGCACCGGCCGCACACGCCGGTGGGCGGCCAACAGGGCCCCGAGCTGCGCGGTGACGGCGGCCCGTTCGCCATTGGCGGCGGCGAAGGCGAGGGTGAGATAGAAGCGGAAGTTCACGGTCGCGGCGGCCGGCACCCGCAGCCCGGCGAGCCGGCGACCGTCGGTGGCGTGCAGCAGGGTGAACGGCACCTCGGGATGGTGCGCGGGCCCCACCAGGTCCGCGTACCTCCACTCGTGCCGCCATCCGCGCCCCGAGGAGAAGGCGACGCGGTGGTTGGTCACGACGGCCATTCCCGTGTCGAGGGCCCGCACGCCCCTCGGCAGCGCGCGGGCGGCGGCGTCGTCCGTGGCGACGGTCAGGCCCGGGGCGGGCAGCCCGGCGCCGTGCCGCGCGTCCGCCTCGACCAGGTCAGCGACCGGCAGTACCCGGTAGACGACCTCGTCGGCGTCGAGGTCCACCGGCAGGCCGGCACGTGGCTGCGTGCACCCGAGGAACCCGGCCGCCTCGATCCGCAGCCGGGCCAGGTGGTCGTGGTGCCGCTGCCAGGCCGCCACCTGCGCGTCGTACGCGCACCGCCGCCGGTCGTTCTCGCGCTCGGCCCACCTGATCCGCCACGCGGGCTGCGCCGACGCCGGGATCGCCATGCGGGAGTGCGAGGCTGCCGTCACGTCTCGTACAACCATCGGCCGCCCGATGAGGAAACTGGTGCAGGTCGATACTTCCCATTGCTACCGTTAGCACCGGTTCGGCCCCCGACACCGACCACCGGGGGCCCTTCCCTGCCCGGCGCCCCTGGGGCTCAGGCCCCGCCGAGGGTCCGGGCGAACCGGCGGATGTCGTCGACCAGGAGCCCGGGCTGCTCCAGCCCCGGGAAGTGCCCCCCGCGGTCGTGCTCGGTCCACTGCACGATGTTCGGGAAGGCCTGGTCGGCCCAGGCCCGGACGGGCTGCGAGGGGTCGTGCGGGAAGACCGCCACCCCGAGCGGTACCGGCACCGGGGGCTGCTGCCGCGGCGCGGCGCTGACCGGGAGCATGTCCGCCGTCTCGTGGTAGAGCTGGGCGGAGGAGCCCGCCGTCCGGGTGAACCAGTAGAGCGACACGTTGGTGAGCAGGCGGTCCCGGTCCACGGCGTCCTCGGGGCTCTTGCCGGAGTCGGTCCACTCCTTGAACTTCTCCACGATCCACGCGAGCTGCCCGACCGGGGAATCGGTCAGGGCGTACGAGAGCGTCACCGGGCGGGTGGCCTGGATCTTCATGTAGCCGGACTCGTCGTCGACGAAGCGGGCCAGCCGGGCGAGCCGCCGGCCGGTGTCCTCGTCGAGCGCGCCCAGCTCGCGCGGGTCGCCGGGGGGCGGCGTGATGAGGAAGTTGACGTGCGCCCCGATCGCGTGCCCGGCGTCCGCCGCCGCGAGCGCGACCGTCACCCAGGAGCCGAAGTCGGTGCCCTGCGCCAGGTAACGGTCGTAACCGAGCCGCCCCATCAGCTCGGCCCACGCCCCGGCGATGCGCGGCACGCCCCAGCCGGTCCCGGTGAGCGGGCCGGAGAAGCCGTACCCGGGCAGGGACGGGATCACCACGTGGAAGGCGTCCGCCGGGTCACCCCCGTGGGCGCGCGGATCGGTCAGCGGCCCGACGAGGTCGACGTACTCCAGGAAGCTGCCCGGCCAGCCGTGGGTGAGGACGAGCGGCGTCGCGTCCGGCTCCGGGGAGCGTACGTGCAGGAAGTGCACCGTGGCGCCGTCGATCTCCGTGACGAACTGGGGGTACTCGTTCAGCCGCGCCTCGGCCGCCCGCCAGTCGTACCCGCTGCCCCAGTAGTCGGCCAGCTCCCGCAGGTAGGACTGCGGCACGCCGCGTTCCCAGCCGTCCGCGCCCGGCTCGTGCGGCCAGCGGGTGTCGGCCAGTCGTCGGCGCAGGTCGTCGATGTCGGCCTGCGGTATCTCGATGCGGAACGGCTTCATCCCAGCGCCCTCCAGGGTCACGGCTCGCGCGAGATTCACATCCTTGACGGCGTACGCGGGGGCGCGCACCTTCCGCCGTGCGGTCTGCCGCGCGGGCACCCGGCAGGCTCAGTCGGGGTGGGCCGCCGCGTCGGAGCTCTGCGGGGTCACGCCGGGACCCGGCAGTATCGTCGTCCGATGCGGACGAGGCGGAACACGCGGTGAACCCTCACGGAGGAACCCCTCGGGTCGTCACGGAGGAGGACCTCGCCGGCTTCACCGCCGGCCAGTTCCTGGACGTGCTGAAGGCCCTCACGGCGATCCTCACGCTGCCCCGATCGGCCGCCGACCACGTCGACGCCCTCGTCGTGGCCACCGGTCAGGGCGAGGGGTGGCGGCTCCGCCACGCCATCCGCGACTGGGAGGCGAACCCGGGGCTGCGTCACCTCCTGGTGACGAACGGGAACCCGGCTGAGCAGACGTACGTCGACCTCACGCTCGACCACCTGCGCGGCCTCGGCCTCCGGCGCGCCGAGGGGGTCTGCCTCCAGGCCGGACCCGCCCCCCACACCGGCCGGCAGGCCGCCTGGATCGCCGACCGGGCGCGGGGCCTCGGCGTCGCGAGCCTCGCGCTCGTCGTCTCCCCCTACCACCTGCCCCGCGCCTACCTCACGGTCCTCAAGGCGCTGGACAGGAGGAACCTCCGCCTGCCCGTCATCCCCGTCCCCGTGGCCGTCTCCCCGGACACGCCCGTCCCGGAGACCGGGGCCACCGCCTACGACCTCGTGCCGGGGGAGGTGAAACGGATCCTCACCTACATGGACGAGGACCAGGTCGCCACCCTCGGGGAACTCCAGCAGTACCTCCGGTGGCTGTGGAGTCGCCACGGGTCCCTCCTCGCCGGCGCCCCGGGCTGACCCGCCCGGCACGCCCCCGGCACATGTGCGGGGCCTGTCGCCCCCGGCCGCCCACGAGGCGCAGGGGCCCCGCCGAAGTGGCGGGGCCCCTGCGTCGACGCTCGGTCGGATGCCGGTCAGCACCAGCCGTTGACCGGGCCGTTCACTCCGCTCCACACGTAGGCGTCGGACACCCAGGTGCCGTCGCTCAGCCGGTTCCACAGCGCCGTGGTGCCGTACCGTCCGGCGTGGGAGGTGCCGTTGGCGGAGCAGGAGACGGTGACGGTCGCGCCGTCGCCCACCGACCCCCGCAGGGCGTACCCGGTGCCGGGACCACCCCGCTTGTTCACCGTGCCCCCGCCGTTGGCGTCCACCACCGCCTGGTTGAAGCCCAGCGCCCCGTAGTTGTAGAGGGCGCCGCCGGCACCTCGCCAGGTCGAGCCGTGCCGCGCGCCGCCCTGGTAGGGACCGGCGCCGTTCTCGAACGCCCACTTGCCGATGCCGTGCCCGCCGATGGAGACGTACGCGCTGTTTTGCCGCAGCCCGAAGTGGACGTGCCGGCCGGAGGCCGCCCCGCCGCAGGTGACGTCGGTGCCCGTGTAGCCCAGGTACGCGCCCTGGCCGACGGCGGCGCCGTTGACCGAGATGCTGCTCCACAGGTGGTAGTAGTCGGTCGAGTAGCCCCGGTCGTGGATCACCCGGATCCACCCCGTGCACATCGTGTACGCCGTGCCGGCCCGCGCCGCGCGGACCACCTGGTCGCCGCCGGCCAGGTCGATCGAGCTGTACGGCGCCTCGGAGCCGCCCCAGCCGTGCGGGCCGCCGGTCAGCGTCCAGGTCTGGCCGACCGCGAAGGGCAGGGCCATCCCGGTCCGGTAGTCGCCGCCCGCCTGCATGGTGCTCGGGGTGCGCGTGAAGACCGCCTTCTCCTGCTTGTTCACCAGGGGCGACTCGGCGGCCAGTTCGCCGAAGCCGGCTTCGCCGTCGAAGTTCACCCGCCAGGTGCCGGCCTCGGCACGGGCGATGAAGATCGCCCCGGTCGGGTGGACGTCCTTCTCGTGGGAGGTGACGGCCACTGCGGTGCCGAAGGCCCACTGGCCGTTGCGGCGGGTGACGGTGACGCGGGTCTCGGAGCTCTCGGCGTGCTCCGCCGCGGGGCTGTCGGCGTGCTCCGCCGCCGCAGCCTGGGCCTGCCCGCGCAGCTTGGCGGTGACCGCGTCCTCGACGCTCACCCGGACCGGGTCGGGCGTTGGCGCGGCCGCGTGCGCGGCGGTGCCCGCGACCAGGACCTCCGTCGCCAGCAGGGCTGTGGCGATGCCGACCCATCGTCTGACTTGCACCATTGACGACCTCTTTCAAATCGAAGGACATCGCTAAGTGGTGCTGACGATAGACAGAACGAGGAATATTGTCTACATGTTGACCCGCCGGCAATGAAGGTATGTTTCGGCACGGGGCCGGTCGGCGGGCGGGACCCGACCGGACCGGGGACACCCCCGCCGCCCCGAATCTGCTGGTAGCCGGCCTCCCGGCGCGTTCCGGGTGGGAGACTGGGGCGGTCGCCGAGGAGGGATGGCGTATGTCTGCTGGTCGCTACCTCGCGGTCGCCGGTCCGCGCGAACTCCGTGCGGGCGAGGTGTCCGCGACCGAGCCCGGGCCCGGCCGCGTGACCGTCGACATCACGTACACGGGGATCTGCGGCACCGACGTCCACGGTTACACCGACGGGCACATGCTGCCACCGGCGGTCTTCGGGCACGAGTGGACCGGTTCGGTCTCGGCGGTGGGCGCCGGCGTGGACGGGCTGCGGGTCGGCCAGCGCGTGGTGGGCGCGGTGGGGCCGGCGTGCGGCCGTTGCCGCCAGTGCGTCGCCGGGCACGCCCGCCACTGCGACACCGTGTTCGCCGAGGCCAACGGGGTCGACGCCGACGCACCGCCGCACGGCGCCTTCGCCACCCGGGTGCAGGTGACGGCGCGGCGGGTCATCCCGGTTCCGGACGGCCTGTCGGCGGTGGAGGCGGCGCTCGTGGAGCCGGCCACGGTCACCTTCCACGCCGTGCGGCGGGTGGCGGCGGAGTACGGCAGCACCACGCTGGTCCAGGGCGCCGGCCCGATCGGGCTGCTCACCGCCCAGCACGCCCGCAACGCCGGGGCGGGGCCGATGATCATCTCGGAGCCTTCCGCGGCGCGCCGTACGCTGGCCGGCAGGCTCGGCTTCACCCACGTGGTCGAGCCCGCCGACCTGCCGGCCGCGCTGGACGAGCTCACGTCGAGCATGGGCGCCGACGTCGTGTACGAGTGCAGCGGCGTTCCGTCGCTGCTCCAGCCGTCGGCGGAGCTCGTGCGCCGGGGCGGGACGCTCGCGCTGCTCGGCTACCCGCTGGAGAACTCGAGCGTCAGCTACGGCGACTGGCAGAGCCGGGAGCTGACGGTGATCGGGTCACTGGCCTACCAGCACGAGGACTTCGTGGGCGCGATGCACGCGATCGCCGCACGTCGCATCGACGTGGCGGCACTGCACACGGGCACCTTCGGGCTGTCGTCGCTTAAGGACGTCCTCGACGAACTCGACTCGGGCCGCAGCGAGCACACCAAGGTGCTGATCGACCCGAACCAGCCGGACCGGGCCTGAGCCGGCGGGCGGCGCGGCGGCGAGGGGTCAGTGCGGGAAGATCCGGGGCGTACGCCGCTCGACCTCGTCGCGGAAGTCCTCGATCCGGGAGGCCACCTGTCGCATGCCGACGGTGTGCTCCAGGCGGTCGAGATAGAGCGAACGGCGGGCCAGGCCGTCGAGGTCGAAGCTGAAGTAGATCGCCATCAGCGGGTTGACGAACAGGGTGCTGCCCCGGGTGCGGCGGGTCACGTGCACGTCCCCGTCGGCGCCACGGATGGCGGCGGCGATCTGCCCGTGCACGATGCTGGGCCGCAGCGGCGTGGCCGCCTGCCCGTACGCGACCGCGTCCCGGTACAGCCGCGCCTCCCGGCTGCTGCCCGGAATGGACAGTGCCCCGAGGTACGCGCCGTCGCGGTCGAGGGCGGCGATGTTCTCCAGCACCTGGGTGTGGTTGACCCCGTGGTACGCGTCGATGCCGAACCCGAGGCACACCACCAGCTTCACCGGCACGTCCAGGCCGGCCACCGCCGCGAGGCTCGTCATGTCCTCGACGGGGGTGCCGAGGCCGGCCTCGTCGCCGCGCATGAGGATGTCGGTGCCCCCGTCGACCAGCACCACCGCGTCCACCCCGAGCGCGTCGACCAGATGCCGGTACGCGTCGCGCAGCGGCTCCACGCCCACCCGCGGGAAGGCGTACACGGTGCTCGGCTGGTCGTTGGCGGCGAGCCAGCGGGCCAGCGCCCGCTCCGGGAAGTACTCGTCGGGACCGGCGGTGTCCGGGGTGACGGCGGCGACGTCCTGCGCCGCCCAGGCGTCCAGGTCGAGCAGTTCGAGCCGCGTGAAGGAGAGGTTGGCCAGGTGCACGGTCCGACCGGCGTCGCGTAGCGCGACGGCCAGCGGAATGGCGGCGTACACGTCGAAGCCGCCGCCCGCGCCCGCGATCAGCACGGTGCGCGCCGGCTCCAGCGCGGCGAACAACGGCGGTACGGCCAGCGACCGCATCGAGCCTCCTCAGGTGGCCGGCACAGGGTTGCCGTGGCGGGCGGGGCGGTTCCGTTCAGAACAGCGTCGACGGCCCGACCGGCTCCGGCTCGGGCAGCGGCTCGACCTCGGGCAGGCGCGCCCGCACCTCGTCGTGGAACCGGCGGGCGAGCTCGGGCGCGTCGGCGTTGTCCGGGGTGTGCACGAAGATCGTCGGTGATCGGCCCTCGCGCAGCCACCCGGTCACCACGTCGAGCCACGGCTGCCAGCCCTCGACCGTACGTGCGGGGTCGTCGCGGCCGAGGTAGCGGACGATCGGCCGGTCGGTCAGCGCGCAGGTGCGCAGCGGGGTGCGCGGCTTCCTGGTCCACGCCTCGCGCTCCGCGTCGCTGGTCGGCGGGGTGCGGAAGAACGCGGTCGTGTCGAAGGGCACCCACTCGGCGCCGACGGTGGCGAGCGCCTCCTCCAGCGTCCGCGCCGCCCGGGGATCGTCGAAGAAGGCGGGGTGCCGGACCTCCACGGCGTACCGGTGGGCGGTGGGCAGCCCGCGCAGGAAACGGGCCAGCGCCGGCACGTCGGCCGGGCCGAACGAGCCCGGCAGTTGGATCCAGAGGGCGTGGGCCCGTGGGCCGAGGGGCTCGACGGCGTGCAGGAAGGCGCGGAGTTCCTCGTCGGCGCCGGTGAGCCGGCGCTCGTGCGTGACGACCTTCGGCAGCTTGGGCACGAACCGGAAGTCGGGGTCGGTCTGCTCCGCCCAGGAGGCGACCGTCTCCCGGGCCGGGGTGGCGTAGAAGGTGGTGTTCCCCTCGACCGCCGTGCACCAGCCGGCGTACGCGCGCAGCCGCTCGTGGGCCGGCAGCGGGTGCGCCAGGAAGCGCCCCTGCCACGACTTGTGCGTCCACATCGCGCACCCCACGTGCAGGCGCATCGGATCCTCCCACCGCTCGACGGCCCGACGCGGGGTGACCCGCGCCGCGGGTACGGTATCCGGCCGCGCCGGCGGCGGCGAGCCCAGGCGCGGGCGCCGGCCGTGCCCGTACGGCACGGCCGGCGCCCAGCGGCCCTGCTCCGGTCAGTCGCGGCCCAGGTCGTGCGGCACGGTGACCGTCACGGTGCAGCCGACCGGGCGGCCGATCTCGTCGTGCCCCGCGTAGGTCAGGGAGTAGACCCTGTCCCCACCGGCGCCGTCGCGTTCGGCCCGCAGCCGGCCGCTGGTGCCCGGGGTGCCGACGGTGAAGCCGCTGACGTCCGCGGCGTCGCCGCCGGTCACCGCCGTCAGGTTGAGCGCGTACGGGCCGAGCACCCCGTCGCGCAGGTCCGCCGTCACGGTGACGTCGACCATCTGGTGGTTCGGCGGCCACAGCACCGGCCGGTCCACCACGCAGTCCACCTCGCGGGTGGGCACCGGCCGGTCCAGGGTGGCGACGGCATGGCCGATCGTCGCGGTGAGCCGCCCGCCGGCCTCGTAGTACATGTGCGCGGTGCGCCCCTCGAAGTAGAACGTCGGCGCGGCCGAGCGCCCCAGGTCGGGCGCGGCGACCATCGAGTCGTGCACGACGCCGAGGTGGACCTCCCGGTCGAAATTCTCGCCGACGTCCACGGCGTGCATGTTGCCGTCGGCCGCGTGGAAGATCACCAGGTTGCGGCCGTTCCAGCGCAGGAAGAACGGGCCGGAGGCGTTCGGGCCCTGGATGCCCTGCGGGGTGACGATCGGGTCGGGCTGGATCGTCCAGGTGCGCGCGTCCGGGGAGACCGCCCAGCGGATCCGCCGGGACACCGGCCCGGTCGGCCCGGGCGGCGCGGCGGTCGGGTTGTCCATGAAGAGCATCAGGTACCGACCGCCCAGCCGCGGCACGGCGTGCTCGAACACCCGGGCGTAGGAGGTCTCCCCGCCGGTGCTGTCGTCGCGGCTGATCGCCGTCCCGCCGTAGTCGAAGTGGATGCCGTCCTCGGAGGTGGCGTACCGGGTGATCGAGTTCTCGCCGTGGAAGTAGAGGAACAGCTTGCGCTCCCCCTCCACCCAGACGGCGTGCGGGGAGGAGATGTGGCTGACCGTGGAGTAGTGGGGCAGCCAGGTGTTGCCGATCAACGGGTTGGCCCGGTACTCGGTCCACGGACCGTTCATCGAGTCCGCGTACGCCAGGGCGATCCCGCCGGGCCGCTCGTGGGGCGCGTAGTACAGGTAGTAGGTGCCCAGCGGGTTGGGGAAGTAGTCGGCGGCCCGGATGACGCTCGGGAAGATGAACTCGTTTGTCGGGTTGTAGGTCAGGGCGCTCTTGTCGAACGCGGTGCCCGCGTAGGTGAAGCGCGGGAAGTCGGGGGCCGGATCGGCGGCGGCCGGAGCCGCACCGGCCAGCGCGGTCACCAGCATGCCCGCGCCGGCTGCCGCCACGGCGGCGCGACCGGGCACTCGGACGGGTGCTTTCGTCATCGCTGTTCCTGCTCTGTCGGGGGATGGTGGGGCTCCCCCACCGCTCGGGCGGGCCGTCGGCGTACGGGGCCGTCGACGGAGGAGCCCAGGAGGTGGGGACGGATACGCCGGTGACGACTGTGGACGCCGCGCAGCACGCCGCGGGGCGGCACGAAGTCACGCTGCGTGAGACGGTCGGCCACCGCGAGGGTGAGCAGGCCGCCCGGGTCAGGTGCTAATACGTATTACCATCAATCCTTCTCGAATGCTGCTCGACCCGGGCGGGTCTTGTCAAGGGGACGGCCGCCAGCCTCGGCCGGGCGGCCCACCGGCTCCGCCGGGAGCCAACCGGTCGCGACGGCGGGGCGGGCCGCCCGGAGCTAATCCGCATTACTCCAGGGACTTCATCTCCGAGAAATCTCTGCGTCCACCCCTTGACACAAACCCGGTCGGCCCGCCAGGCTCCTCCCCAACGCCGAGCGCTAATACGCATTAGCCGCACCGGAAGGACCTGTCGTGCCCTCTACACCCCGACGCGTCACGCAGCGTGACATCGCGCGGCTGGCTGGCGTCAGTCAGGCGACCGTGTCGCTGGTGCTCAACAACCGGGCCGACGCCGACATCCGCATCGCGCCCGAGACCCGCGACCGCGTGCTGCGGACCATCGCGGAGACCGGGTACGCCGCCGATCCCGTCGCCCGCCGGCTCGCCGCTCGGTTCAACCGGATCATCGGCGTCTTCACCTACGAACCTGCCTTCCCCAGCGGCAGCCGCGACTTCTTCCACCCCTTCCTGCTGGGCATCGAGGAGTACGCGGAACGGGCCGGCTGCGACCTGCTGCTGTTCACCAGCGCCCCGGTGGTCGACGGTCGGCGCCGTATCTTCCACCAGGACAACCGGCTCCGCCTCGCCGACGGCTGCATCCTGCTCGGGCAGGAGATCGACGCCGCGGAGCTGCACCGGCTCAACCGCGACGGCTTCCCGTACGTCGCCGTCGGCCGTCGCGACGACGCCGGCGGCCCGGTGCCGTACGTCGGTGCCGACTACGCGACGGCGGTGGGCGAGCTGGTCGCCCTGGCCCTCGCCCGCGGTCACCGGCGCCTGGCCTACCTGAACACGGACCTGACCGCGGAGTCCTCGGCGGACCGGCGGCGCGGGTTCGCCGCGGCCGCGACGGCCGCGGAGAGCGCCCGCCACCTGACGACCGTCGCCCGGGACGCCGAGGCCATCCTCGACGACCTGCTGGCCGACGGGACCACGGTGGCCTTCGTCGAAGACTTCGCCACCGCCGTGGCGCTGGCGCTGGCCAGCCGGCGGCGCGGCCTGGGCGTGCCCGGCGACCTGTCGATCCTGACCCTCGGCGACCCGACGGTCCCGGTCCCCACCGACCTCGCGTTCACCGGATTCCGCATCCCCCGCGAGGAGATGGGCCGGCAGTCGGTCGAGGTCCTCGCCAGCGTCATCGACGGCAGCGCCGTCGGCATCCAGCAACGGCTCCTGCCCTGCGAACTCGTCGAGGGCGACACCCTCGGCACCCCTGATCGGCGGTCCACCGCAGCTGAGCGGTGACCGTGCAACCGGAAGGAAGCAAGTGGTACAGATGCGTGCGGACGTCCTCGTCGTCGGGGGCGGGCTGGGCGGGGTGGCGGCGGCGCTCGCCGCGGCCCGGGCCGGCCGGTCGGTCATCCTGACCGAGGAGTTCGACTGGCTCGGCGGGCAGCTCACCAGCCAGGCCGTCCCGCCGGACGAGCACTCCTGGATCGAACAGTTCGGCGCCACCGCGAGCTACCGGGCCCTGCGCACCGGGATCCGCGACTACTACCGCCGGCACTACCCGCTCACCGAGCGGTCGCGGGCCTGGACCGACCTCAACCCGGGAGCCGGCTGGGTGAGCCGGGTCTGCCACGAGCCCCGGGTGGCCGTCGCCGTCATCGAGCAGATGCTGGCGCCCTTCCTCGGCTCCGGCCGGCTGACGGTGCTCCAGCCGTACCGGCCGGTCGCCGCGGAGACCGACGGGGACCGGGTGGTCGGGGTGACCGTCGCGCACCGCGACCGCGACGAGCGGATCGACCTCGTCGCGCCGTACATCCTGGACGCGACGGAGACCGGCGAGCTGCTGCCGCTGACCGGCACCGAGTACGTCACCGGCTTCGAGTCGCAGGCCGACACCGGCGAGCCCAGCGCGCCGGCCGAGGCGCAGCCGATGAACATGCAGGCCGTCTCCGTCTGCTTCGCGCTCGACCACGTCGACGGCGACCACACCATCGAGCGGCCGGCGAACTACGACTTCTGGCGCGACTACAAGCCCGACTTCTGGGGCGACCGGCTGCTGTCCTGGCGGTCGCCGCACCCGCGCACCCTGGAGATCGTCGAGCGCAGCTTCACGCCCAACCCGGACGACGACCCGCTGGCCGTCAACGCCGACCAGCGGCTCAACCCCGGCGACGGCAACCTCTGGACGTTCCGGCGCATCGCCGCCCGGCGCAACTTCACCGACGGCGCGTACGACAGCGACATCACGCTGGTGAACTGGCCGATGATCGACTACTTCGAGGGTCCGGTCATCGACGTGCCGAACGCGTCGTGGCACCTGAGCAAGGCCCGCGAGCTGTCGTACTCGGTGCTCTACTGGATGCAGACCGAGGCGCCCCGGCCGGACGGCGGGACCGGTTTCCCCGGCCTGCGCCTGCGCGGCGACGTGACCGGCAGCCGCGACGGCCTGGCGCAGGCACCCTACATCCGGGAGTCGCGCCGCATCCGGGCCGAGTACACGGTCGTCGAGCAGGACCTGTCGCTGGCCGTGCGCGGCGAGCACGGCGCGGTCGCCTACCCGGACTCGATCGGCGTCGGGATGTACCGCATCGACCTGCACCCCTCCACCGGCGGCGACAACTACATCGACGTCGGGTCGTGCCCGTTCGAGATCCCGTTGGGCGCGCTGATCCCGCAGCGGGTCGAGAACCTGCTCCCGGCCGGCAAGAACATCGGCACCACCCACATCACCAACGGCAGCTACCGGCTGCACCCGGTCGAGTGGAACGTCGGCGAGGTCGCCGGCCTGCTCGCCGACTTCTGTCTGGCCCGGGGCGAGTCCCCGCGCGCGGTCCGCGGCACCCCCCGCCTGCTGGCCGACTTCCAGGACCGCCTCTCGGCGGCCGGCGTGGAGATGCGCTGGCCCCAGGTCGCGGGCTACTGAACACCCCCGAAGAGGAGAAGATCATGAGATTGGGAAAGGCTGTGCGCGGTGTCGCGGCGACACTGGCCGGCGTCCTCGCGCTGTCCGCCTGCGGCGGCGGTGACGACGCCGCGGACAAGGGTCCCGCCAACCTGCGGATGACCGTCTGGTCGGCCAACGAGGCGCACCTCAAGCTGTTCAACGAGATCGCCGACGAGTACCGCAAGAGCCACCCGGACGTCGCGTCCATCAAGTTCGACCCGCTGCCGTTCGAGAACTACACCACGACGCTGACCACCCAGATCGCCGGCGGCAACGCGCCCGACCTGGCCTGGGTGTTCGAGAACTCGGCCCCCGACTTCGTCGCCTCCGGCGCGCTGCTGCCGCTGGACGAGAAGCTCAAGAAGACCGAGGGCTACCAGTACGACGACATCTCCCCCGCCACGCTCAAGCTCTGGCAGGACGGGGGCAAGCTGTACGCGTACCCGTTCTCGACCTCGCCGTTCGGCGTCTTCGTCAACACCGACATGCTCAAGAAGGCCGGGCAGAAGACCCCGGCCGAGCTGATCGCCGCCGGGCAGTGGAACTGGGACACCGCGCTGACCGTCGCCGGCGCCACCGCCGCGTCGAGCGGCAAGGCCGGCCTGGTGATCCGCGACTTCGACTACAAGGGCTGGGACAACCTGTCGACCCTCTGGACGGGTTGGGGCGCCCAGGCGTGGAGCGAGGACGGCAAGTCCTGCGGCTTCGCCGCCCCGGAGATGGTCGAGGCGATGACCACCCTGCACAAGGCGATCTTCACCGGCAAGGCGCTGCCCGGCCCGGGTACGACCGCCGACTTCTTCGCCGGTGACGCCGCCATGACGGTCACCCAGATCTCCCGCGCCTCGCTGCTGAAGCCGGACGGCTTCGGCTGGGACCTGGTGCCGCTGCCGGCCGGGCCGAAGGGCAACTACTCGGTGGTCGGCCAGGCCGGCGTCGGCGTGATGAAGAAGAGCAAGCACGCGGACGCGGCGGCGGACTTCCTCGCCTTCCTGACGAACCCCACCAACTCGGCCAAGCTGGCCCAGTTCTTCCCGCCGCCGCGCCAGTCGCAGCTCACCGCGGAGACGCTGGCCAAGACGAACCCGACGCTCAAGCCCGAGCAGTTGCAGAAGGTCGTCATCGACGGCATCACCAACGGCGTGGTCAAGCCCAGTCACGCCGGGCAGGCCGAGCTGAGCCAGCAGGTGCGCGCCGGGCTCGACCCGCTCTGGAAGGCCGACGCGGACGTCAAGGCCGTCCTCGAGGGTGTCTGCACCAAGATCCAGCCGTTGCTGGCGAAGTAGGGCAGCCTGACCATGTCCCAGACGGACACGACGGTGGGCGGGGTCGAGGCCCCGCCCACCCGGGACCGGTCGCGGCCGTACTGGACCAGCCGCCGCCGCGACCAGCTCACCGGTTACCTGTTCATCGCTCCCCAACTGCTCGGCAGCGTCGTCTTCGTGATCCTGCCGCTGATCCTGGTGGTCTGGTACAGCCTGCACGAGTGGAACGTGCTGGCAGGCACGTTCGAGTTCGTCGGCACCGAGAACTACGCGAACCTCGCCGACGACACGAACCTCGGCTCGGTGCTGCGGGCCACCGGCCTGTTCTCGGTCGGGCTGGTGGTGTTCAACCTCGGCCTGGCCCTGCTGCTCGCCGTACTGCTCAACCAGAAGCTGCGCGGAACGATCGTGTTCCGCACCCTGTTCTTCTCCCCCGTGGTCGTCTCGCTGGTCGCCTGGACCATCGTGTGGGGGTTCCTGCTGCAGGACAACGGCGGCGTGAACGGCCTGCTCGACACGGTCGGCGTGGACGGGCCGAACTGGCTGCGCGGTGAGGGCACCGCCATGTTCTCGGTCGTCGTGGTGCAGGTGTTCAAGAACGTCGGCCTGAACATGGTGCTCTTCCTGGCCGCGCTCCAGGGCGTGCCGGCCGAGCTGTACGAGGCCGCCGAGGTGGACGGGGCCAGCCGGCTGCGCCAGTTCTGGCGGATCACCGTACCGATGATCAGCCCGACCATCCTGCTCACGTCGATCATCACGGTGGTCGGCTCGTTGCAGGTGTTCGCGCAGATCGCGGTGCTCACCCAGGGCGGTCCCGGCACCTCGACCACGGTGCTCGTCTACTACCTGTACCAGCAGGCGTTCCAGTTCCACCACTTCGGTTACGGCGCCACCCTGTCGATCGTCCTGTTCGTCATCGTGCTCGCGCTCACCGTGCTCCAGTGGCAGATGCGTAAGAGGTGGGTCCACCATGAGTCGTGAGCTGTCGCGCCGGACCAAGCTGGTGCTCTACGGGGTGCTGATGGTCCTGGCGGTCCCGTTCGTCTTCCCGACCTGGTGGATGGTCACCTCGTCGCTGAAGCCGGTGGCGGACATCTTCGCCTTCCCGCCGAAACTGCTGCCGGTCGACGCGGAGCTGGACGCGTACCGGCGGGTGTTCGAGTTGCAGCCGTTCGGTCAGCAGTACCTGAACAGCCTCTACATCGCGCTGGTGGTCACCGTCGGCACCCTGGCGGTGGCGGCGCTGGCCGGGTACGCCTTCGCCCGGATCCGCTTCCGTGGCCAGAACGTGCTCTTCCTGGTGATCCTCGCCGGCCTGCTCATCCCGAGCGAGGTGACGATCGTGCCGCTGTTCCAGATGTTCTTCAAGCTGGGCCTGGTCGACACCCACTGGCCGCTGATCCTGGTGCCGATCCTCGGCGCGCCGAGCGTGCTGGCGACCTTCATCATGCGGCAGTTCTTCATCAGCCTCCCCGGCGAGTTGGAGGAGGCGGCCCGGGTGGACGGGCTGGGACGGTTCGCCACCTTCTGGAAGATCGCCCTGCCGCTGTCCCGGCCCGCGCTGGGCGCGGTCGCCATCTTCACCTTCCTGCACAGCTGGAACCTCTACCTGGAACCGATCGTGTTCCTCTCCTCGCCGGAGAAGTTCACCCTGCCGCAGGCGCTCACCCAGTTCGTCGACGCCTACGGCGGCCCGATGTGGAACGTCCAGCTCGCGGCGGCGTCGATGACCGCGCTGCCGGTCCTGGTGGTCTTCGTCATCGCGCAGAAGCAGTTCGTCGAGGGCCTGGCGCACACCGGGCTCAAGGGATGACGGTGCCGGCGGCCCTGGTGGGCCTCGACATCGGCGGCACCAAGACGGCGGCGGCGCTGGTCGGACCCGACGGGCAGGTGCTCGGGCGTCGCCTGGCGCCCACCCCTGCCGGGTCGGGGCCGGCGGCCGTGCTGGACACCGCCGCGGGGCTCGTCCGGGAGCTGCTCGATTCGGGCGGCGCCGGCCCGGTCGGCGTGGGCACCGCCGGCACGGTCGATCCGGGCACCGGCACCATCCGGTACGCCACCGACAGCCTGCCCGGCTGGGCCGGCACACCGGTCGCCGACGAGTTGGCCGGGCGGCTGGCCCGGCCGGTCCGGGTCACCAACGACGTGAACGCCGCCGCGCTCGGCGAGAGCTGGGTCGGCGCGGGCCGGGACCGGCGGGACCTGGTGCTGGTCGCGGTCGGCACGGGCCTGGGCGGCGCGATGCTCCAGCACGGCCGGATCTCCACCGGCGCCCGGGGCGGCGCCGGCGAGGTGGGACACCTCCCGGCTCCCGGCGCCGAGCGGCTGCGCTGCGGGTGCGGCCGGTACGGGCACCTGGAGGGCATCGCCTCGGGCACGGGACTGTCCGGCGCGTACGCCCTCGAGACCGGTGAGCGGATCACCGGGCGGGCCGTGGCCGAGCGGGCGGCGGCCGGTGAACCGATCGCCCGGGAGGTGGTGGACCGCGCCGCCACGGCCCTCGGCCGGGCGCTCGCGGGGCTGGTCGCCCTGCTCGATCCGCAGGCGGTGGTGCTCGCGGGCGGGGCGGCCGACGCCCTGTTCCCCGGCGCCCGCGCCGCCTTCACCGCCGAACTTCCCGCGGCCTGGGCGGACGTGTCCCTGCTCCCGGCGGCGCTCCGCGCGGACGCGGTCGTCGTGGGCGCCGCCCGGCTGGCGGGCCTCCCGGGCCCCGGCCGGCAGGCGGACGGCAGCTCCGCCGTGGTCACCGACGAGAGGACGAGAACGTGAGTGTGTTCGACGAGCTGGCCGGCGGCCTCGTGGTCTCCTGCCAGCCGGTGCTCGACGATCCCGACGACCCGATGCGCGACCCGTACGTGCAGGCCCGGGTGGCCGCGGCGGTGGTACGGGGCGGCGCGGTCGCCGTCCGGGCCAACGGCACCGCCGACGTCCGGGCCATCCGCGCCGCCGTCGACGTGCCGGTCATCGGGCTGCACAAGCAGGGCGTCGAAGGGGTCTTCATCACCCCGACGGCGGCGCACGCGCTCGACGTGGCCGCGGCCGGGGCGCACATCGTCGCCGTCGACGCCACCGACCGGCCCCGTCCGGACGGGCGCAGCTTCGCCGACACGGTCCGGGCGGTCCGGGAGCGGACCGACGCGCTGGTCCTCGCCGACGTCTCCACCGTCGAGGAGGGTGTGGCCGCCGTGCGGGCCGGTGCGGACGCCGTCGCGACCACCCTCTCCGGCTACACCCCGGCCAGCCCGCCGACCGACGGGCCGGACCTGACGCTGGTGGCCCGGCTCGCCGACCTGCTGACGGTGCCGGTGATCGCCGAGGGTCGCTACCGCAGCGCCGAGCAGATCGGGCAGGCGTTCGCGGCGGGCGCCCACTCGGTGGTGATGGGCAACGCGGTCACCTCGCCGCTGTGGCTCACCCGTCGCCTGGTGCCGGCCACCCCGGCGGGCGCCCGACTCACCTGACGGCGCGGGGGCGGGTGCGCCGCGGCGCCGCGGCGGTGGTCCCGGGCACGACGGCGCAGGGCAGGCTGCGTTGCAGGGCGTCGGCGCTCGGCGCGGGACCGACCAGCTGTTCGAAGAGCAGTCGCACCGCCCCCGCGCCCATCTGCTCGCGGGGGATCCGGAAACCGGTCCAGTCGATGTCACCGGGACTGCCGTCCTCGGCGTCGCCGAGCTGGGCCAGCGACAGGTCCCCGGGGACGGACATCCCCCGGGCCAGCGCCGCCGCCCGGATCCGCGGGGCCAACCCGGACGGCCAGACGACCGCCGCGGTGAGGCCGTTGTCGTCGAGCAGGTCGAGTGCCTCGCCGCCGGTCAACCCGGCGCCGTCCAGCACGACCGGGCGGCTGCGGGCGGCGCGTACCGCCTGCTGGTAGCCCTGGGCGCGGTCGGCCGACGGCTCGTCCCGGCGGAGGTCGCCGAGGAAGCCGACCCGTTCGTGGCCGAGGGCGAAGAGCCGCTCGACCACCTCGCGGGTGGCGGTCACGTAGTCGGCTCCGACGTACGGCACGATGCCGGCGTCGGACTCCCGTCGACCGATGAAGGCGAACGGGAAGTCGCGGCCGAGCAGGTCCGCCAGGTCACGCTTGTCGTCGTGGCGTCCGAGCAGGACGCAGCCGTCGGCGACGCCGAGCCGGCGGGAACCGTCGCCGAGCAGGCGCCGTCCCTGCCGGGACGGGGTGCTGGTGAAGAAGAGCAGGTCGCAGTCGAGCTCCTCGGCCTGCGCCTCGACCCCCACCAGGAACGGGTGGTAGAAGTCCCGGCTGTCGCGCGGGAAGACCGGCTCGTAGGTGAAGACGCCGATGATCCGGGTGCGTCCCCCGGCCAGGCGTTGGGCGGCCGGGTTCGCGACGTACCCGGTCATCCGGATGGCGTCGAGCACGCGTTGACGGGTCTGCTCACCGACGCGTCGGCGACCCGTGTCGCCCTCCTTGAGGATCAGTGACACGGTCGCCTGGCTGACCCCGGCGAGCCGGGCGACGTCGGCCTGGGTGGCCCGTCCGTTGGTGCCTGGCATCGTTGTCACCTCCGTGTCCCGGCCGCTCGCCGGGGGCCCGCTCCCGCGCCGTCGCCCCGGCTGGTCATGCGCATGACCACACGATCGCACACGGCGACGTCCCGGGAGCGGGCTGCCGTGAATGATCAGCCCACCGGCCGCCGCAAGTCAATGTTACGCGGGGGTTTCATATTCTGGCGGCCCGACCCTTGACAGCTCGGGCCTGCGGAAACATTCTGGTTATGCGCATGACCACATGGTCGCCGACCGGTCCCGACAGGGGCAGGAAAGGCGTACCGATGATCCAAGCTCCACCCCGGCGGGCAGCCGGCCGCCGACCCCCAGCGGGCCGGGCACGGGTCGGCATGCTGGCCGGTTCCCTCCTCCTGGCCGCCACGGCCGTGGCGCCGGCGGTCGCCGCCCCGCCGGCGGCAGCCCTCACCCCACCGACCGCTTCGACCTCCGTCTACCGGAGCATGCCGACCGACCCGACCGCCGTCGTCCTCGGCAGCGCACAGTTCCCGGTGCACGGCGACGGCGTCGGCGACGACACCGCCTCGGTGCAGGCCGCCATCGACGAGGCCTCCCGCCGGGGCGGCGAGAACTGGCTGGGCAGCATCGTCGGCGGGGCACGCAACGTCACCGTCGGCGACGGCGGCGGCGTGGTCTTCGTGCCGCAAGGGCGTTACCGCCTCTCCCGGCAGGTGGACCTGCACGCCTCGGTACGCCTGATCGGGTTCGGCGCCGCGCGGCCCGAGTTCGTCCTCGGCGAGTCCACCCCCGGCTTCCAGGACGGCAACCAGTCCTTCCTCTTCGCCGCGCTGCGCCGGCCCTTCCAGCCCGGCGCGGCCCGCAGCTTCGGCAACAACGACACCTTCGGCACCGGCCTGGTCAACCTGGACATCCGGATCGGCCCCGGCAACCCCGCCGCGGTGGCCGTACGCTTCAGCGGCGCCCAGATGTTCGTCCTCCAGGACCTCGACATCCACGTGGGTACGGGATACGCCGGGATCGACCACAACGCCAACCTGATCCAACGGGTCAACGTGTACGGCGGCACGGTCGGCATGCTGGCCTTCGCCGCCTCGCCCGGCTGGCAGACCACGCTGCTGGACACCACCTTCACCGGTCAACGCGAGGCGGCCGTCAAGCTGCACACGGACAGCAAGCTGAGCCTGATCCGCAACCGCTTCGCCGACTCGCCGGCCGGCATCGTCGCCACCGGCAACCAGACCCAGCGCCTCTACGTGCAGGACTCGGTCTTCGAGAACATCAGCGGGGCGGCGATCACCCTCAACGACAGCGAATCCGTCGCGGGCGGCAGCGAGCCGGAACTCGTCCGCGCCCAGAACCAGCTCAACGTGGTCGACACCGGGGTCACCGGCACCGGTGCGCTGCTGACCACCGTGCCCAGCGGACGCACCTGGGTCGGCCCCGGCCCGTCGTACCTGGTGCGCGACGCCACGCTCGGACTCCGGGTCGACGACGCGCTCGGCGACACCGAACGGCGTACCGACGGCGTCCTGGTCTCCGCGACACCGGCCGCGCCGCCGAGCTTCGCCCGGCTGCTGCGCACCGACGCGCCCCTGCCACCGGCCACCGGCGGCTGGGTCAACGTGGTCGAGTACGCCGCCGCCAGGGGCGTCACGGTCGGCAGCGGCACCAGCGACGACCACGCCATCTTCCAGCGGGCCCTCGACGAGCACGACACCGTCTACGTGCCGATGGGGCAGTACCTGATCGGGAACACCCTGCGGCTGCGGCCACAGAACAACCTGATCGGCCTGCACCCCCGCCAGACCTGGCTGAAGCTGCCGGAGAGCGCCGCCGGATTCACCGACCCGCAGCGGCCCAAGGCGATGATCCAGACCCCGCTCGGCGGGCGGAACCAGGTCACCGGCCTCGGCCTGGACTCCGCGCAGCAGACCGCGGGCTCGGTGCACGTGCACTGGCGCTCCGGTGAGCGCAGCTACCTCGCCGACATCGCCACCCAGTTCGTGAAGTGGCACCCGGAGCAGACCGCGCCCGGCGACCCCGGCGCCGGTGATCCCGGCTACCAGTACCGGGGCCGGCACAAGTACAGCTTCTGGGTGCAGGGCGGCGGCGGGACCTTCGCCAACATCTGGAGCGTCGCCGGCTGGGCCGACAACGGGTTCCTCGTCGAGGACACCTCGGTGCGCGGCCGGATGTACGAGGTCTCCGTCGAGCACCACGAGCACCGCGAGGTCGTGCTGCGCCGCGTCCGCAACTGGCAGCTGCACGCGCTGCAGACCGAGGACCACATCTACGGCTGGCGGTCCCAGGCCGTCGAGCTGGACGACGTGCACGACGTCCTGTTCGGCAACACGGTCTTCTTCCGGGTGGCCACCGTGCAGGGCCCGTACCCGTACGCGGTGGGACTGCGCGACAGCAGCGGCATCGTGATCCGGGGCACCCGGGGCTACCGGCCGGACAACGTGGCAAACACCCGGTGGGGCGCCACCGTCGCCGACGTGACGACCGGCCGGACGGTGCCCGAGATCGAGGTGGCGTACCTGGGGGTCGGGGTGACCGGCAGGAAGGCCGACCCGGCCGGCGCCCACGTCGCGCTGGACACGCCGGAGATCCGGGTGCTGCCCGGCCGGGCCGGGAGCGCCGTGCTGCGGGTACGCAACGACGGCCCCGGCCCGGTCACCGCCCTGACGGTCGCCGCCGACGCGCCGCCCGGCTGGCAGGTGCGGGCGCGGCCGGAGACCACCCGGCTGCCCGCGGGCGCCACCACGCCGGTCGCGGTGAGCGTGCAGGTCCCCGCCGACGCGGTGACCGACGGCACGGTCCGGTTGACCGTCGCGTTCACCCGGGGCAACCACCGGCAGGAGGTCACGCAGACCCTGCGGGTGGGCGTGGCCGGGGAGAACCTCGCCCGGGGCGCCGCGGTGCAGGCGAGTTCGGTGCTCTCCAGCAACGTCGCCGCCAACGCGGTGGACGGTGACCGGACGGGCGCCCGCTGGATCTCCGGCTCGGCCGACCCGGCACCCACGCTCACCCTGGATCTCGGTGGGCCGGCGGAGCTCCAGCGGCTCGACCTCTACAGCGGGGTGGCCGGCTCGGAGAGCCTGCGGGTGCGGGCGTTCCGGGTGGAGGCCCTGGTCGACGGGGCCTGGACGACCATCGGTTCGGCCGGGGCGAACACCGCCAGCCCGGCCCGGGTCGACCTCGCCGGCGCGCCGACCGGGATCCGGCAGGTCCGGCTCGTGTTCACCGAGCCCAGCCCGACCGACGGGCTGGCCCGGGTCTTCGAGGTGGAGATCCACGGCCTCCGCTGACGCTCAGGGAACGGGCCCGGGGCAGCAGACCGTCAGCGCCCCGGGCACCACCCGCACCTTGAGCTTCGTGACCTCTCCCCGGGCGCCGCCGTCCAGCTCGTACGTGCGGGGCGCGGCGAGCCGGACCTTGATCCTGCGGCCCCGGGTGATCCGCACGAACGGCGACTCCTCCGAGCGGCCGGCGGCCATCCGGCCGAGGGTGCGTGCCCAGTCCACCGCGCCGTCGGCGGTCGACACGCCGACCTCCAGGCAGCCGTCGTCGGGGCGGGCGTCGTCGAACGCCGGGATGCCGCCGGTGATCGTGCCGACGTTGCCGAACAGCACGCAGCTCGCGTCGCCGTCGAACCACTCCGTGCCGTCGACGGTGATCCGCGTGCCGACCAGTTCGCCCCGGACGTGCCGCAGCCCCGTCCACATGTAGGCGAGGCGACCGAGCTTGCCCTTCAGCGTGCGGTCCGCCTCGCGGATCAGGTCGCCGTCGAAGCCGGCACCGGCCATCACGGCGAAGTGCTCGCCGTTGAGCCGGCCCAGGTCGAGACAGCGGCGCCGGCCGTGCAGGCCGATGCGCACGGCCTCGGGGAGGTCCTCCGGCACGCCCAGGTTGGCGGCGAAGAGGTTGGCGGTGCCGGCGGGCAGGATCGCCATCGGGACGCCGGAGCCGGCGAGGGTGTCGGCGCAGCGCTGCACCATGCCGTCGCCGCCCCACACGAAGACCAGCTCGGCGCCCTTCTTCAGCGCCTTGCGGACCTTCTTCGGCGCCTTGCGGCTCTTCGGCACCTCGTACCAGACGAGGTCCTCGACGCCCGCGCCCGCCAGCTCCGCGCGCAGCTCGTCGAGGCCGCCACCGAGGGTCTTCTTCCGGTGGGCGACGACCGCGACCGTGCCCACCCGGACGGCGGTCGCCGGCTCGTCGCCGACCGTGCTGCTCGTGCCCATGACCGCCGTGGTACCCGGCCGGCACGGTTTCCACGCCCGGCCGCGGGGGGGGCGGGCCCCCCCCGGGCGGGGGGGCGGCGGGGGGGGGCGGCCCCGGGGGGGGCCCCCCCCCCCCCGCCCCGCCGGCGCGGCGGCGGTACGGGCGAGGGGAACCGCCTCACCGCCGCGCCGGACGCCGCCCCCGGGTCGACACGAACTGGTAGGACATCACGACGAACCCGGGGTCGCGCAGCAGCCGACGGAACGCCTCCAGCTGGCCGGGCGACACCCCCGCCTCGATCAGCTCCGGCGCCAACTGCCGGGAGTTCGTCTCGTACAGCGACGCGCCGAGCGAGCCACCGGGCCAGCTCTCGGAGTGGGTGACCGTGTCGACCTCGATGAGTCCCGCCGACGCGAGGTGGGCGTGCACGTCCTGCGCCCAGGCCAGGTCCGCGCCGTGGCTCTGCAGGACGCCGAGCATCGCGTCCGTCACGTGGGTGAAGAGCTTCGCCGCGTCGTCGCTCGGCGCGGTCAGCACGCGCAGCGGGGCCGTGCAGTCGAACTCCTCGACCACCAGCCATCCGCCTGGGGCCAGCGCGCCGGCCAGCGAGGCCAGCACGCGCCGCCGCTCCGGCAGGTGGAGCAGCACCAGCCGGGCGTGGATGAGGTCGAAGGCGTCGCCGGGCGGTGGCTCGCTGCGCACGTCGTGCCGCCGGACGTCGAGGTTGCCCGCGGCGGCGAGGTGGGCGACGTCGATGTCGGTCGCCAGCACGCGCCCCGCCGGGCCGACCGCCCCGGCCATGCTCCGGGCGACCGAGCCCCCGCCGGCGCCGACCTCCCAGCACACGCCGCCCGGGGCGAGCACCGGGGCGCCGATCCGGGCCGCGGTGATCGGGTCCAGGAAGGACTCCAGCGCCCGTAGCTGGGGCACCGCCTCCGGGGAACCGTTGTCGAAGGTGTACTCGGTGTCACGGATGTCTGTCGGCATCGTCGCTCGTTCCTGTCGAAGGCGGTCGGGTCAGGTGCGCGGGACCGGCCCGGCACCGGGCACCGGTCGGGGAGCCGGCAGCTCCGCGACGGCGGCGACGCTGAGCATCGCCGCCAGGCGGCCCGGCTCGGCCCGGGCAGCGTCCGCCGGGCGGTCGTAGACCACCCGGCCGTACTCGAGCACCGCGATCCGGTCCGCGATCTCGACGGCGTGCTGGAGCTGCTGCTCGACGAGGAGCACGGCCAGCCCGGTCCTGGCCAGGGTGCCGACGAGGTCGCGTACCCGGGCGGCCAGGCCGGGCGCCAGCCCTTCGCACGGCTCGTCCAGCAGCAGCACCCGGGGCTGGCCGAGCAGGGCCCGGGCGATCGCCAGCATCTGCTGCTCGCCGCCGGAGAGCTGGTCGCCGCGATGGCGCAGCCGGGCCGCCAGCCGGGGCAGCAGCTCCAGGACCCGCGCGACGGTCCACCCCTCGCCCCCCGGCGTCGCGGCGCGCCACGGCACCGCCGCCAGGGCGAGGTGCTCGGCCACGGTCAACCGGGAGAAGACCCGCCGCCCCTGCGGGACGAGGCCCACCCCGCACCGGGCGATCCGGTGCGGCTGCCGGCCGGCGACCGGCACGCCGTCGACCTCGATCCGCCCCCCGCTGGGCCGCACCAGCCCGGCGACGGCGTGCACGAGGGTGCTCTTGCCGGCGCCGTTGCGGCCCACCACCGCCTGCACGGCGCCGGCCGCCACGTCGAGGGTGACCTCGTGCAGCACGATCCCGCCGGCGTAGCCGGCGCAGAGCCGCTCCGTCCGCAGCATCACGACACCCCCTCTGCGTAGGCCTGCCGGACCGGGCCGGAGGCGCGGATCTCGGCCGGCGTCCCGGTGGCGACCGTCCGGCCGTCCCCGAGCACGGTCACCTGGTCGCAGAGCGCGTACACCAGGTCCAGCCGGTGCTCGACAAGCAGCACCGCGACGGCGCGCGGCAGGGCCCGCAGGAACTCCACCAGCCGACCGACCTCGACGGCGGACAGCCCGGCGGCCGGCTCGTCGAGCAGCAGCAGCCGGGGGCGACCGGCCAGGGCCATGGCGATCTCGAGTTGCCGCCGCTGCCCGTGGGCGAGCTGACCGGCGGGAGTGGCGCCGACGTCGTGCAGGCCCAGCCGTTCCAGCCACGCACCCGCCGTACGCTCGGCGGCGCACCGCCGCGCGCCGGGCCGCCACCGGCCGGGCCGCACCGCGTGGGGCAGTGCGGCGACCAGCAGGTTCTCGGCGGCGGTCAGGCTCGACCACACGGCGGGCCGCTGGTGGATCCGGCCGATGCCCCGCCGGGCCCGGGCGGCGGGGCCGAGCCGGGTGACGTCGCGGCCGGCGAGGAGCACCCGGCCGCCGCCCGCCGGGGTCGCCCCGCCGAGCACGTCGAGCAGTGTGCTCTTGCCGGCGCCGTTGGGCCCGATCAGGGCGTGCCGCTGGCCGTGGTCGATCCGCAGGTCGACCCCGGCCAGCGCGGCCAGCGAGCCGTAGCGGACCGTGACGCCCCGGGCGGACAGCAGCGGCGTCATGCGCGTGCCCCCGTCGGCGCCGGCCGTTCCTCGGCCGCCGCGGGGCCCGCCGGCAGTCCCGGCAGGAGCCGGCCCCGCACGCCCGCCGGCCGGCGCCCGTCGCCGGGCAGCAGGTGGACGGTGACGACGAACGCCACCCCCAGCACCAGGGGCGCGTGCCCGGGGAGCACGCCGAACAGCCAGTCCCGGCCGGCGATCACGATCGCGGCGCCGACCAGGGCGCCGCCCACGGACGCGACGCCGCCGACCACCACCCCGAGCAGCAGCAGGGCGGACGTGTCGAAGCCGAAGTCGGCCGGCGAGATGAACTGCTGGGCGACCACCAGCAGGGAGCCCGCGGCGCCCGCGACCGCCCCCGCGGCCACGTGCACGGCCGCCACGTGGGCCGCCACCCGGTGGCCGCTGGCCCGCAGCCGCGCCTCGTCGTCCCGGCCGGCCCGCAGCAGCAGGCCGGCCCGGGTGCGCAGGACCAGCAGCACCGCGCCGACCAGCACGGCGACGACCACCAGGGCGTAGAGGTAACGCGCCCGGTCGGTGGCCAGCACCGGCAGCCCCCACAGGGGACGCACCGGCGGGACCCCGGCGAGCCCGTCGGTGCCGCCGGTCACCGACCGCCAGCGCCCGACGACGGTCACCACGAGCTCGCCGATCGCCAGGGTGATCATCAGGACGATCACGCCGCGCGCGTACACCACCAGCGGGACGGTCGCCGCGGCCAGCGCCGCCCCGGCCGTCGCGGCGACGACCAGGTGCACCACCGCCACGTCGGAGAGCCGGCTGCCGACCACCGCGCTGGCGTACGCGCCCGCCGCGTACGGTGCGGTCTGCCCCAGGGTGGGCAGCCCCGCGACGCCGGTGAGCAGGGCGACGCTCACCCCCACCAGGCCCAGCGCGAGGGTACGGGCAAGCAGCGCCACGGTGTAGTCGTCGACCGCCCACGGTGCCAGTACCAGGCCGGCGAGGACGAGCACGGCGACACCGCGCCGCAGCGCGCGTACCGCCTCGTCCCTCACGACGTCCTCCGGCTCGTGGCCAGGCCGCGTGCCCGCACCGCGAGGACGGCGGCCATGGCGGCGAAGAGCAGGAACGGGGCGGCCGACGGGGCGAGCGCCACCCCGAGGGTCTGGATCTGCCCGACCGCCAGGGCCGCGAGCAGCGTGCCGGTCATCGACCCGAGCCCGCCGAGGACGACGACCACCAGCGACAGCAGCAGCACCGCGTCGGCGGTGTCCGGCCCGGGACCGATGATCGGCGCGCCGAGCACGCCCGCGGCACCGGCCAGCGCCCCGGCGGCGGCGAGCACGCCGACGCGGATCCATGCCGGGTTCACGCCGAGGACGGCGACCATCTCGGCGTCGTCGACGGCCGCGCGGACCAGCATCCCGGCCCGGGTGCGGCGCACCGCGAGGTGGAGCAGGCCGGCGAGCACGGCGGCGACGACGATGAAGACCAGGCGGTAGGCCGCGTAGCGGTGCCCGGCCACGACCACCGACCCGTCCAGCGCTGCCGGCACCCGTACCGGCGGGTCGTCCGGCCCGAACGCGCCCGCGAGGAGGCTACCCCCGGCCAGCGCCACCCCGAAGGTGAGCAGCGCCTGGGTGAGATGGCTGCGCGCGGCGACGCGGGTGAGCAGGCCGGCGACCAGCGCGCCGGCGGCGGTGGCGGCGACGGTCCCGACGGCCAGCGCCAGCACCAGGCTCGGCCAGCCGCCGTCCAGCAGCGCGGCGGCGGTGTACCCGCCGATCGCGTACAGGGTGCCGTGCGCCAGGTTCAGGATGCCGGCGACGCCGAAGCAGAGCACCAGCCCCGCCGCGGCGACGAAGACCAGCAGCCCGTAGGCCACCCCGTCCAGGGCCGGGACCAGGTACGGGTCGATCCGGATGTCGACCGCCACGCCGGTCACCCGCCGACGGTGGCGAGGTCACCCACGACGGTGTTGGACAGCGCCCGGCCGTCCTGGCGCACCTGGCGCAGGTACCACTTCTGCACCGGCGCGTGCGTGCTCGGCGAGAACTGCCAGGTGCCGCGCGGGCTGGCGATCTGGCCCAGCTGGCCGATGGCCGCGTTGATGCTCTCCGGGCTCGGGTCGTCCCCGGCCGCCTCGATGGCCCGGTCCAGGACGGCCGCGGCGTCGTAGGAGGCCATGGCGTACGTGGTCGGGGAGCCGTCGTTCTTCGCCTTCCAGGCGGCCACGAAGGCGCGGTTCTCGGCGTTGTCCAGGTCCGGCGAGTAGTTCAGCACCGAGTAGACGTCGCGGGCGGCGTCGCCCTGGGCGTCGAGCACCCCGCCCTCGGTGAGGAACCCGGCGGCGTAGAGCGGCAGGTCGCTGATCTCCGACTGCGCGTACTGCTTGACGAAGTCGACGGCCGCGCTGCCGGCGTAGAACGTGTAGACGGCGTCCGCGCCGGAGGCCTTGATCCGGGCGAAGTACGGGGTGAAGTTGGTGGTCGTCGGGAACGGGGTGAATGTGGTCTTGCCGTCGGCGTTGGCGAGCCTGCCGCCCTCCTTGACGAAGGCGTCGGTGAAGCCGCGCAGCTCGTCCCAGCCGCCCTGGTAGTCGGGGCCGATGGCGTAGACGCTGCCGTCGACGTTGTCGCGCACGTGGCGGGCGATGGCCTCCCCCGGCTCGTCGGAGAGGTACGAGGTGTGCCAGATCCGGGACACGTCCTTGAGTTCCGGGCGACCGTTCGAGCCGACGAACGGCACCTTCGTCTCGTTGAGCAACGGATAGACGGCGGCCACCGAGCCGCCGCCGACGATCCCGGTGAGCGCGGCCACCCGGTCCTGCTTGAGCAGTTTCGTCGCGGCGGGCACCGCGGTCGCGGCGCCGTTGCCCTCGTCGGCGACGACGAGTTCCACCTGTCGCCCGCCGAGCCTGCCGTCGTGGGTGGCCAGGTAGAGCTCGAAGCCGGCGCGGATCTCCTTGCCGACCGCCTGGTAGGTGCCGGACAGCGACGCCAGCAGGCCGATCTTGATCGATCCGGCGGCGCCGGCGCTCCGCCCGCCGTCGGCACAGGCGGTCGCGGCGAACAGGACGAGGGCGAGCAGGGCCGCGGTGCGGGCACGGCTGCGCCGGGGGATGGTCAGCGACATGTCTTCTCCAGGAGGGATGGGGGTTCCGGCGTGGGGTGCCGGGGTGTCAGCGGCTGCGGCTCAGTGCCGCCCGCGCCGCCGGGGTCAGGGCGTCGCCGATGCGGTTCGCCAGCTCGGTCATCTCGTAGGAGACCTTGCCGACGTCGCACTGCGGGTCGGCGAGCACGAGCAGGGACGCGCCGTCGTTGAAGGCCATCGAGAACATGAAGCCGCCCTCGAGCTGGGTCACGTTGGAGATCACCGCGCCGGCGTCGAAGAAGGCCGCCGCGCCGCGGAGCAGGCTCACCAGCCCGCTGCCGGTCGCCGCGAGCTGGTCCGCCCGGTCCGGCGGGAGGCCCCTCGTGGCGGCCACCATCAGGCCGTCGCTGGAGATCCCGATCGCATGGCTGACCTCGGTGGCGCGCTCGGCGAAGGCGTCCAGCAGCCAGCCGAGATCCTGTTGGTCGGTCACGTGCTCTCCCTGTCGGGTCAGTTGGTGATCAGGTTGGTCCGGCGGCCCGCGACGCCCCGCGCGTACGCGGCCATCGCGGTGGCCACCTGGGTCGGGTCGCGGTGCGCGGCGCGCTGCTGCGGCACGGCGACGCCGCCCGGGACGAGGTGCTGTCGCGGCTGACGCCGTGGCAGGCCGGACGTGGTGGTGGCGACGACCTCGGGCGCGTCGGCCCGGGCGGCGGTCCGCCAGGCCTCGTCGGCGGGGCTGGCCCACGGCCCCGCGTTCGTGGCGTCGTCGTGGCCGGCCTGGAACCAGTGGTTGACCTCCTCGAAGATGACGAGTTCCTGGGTGGGCTCGTCACCTGCTCCGGCCGGCGCCGGTGCGGGCCGGAACACCGGCGCCACCGGCAGCGCCCGCTCGGGCGCCGGCCCGCCCGTCCACGGCTGCGCCGGGCCCCCGGCCCACGGCTGCGGGGCCGTGGCGTACGCCGGCGGCGCGAGGGTGGCCCGCGCCGCGCGCCGCGACGGCCTGCCGGGCGTGAGCAGGAACTCCTCCGGAGGCAGCGGTCGGATGATCGCCCCCGGGAACGCCGCCTCGGCGATGGTGCCGCGCCGGGGGCCCGGACGGAGCTGGACGGCCGCGCCCAGCCGGGCGGCGAGCTGTCCCACCACGACCAGCCCCATCGCCCGTACGGCCGCGACGTCGATGGCGGGCGGGCGGGCCAGCAGGTCGTTGAGCTGTTGCCGACGCTGCGGGGACAGCCCCACGCCCTCGTCGCTGACCTGGACGATGACCCGGTCGCCGAGGCTGCGGGCGGTCACCCACGCCTCGGTGCCCGGCGCGGAGTAGCCGGTGGCGTTGTCCATCAGCTCGGCCAGCAGGTGCACGACCTCGTCGACGGCGTCGGCCGCGACGGCGACGTCGCCGTCGACGATGCCGAGGCGGATCCTGGCGTAGTGCTCGATCTGGCTCTGCGCGGCCTGGAGCACCTGTTGCAGGGGTACGTCGTGCTGGCGTACCCGCCCGACCCCCACCCCGCCCAGCACCAGCAGGCTGGCGTTGATCCGTCCCATCCGGGTGGCCAGGTTGTCCAGCGTGTAGAGCTGGTCCAGCCGTTCGGGGTCGGTCTCGTCCCGTTCGACCTTGTCGACCTGCGCCAGCACCGCGTCGACCAGCCGCTGCTCCCGGCGACTGAGGTGGATGAAGATGTCGGCCGTGTTGGCCCGCATGACCGCCTGCTCGGCCGCCGTACGCACGGCCGCCCGGTGCACGGCCGCGAACGCCTCCCCCAGCTCGCCGATCTCGTCGCCGCGCGACGGCTCCAGGGCCTCCGCGGACTGCTGGCGGGCCAGCTCGTCCGGGTCGACCGACGAGCTGTCCGGTTGCTGGAGCCGGGCCACCACCTGCGGCAGCCGTTCGAAGGCGACGGCGTTCGCGGCGTCCCGCAGCCGGCGCAGGCGCCACGTGATCTGCCGGGCCACCGCCCAGGTGACCAGCGCGGTGAGCAGCAGGGCCACCGCCACGGCAGCCGCCTCGACGGCCGTGCGCCGCCGCTGGTCGGCGTGGGCGGACCGGATGTCGTCGAGCACCGCCGCGTCGACCCGTTGACGCAGCTCGGCCAGGCGGACGGACCACTGCTGGGTCGCGGCGACCCAGGCGCCGGGGTCCAGCCGCAACCGGCTTCCCGCCCGGGTCCTCGACACCTCGTCCTGCAGCCGTTGCAGCAGCAAGGCGTCCTGGCCGCTGCCCGCCTGCTCCCACCAGCCCCGCCAGGCGGGCCGGGCGAGGGCCAGGAAGGACAGGCTGGACTCGGTGAAGCCGGACCGGGCGGCGGTGATGTCCTGCTGCATGGCGGGGGTCAACTGGTCGGCCGCGACCGCGCGCAGGACGGCGACCTGCTGCTGGCCGGCCGCCTCGGCCGCCTTGGACAGCGCCGCCGAGGCCCGCATGCCGTCCGTGATCCGGGCGTTGACCGCGCCGAGGGTGACGCTCTCCCGGAGGCTGAGCAGGTCGGCGATCACGATCCGGTAGCTGAAGGTCATCGCCGACACCGAGGCGTGTGCCGCCGTACGCACCTGCGCGCGCAGCGGCGCCAGGCCCTCCAGCGCCAGGTCGATCCGCTGGAGCGCGGTCTGCCCGGCGGCGGGTCCGGGAGGCACAAGGGCCCGCTGCCGGCGGTAGCGGGCGACGGCGTCGTCGGTGCTCCCGGTGGCGTCCGCGAAGGCTTCCTGCTGCTCGGCCGCGCCCCGGCTGAGCAGGTCGGCGGCGACGACGCGCTCGCGTTGCAGCCGGTGGGCCAGGTCGCCCGCGTCGGCGCCGAGGTGCGCCAGGAGTCCGAGGTCGCTCGCGCGGGTCGTCTGGCGGACGCTCTCGGTCAGGGCGAGGCCGGCGAATCCCATCACGGCGACCAGCGGAGCCGCCACGATGAGGCGCATCCGGGTGCCGATCTTCCAGCCGCGGCGGCCGGTCGGGTAGGGTCGGGCCGCGTGGGACCTCGTGCTCGACGCCAAGACTGACTCCCGCGACTAATCCAAGACGGCCAATGCGCACCTTGCCGTTTGCACGTCTCATTCCGCCGGACCCAGCGCCCGCAGAGAAGACCTGACGGTGGTACAAACGGCCCGTACCGGCATCTGTACCCAGCGTCAGCAGCGCCCGTCCCGCCTCGCGACTCCGATCCCGCGCAGGTCAGGAGCGCCCGGGCCGGCCGCCTGACGGGCGCGGCGGGAGGTCGGCCTCCGGCGGCCCGCCGAGCACCTGGCCGATCAGCTCCCGCAGTTCGTCGATCGCCGCCACGACCGCCTCCGGGTCGCGCGCGTCCCGCCGCGCGGCCGGCGGCGCGGGGGCCGGGGCGGGCCCTGCCACCGTTCCGAACCGGGGGCCACGGCGGCCGTCCGCCGCCAACTGCTCCGCCGCGACCTGCGGCCACAGCGCCGCCAGGCAACCGCCGGTGCCGAGCACCTCGTCGCAGCGGACGGCGAACTCGTGACTGCCGTACCGGCGACCGGACTCGACCGCGGCGACCGTCTCGCGGCTGAACCGCACCCGCTCCGCGAGCGCCCGCTGGGTCAGCCCCTGACGGGTGCGCCAGGTGCGCAGTTCGGAGCGGAACCGGTGGATGGCACCGGAGCGCTGGGCGCTCGACGGGGGCGTGCGATCCATGTGTTCACCTTCACGACGCCGACCGGCCGGCATCGGCATCGGGCGTCAGTAGACATTGGGCGATGAATGGGCATTCGCAGGGGACAATTCTTAACCCATCGGTCGACGGGTGTGAAGACGTGACTTCGGAGCGTAGTCGCCTGCCGGGGGCCGCCGGCCGGGTCGCGGCGACCCCACGGGTCCGCGCGCAGCCGGTCGGGCGCCGCACGGCACGGTCCGACGCACCCGCCCGCAGAACAGGACCGGTGCCGCCACGAGACGGCTGGTCACCCGGCGACGGGCGCCGCCGGAGCACCGGACGGCACCGTCGTGTCGAGGACCACCGGCAGGCTGCGGTGCGCGCGGAAGGCGATGTTGACCTTGTACGAGCGGCGATGGCCGGGGGCCAGGCGCAGTCCGGGAACCGCTCGGCAGAGCCGGGTCAGCGCCATTTCCGCCTCCAGCCGGGCCAGCGCCGCGCCGATACAGAAGTGCGGCCCGTGCCCGAACGAGAGGTGCCCGTCCGCGTCGGACCGGTGCGGATCGAATTGTTCCGGCCGGGCGAACACCGCCGGATCCCGGTTGGCGGCGCCGATCAGCAGCAGGCAGCGCGCACCCGCCGGAATGGTGACGCCGTCCAGGGTGACGGGTCGGCGGGTCACCCGCAGCCAGCCGTCGATGGCGGGCGCGAAACGCAGCGTCTCGGTCAGGAACGCGGGTATCCGGCGCGGGTCCTCGCCGAGCTCCCGCCACCGGCCCGGGCCCGACAGCGCCTGGTCGAGCGCGTGGGCGAGCAGCCCGGCCGTGGTCTCGTGCCCGGCGACCAGGAGGTTGAACACGATGCTCGACACCTCGGCCACCGTGAGCACCTCGTCGTCGCCGTCGCGGTACGCCAGCAGCTGGCTGACGTAGTCGTCGCCGTGCCGGCCACCGCCGAGTCGGGCGGCGACCAACCGCTCGCAGTAGCGCCAGAACTCCCACAGGTCCCGGGCCAGCCGGACCTGCTCGGCTGGGTCCGGCTGCCCCCAGAGCAACGCGATCTGGCCGTCCCCCCAGGCCCTGACCCGCCCGACGTCCTCCTCCGGTACGCCGAGGATGTCGAGCAGGACCAGCAGGGGCAGCTCGGTGGTGAACTCGCCGACGAGGTCCGCCCGCCCGTCGGCGCGGCCGACGAGCCGGGACACCAGTTCGTCGACCCGGCGCTCGACGATCGCGCCGTACCGGCGCTCGACGCGCTCGGCGGTGTTGGCGAAGGTCGCCCGCAGGGCCCGGCGGGTCCGGGGGTGCACCGGGGGGTCCGCGGCGGCGGTGGTGGGCGGCGCGTCGATGCGGGCGATGAACTCCATCGCCTCGGGGCAGACGTCGTAGATCGGGGCGAGGGTGAGGGCGTTGCCGAAGGCCTCCCCGTCACCCAGCGCGCGGCGCACGTCGGCGTGCCGGGTGATCAGCCACAGCCCCAGCTCCGGGTCGTGGCGCACCCCCTCAGGCTCGTCGAGGAGCCGCCGCCACACCTGCGCCGGATCGGTCAGATACGCCCCCGCGAACGGATCCAATCGCATGACCGCTTCCTCGAGCGCCATGGCCACGAACGGAATTGCCAAACGACTCCCGGGGCTCCGGTTACCGCCGCACGCTTCACGGTGCGCCAATTCCGGGAGCAAGTCAATATCGGCGTTCTTCAATGCGGCGGTACGCAATTTCCACGCCTTCGGCCACGCGCGCACCACGTCGCCCTGCAAGTTGCGGAATGTTCCTTGCCCGCTGGTCGCGACGTTGAACACGGTAGACGACGCAGCGGCCGGCAGCCGGGCGCTGCGTCGCGACACGGCCCCGCGTGTCCCGCGCGGCCGGGCAGAAAGGCGGTGTGGATCGACCGGGGATCGGGCCGCGAAAGGCCGGCGTTCGTACGCGCACCGGAAACACGATTCACGACACGTTCCGTGAACGGCCGACCGATTGTTTTCCCGGCAGGGGCGGCGGCAGATTCCGGTGGACGGCTCGGGGCCCTGCGGGCGACGCGACGCGGGCGGCGGGTGGGGTCGTCGAACAGGCCGACGCGCGGGGCGGCCCGTCCCGGCGGTCCGGGGGACGGCCCGGTGTGCGCGAGTCGACCGGTCACGGGCCGGCCGGCGGCACCCCGCGCCGGCCGGCCCGTGCGTGCCGCTAGAGGGTACGGGCGAGCCGGTCGGCGAGCATGCGGGTGAACCGGGACGGGTCGGCCAGTTCCCCGCCCTCGGCGAGCAGCGCCAGGCCGTGGAGCAGCTCGGCGGTCTCCTTCAGCGACTCCTCCGTGCCGCCCTGCTCGTGCGCCTTGCGCAGGCCGGTGACCAGCGGGTGCCCGGGGTTGAGCTCCAGGATCCGCTTCACGGTCGGCACCTCGTGCCCCATCGCCCGGTACATCTTCTCCAGCGTCGGGGTGATGTCGTGGGCGTCGCCGACGACGCAGGCGGGCGAGGTGGTCAGCCGGGAGGAGAGGCGGACCTCCTTGACGGAGTCGGCGAGGGTGGCGCCCATCCAGGTGAGCAGGTCGGCGAAGTCCTTGCGCTGCTGCTCGCGCTCGGCCTCGGCCTCCTTCTTCTCCTCCTCGGTGTCGAGATCCACCTGGCCCTTGGCGATGGAGCGCAGCGTCCGGCCGTCGTACTGGCCGACGCGCTCGATCCACACCTCGTCGACCGGGTCGGTGAGCAGCAGCACCTCGTAGCCCTTGGCGCGGAACGCCTCCATGTGCGGCGAGTTCTCGATCATCGTGCGCGAGTCGCCGGTGGCGTAGTAGATGTCGCTCTGCCCGTCCTTCATCCGGCCGACGTAGCCGGCGAGGTCGGTGGGCTCGGCCGGATCGTGGGTGGAGGCGACCGACAGGATCTCCAGGAGCGTGTCCCGGTTCTCCGTGTCGTCGATCAGGCCCTCCTTGACGGCGGCCCCGAACTCCGTCCAGAAGGTCCGGTAACGCTCGGCGTGGTTGGCCTTCATGTCCTTGACGGTGGACAGGATCTTCTTGACCAGCCGGCGGCGGACGACCTGGATCTGCCGGTCCTGCTGGAGGATCTCCCGGGAGATGTTCAGCGACAGGTCGTGCGCGTCCACGACCCCCTTGACGAAGCGCAGGTAGTTCGGCATGAGCGCTTCGCAGTCGTCCATGATGAAGACGCGCTTGACGTAGAGCTGCACGCCGCGGCGGCCCTGCGGAGCGAACAGGTCCAGCGGCGCGTGCGACGGGATGAACAGCAGGGCCTCGTACTCGAAGGTGCCCTCGCCCCGCATGTGCACGATGTCCAGCGGGTCCGCCCAGTCGTGGCTGACGTGCTTGTAGAACTCCTTGTACTCGGCCTCGTCGACCTCGTCGCGGGAGCGGGCCCAGAGCGCCTTCATCGAGTTGAGCGTCTGGGTCTCGGTGCTGGTCTCGTCGCCCTCGCCGGGGCGCTCGACGGTCATCCGGATCGGCCAGGCGATGAAGTCCGAGTAGCGCTTGACGATCTCCCGGATCGTCCAGTCGGCGGTGTAGTCGTGCAGGTTGTCCTCGTCGTCGGCCGGCTTGAGGTGCAGGGTCACCGACGTGCCCTGCGGCGCCTCCTCGACCGACTCGACGGAGTACGTGCCCTCACCGGCCGACTCCCACCGGGTGCCGCCGCTCTCCCCCGCCCGGCGGGTCACCAGCTCCACCCGGTCGGCGACCATGAACGCCGCGTAGAAGCCCACGCCGAACTGGCCGATCAGCTCCTGCCGCGCCCCGGCGTCGGAGGATTCGCGCAGCTTGCGCAGCAGCTCGGCGGTCCCGGACTTGGCGATCGTGCCGATCACCTGCACGACCTCGTCACGGGACATGCCGATGCCGTTGTCCCGGACGGTCAGCGTGCGCGCCGCCTTGTCGACCTCGATCTCGATGTGCAGGTCGGAGGTGTCGGCCTCCAACTCCTTGTCGACCATCGACGCCAGGCGCAGCTTGTCCAGCGCGTCCGAGGCGTTCGAGATCAGTTCACGCAGGAAGACGTCCTTGTTCGAATAGATCGAGTGGACCATCAGCTGGAGCAGCTGACGCGCCTCGGCCTGGAACTCCAACGTCTCGGCCCGGTTGCTCACACCGTGTCCTTTCATCCTCGAAAGCCCACCGAAGGTTCGCGGAAAGGATACGAGCCGTCGCCGACGGCGAGACGACGGGACCGCGGAACGCCGGCTGGCGTCGCGTTGCCCCCGCGCCCTACCGTCACAGGTGGCGTCGACGTGGCCGCCGCAGAAGCCGAGGGCTGGTGCGACCGCCGCGGCGGGCGGTCAGTACGGTAGGGATGTGTCTCTATGGATGGCCGCGATGTGGGGACTGGTCGGCAGCGCGGTGGCCGAGGCGCTGAACCTCTCCGGGATGATGCGCCCGACCAGCGAGTCCGGGGGCCGGTGGCATTGGCCGTGGCGCGACCGGCGGGACGCCCCGATCGTCGTGTTCGCGGTGCTGCTCAGGACCGTGGCCGGCACCGGCCTCGCCGCCGCGGCCGGGGCGGGTGGCCTGGCCACCACGGCCTTCGCCAGCTTCACCTTCGGGGTCGCGGCGCCACTGGTGATCGCCAAGATGTTCGACCAGGTCCGGGTGACGGACCGACCGGCCGACAGCGGCCGGGACGGCACGAGCGGCGAGCACGATGACGCCGCGTGAGGACCTGCTGGGCAGGTTCGTCGCCGCGCTGGCCGCCCGCCCGGCCACCACCGCCACGGCCGTTCCCGTACCGGCCCGGACGCGGCTCGCCGCCGCGCTGGCCGCACGGCCGGTCGCCGCCCGCAGCACCGGCCCGCTTCCTGACCCCGACGCCGAGGACGGCGACGGCGGGAAGCTGACCCACCGGGTCAGGGCCGTGCTCGCCGGCCTCCTCGGCGTCACCACGGACCAGTTGCGCGTCGACGCCGACGGCGACGTCGGCATCCGCGCCGGCTCGGCCATGATCTTCGTACGGGCGCAGGACGACCCGCCGCTGGTCGACGTGTTCTCTCCGCTGCTCACCGGCGTCGAGGAGACCGAGTCCCTGTACCGGCGGCTCTCCGACCTCACCAACGGGCTCGTGGTCGGGCGCGTCTACTGCACCGGCGACACGGTCTGGGCGTCCATCCCCGTCTTCGGGCAGGACTTCGCGCCCACCCACCTGCTGCTGGCCCTGCGGGCCATGATCGCGCTCGCCGACGACCTCGACGACCAGCTCCGGCGGGAGTTCGGCGGCAGCCGCTTCTTCGGCCCGGAGTCGGCCGGGCTGGTGGCGGTGCCCGACCCGACCGGCTACCTGCGCGATCTCGACCGGGCCGGCGCGAACGGGGCGGGCAGCGTCCTGGTCGACCTGCTGGCGGACCGGGGGCGGACGGAGGAGCTGCGGATCCGTGCCGAACACGGCGACTGGCACGCCGCCGCCCGGCTCGCCGCGCTGCTCGCCGGGGAGGGCCGCACCGACGAGGCCGAACGGTACTGGCGGATCGCCGCCGAGCAGGGCGATCCGCGCGCCCGCGACGAGCTGGCCGCGCTGCTGGCCGCCCGGGGCCGGCACGCCGAGGCGGTCGGCCTGCTGCGGCAGGCGGTCGACGGCGGCGACTGGCGGCACCTGCCGCTGCTGCTGACGCTGCTCACCGAAGGCGGCCTGGTCGACGAGGCGGTCGAGCTGCTGCGCCGCCGGGCGGCCGAGGGCTGACCCCGCCCGCCCCGATCTGGTCGGTCGAGGTGTGGAGATGCGCAGGCCTGGGTACAGACACGCGCTGGGGTGCCGGCGGACGTGCAGCTGAAGCTGGGTGCCAGGATGTGCGGGTAACACCAGCAAGGGTCGTCGGGGCCCGGAAGTGAGGGCTGCGATGAGGTGCGACCGAGGGTGACACGGCCCACGGGGGACCTGTTCGCCGACGGCGGTGGGACCGGGCGGCTGATGGCGCGCCTCGACTGGGCCGCCACCCCGCTCGGCCCGGTCGACGGCTGGCCGCAGAGCCTGCGCGCCGCCGTCCGGATGGTTCTCTCCTCCCGCTACCCGATGCTGCTGCTGTGGGGGGACCGCTTCACCCAGCTGTACAACGACGCGTACTCCGCTCTGATCGGCGACAAACACCCCGACGCGCTCGGCGGCGACGTGCGGGTCACCCTGGCCGAGGGCTGGGACGTGCTGGGCCCCCTGATCGACGAGGCGATGGCGACCGGGGTCGCCAGCTGGGTGCCGGCCCTGCAACTGCTGCTCGACCGCGCCGGCTACCGCGAGGAGGCGTACTTCAGCGTCTCGCACGCTCCCGCCCGCGACGACGAGGGACGCACGGTGGGGGTGCTCACCGTGTGCAGCGAGGTCACCGAGCAGGTCGTCGGTGAGCGCCGGCTGCGCCTGCTGCGCGACCTGTCCGTCGGCGGCGACGGGCGGACCGTCGACGTGGAGAGCACCTGCGCCCGGCTCGCCGAGGCCATCGGCGGGCACCCGCTGGACGTCCCCTTCGCCGCGATCTACCTGCGCGAGGACGCGCTGCTGCGCCGCGCCGCCCACGTCGGCGGGGAGCCCGTGGCCTCGGCCCTGCCCGCCACGCTGCCGGCAGGCGAGGAGCACGAGTGGGGGCTGGCGGCCGCCGCCGGCGGCACGACGACCGACGTGGCCGGCGTCGAGCGGCGGCTCGCCCTGCCCGCCGGGCCGTGGGGCGACCCGGTCGGCACCGCCCGCGCCCTGCCACTGCCGTCCGCCGAGGCGGGCCAGCCCCTCGGGGTGCTGCTGCTCGGGGTCAGCCCGAGCCGAGGGCTGGACGAGGCGTACCGGTCGTTCCACGCGCTGCTGGCCCAGCAGGTGGCCGTCGCCGTACGCAACGCGCAGGCGTACGAGGAGGAGCGCCGGCGGGCCGAGGCGCTCGCCGAGCTGGACCGGGTCAAGACCGGCTTCTTCACCAACGTCAGCCACGAGTTCCGGACCCCGCTGACGCTGATGCTCGGCCCGCTGGCCGACGCCCTCAACGACAACGAGCATCCCCTGCCGGCGACGCAGCGGGAACGGGTCGACACCGCCTGGCGCAACGCCACCCGGCTGCTCACCCTCGTCAACAGCCTGCTCACCTTCTCCAGCCTGGAGGCCGGGCAGGCACACAGCCAGGCTCGCGAGGTCGACCTGGCCGGGCTCACCACCGAACTGGCGAGCGTTTTCCGGGCAGCCGTCGAACGCGCCGGGCTGCGCCTGGAGGTCGACTGCCCGCCGCTGCCCCGCGCGGTCTCCGTCGACCCGGTCAACTGGGAACGCATCGTCACCAACCTGCTGTCGAACGCGCTGAAGTACACCTTCGTCGGCCGGATCCGGGTCGGGCTGACCGCCGACGACGACGAGGTACGGCTCACCGTCGCCGACACGGGCATCGGTATCGCCGAGGAGGATCTGCCCCGGCTCTTCGAACGCTTCCACCGGGTGCAGGGCACCCGGTCGCGCAGCCACGAGGGCACCGGCATCGGGCTCGCCCTGGTCCGCGAGCTGGCCCGTCTCGAAGGCGGCGACGTGCGGGTGGAGAGCCGGATCGGGACGGGAACGACGTTCACCGTGGCGCTGCCCTGGTCCGCCGCGGGGCGGCGCGCCGGGCCGGCCGCGGACCTGGCCGGGGCCGGGGACGCCGCCCGGGCCGCCGTCCAGGAGGCGGTCGGCTGGCTGGCCGACCCGGCGCAGGCGGGGACCTCCGCGCCGGCCGGGCCGCCGGTGCCGGCGTACGGTGCCGCGGACGCGCTGCGGCACGTGCGGATCCTCGTCGCCGACGACAACGCCGACATGCGCGCGTACCTGGCCCGGTTGCTGGGCGAGCAGGGCTGGCGGGTCGAGACGGTCGGCGACGGCCGGCAGGCCCTGGAGGCGATCCGCCGGGAACAGCCCGACCTGCTGCTCACCGACGTGATGATGCCCGGGATCGACGGCTTCGAGCTGGTCCGTCGGCTGCGTGGGCAGGCCGGCACCCGCACGCTGCCGGTGGTGGTGCTCTCGGCGCGCGCCGGCGGCGACGCCAGCGTGGAGGGGCTCGACCTGGGCGCGGACGACTACGTCGTCAAGCCCTTCGCCGCCGCCGAGTTGATCGCCCGGGTCCGGGCCGCCCTGCACGGCGCCCGCACCCGGCGGGACCACCAGGACGACACGGGTGGCCCCGGCGACACGGCACGCGGGGCGGACGGCCCCGCCCCGGCCAGGGCACCGGCCTCGGGTGACGGTCCCGTGGACGTGGCTGGCGGTCCGGTGAGCGGCCCGCCTGCCGCGCCGGGCCCCGAACCGTCGGTCGGCGGGAACGGGGAGTACGTCTACAACGGGGGCCGGCGGCCGGCTCCCGAGCAGCCGGCCGCGCTGGACACGGGCTGGACGTACCCCTCCCAACCCACCTCCGCCGCCGCGATGCGCCGGGACGTGCGGGCCTCGCTGGAGAACCTGGACGTCGATCCGGACACCATGGCCGACCTCCTGCTGGCCGCCTCCGAGGCGGTCAACAACGCCGTCGAGCACGCCCAACGCCCCACCCGCCCCGAGGTGCGGGTGCGACTGCGGGTGGCCGATGGCACGGTTCGGATCTCGGTGCGCGACTTCGGCACCTGGCGGGACCGTCGTCCGGCCATGGACCGGGGGCGGGGTGCCACGCTGATGAACGCGTACGGCGACGTGCGACTGGTCTCCACCGCCGAAGGCACCACCGTCACCATCGAACGCCGCCTGCCGCCCACCGCCTGACCCCGCCACGGGCGGGACCTCTCGCGTCGCCGATCCTGGTTGGGCTCGAATGCGTCCGCGGACAGGTGGTCACCTCCGCACGCGAGGTCGCACCTCCCGCCGGCCACTAACCGATCTTGGAAGGAACGGGCCCCGCGAGGGGCCCGACTCTGCCAAGGTCTCCGCAGCCGCCGATGAGGCGTCCGCGCGGGGCGTCCGGTTCACGCCCCGCGTCCGGATGGGGCTCCGTCGCAGGGTGCGCAAACGGGACATACGCCACATGTGGCCGACACGGTGACGGCAGGGTGGCCGGCCGGAGGCGCACCGAGGGCAGGGACGCCGGTGGCCCCGGACGGGGCGGTGGTGGTGGACGTCACGGGTCGGGTGGGCATGGGCCGGAGTGCCGGGTCGTTGTCACCATCGGCCGCGTGACCAGGCCCGTCCGCCGGCCGGTGGTCGGCGGAATGCGGGCCGGGCCGGCGTGGTTACATCACCGGACCACCGAGTACCTCCGCCTCACCCCGGGCACCGGGCCGCCGGAATGACCGGCCGCCCACGGTGGTTACATCACCGGACCACCGAGTACCTCCGCCTGACCCGGGCGCCAGGCCGCCGGAATGACCGGCCGCCCACGGTGGTTACATCCCCGGGGCCACCGAGCGGGCGACCGCCGCACCCGGACGGGCCCGCGAGACGGTGGAATGTGTGGCCGGCCCGACCGGTTGCATCCCCCGGGACGAGCCCGGCCGGCCCCGCCGGACGCAGGCCCCCGAAACAATCTCGACCTTTCCCTCAGCCCGCGACGCCACCCGTTCCCCCGGTGGTGTGTGTCGCGTACCCCCGATCGAAAGGTGCTGCCATCATGCGTACCGACATCCTGCGTAAGACCGCCCTGACCGCTGCCGGGCTCGCCTTCACCGGCGGCGCCATCGCCGGCCCCGTCACCACCGCCCTCGCCGCCCCCACCACCCCCGTGTCGGCCACGGTCACCCAGGACCGCAAGGGCGGCGAGCGCGAGCTGGGCGTGCGCTACGAGGCACAGCCCAACTTCTACTACTGCGGCCCCGCCGCCGCCCGCAACGCCCTCAGCGTGCAGGGCAAGAACATCGACGTCGACGGCATGGCCCAGCGCATGGGCACCACCGAGGCCGGCACCAACTCCATCAACGACATCACTCCGGTGCTGAACAAGGAGACCGGTAAGGACGCCTACCAGTCGGTGGAGATCCCCGGCGCGAAGGCCGACGACAAGCAGACCGACAAGCTACGCGGCGACATCGTCACCGCCATCGACGAAGGCCACGCCGTGGTCGCCAACATCGCCGGTACCGCCACCGACACCGACGGCACCACCCACTCCTTCGAAGGCGGGCACTACATCAGCGTCGTCGGCTACCGCGACAACGGCAACACCGTGACGATCGCTGATTCCGCGGACCCGAACCAGGCCTCCTACCGGATGAGCGTCGACAACCTCGCCGACTGGATCGCCACCCGCGGCTACACCGCCTGACCCACAGCGACACCCACCACCCAGCAACACGCACCACCCAGCGACAAGGGCCGGCCCCCACGAGGGGCCGGCCCTTTCGTCGATGCCATGCCGAGGGCTCGCCCGCCCCTGCCCGGTCGCGCCCAGCGTGGTGTCCACCGTCGCCACCCGTACCCGGCTCAGGACCGGCGGTTGCGCTCCTGGCTGAGCCGCTCGTCGAGCCGGCCGAGTTCGTAGATCGCGTTCAGTTCCGTCGGCAGGTGGGTCACGTTGTCGGCCACGGGCTCGTCGTCCGGCTCGGGGGCGAGGGCCGGCTCGGGGGCGAGGGCCGGGGTCGGCGGGTTGGCCGGGCCGGTCGCCGCGGCGGCGGGCCGGCGCCGCCGGTGCAGGACGAACAGCACGGGCACCGCCAGGACGCCCAGCACCAGGCCGTAGACCAGCCACCGGTCCGCTCCCCCCTCGCCCTCGCGCGGCGGGGCCGCGACCGTCGAGGGAGCGTCGGAGGCGGCGCCCTGACCGGGCGGGACCGGCGCCTCGGCCCCCCGCTCGGCGGGTTGCCCGGCGGGCCGGTCGCCGGCGGGTGCGGGCGCGGACGCACCCCCGGGGCTGGACGCGGGCGCGGACCGGCCCGGGGGTGCCGGGACAGCCGGCGCGGCCGACGGGCCGGCCGGGGACGGGGCGGGCGGCGCCGAGCTGGACGGCACGGGCGTCGGGGAGGTCCCCGGGGTGGCCCGGCCGCCTCCCTTGAGCAGGTCGTCGACGACCCGCCCGACGCCGCCGAGCAGGTCACCGACCGGCCCGCCGGAGGCCGTCGGCGTCGGCGCGGGAGCGAGCGCCAGGGTCAGGGCGAGCGCGGCCACGACACGCATGGTTCACCTCGAGAGGGGGTCGATGTGCCAGGCACCGTACCGCACTCCGGGTGGTCGCCGCGTGACGCCCCGGCCATACGACCGGGGCGACGACGCTACGGGGGACGCCGCACGCGGCGTCCCCCGTACCGGGGTGGGTCAGGCCGGCAGGCCGCCGACCTGGGTGTTGATCCAGGACCGGATGGACGGCAGGTCCACGTAGATGGACGGGCCGGTGGCGCAGGTGGAGTTGTTGTTGCCGGCCCGGCTGGTGGCGCCGATCAGGGCCCACGCCCCGTTGATCCGGCGCACCTGGGGGCCGCCCGAGTCGCCGTAGCAGGCGCCCGCGTTGCCGTTGGTGTTGTTGGTGCAGATCTCGTACGGGCCGTTGATGCCGAGGCAGCGGCTGTCCGCCACGATCGAGGTGTCCAGCTCGTTCGCGATGGTCGGGGCGCTGCCGCAGCCCCGGGGAGCACAGGTCTGGCCCCAGCCGATGATGCGGGTGGCGGTGCCGACCGCGCCGGAGGTGGTCGGGATCGGCGCCGGGGCGTAGCTGACCGAGCTGCCCAGCTGGAGCAGCTTCACGTCGACGCTCGGGTGGTTGACCGCCCGGATCACGGAGACGACGGTGCCGCCGCTGGTGCGGTTGATGCTGCCGACCCGCACCGAGGAGGGCGTGCCGCAGTGCTTGGCGGTGACCGCCCAGTTGGCCTTGATCAGGGTGCCGGTGCAGCCGGAGACGTACACCATCCACGGGTAGTTCTCACTCGCCGGGCGCCCGTTGACCACCTGCGGCGAGATGTCGTCGCCGTCGTTCCACGTGAACGTGCCGGTCGGCGCCTCCGCCGCGGCGAGACCGCCGGCGAAGAGCTGGTTCACCCGGGACGCCTCGGCGGCGCTCGGGTAGGCGTTGGTGCAGGAGACCGGCGCGCTGCTGCCGGACATCAGGTCGGAGCAGAGCCCGGTACGCCGGTCGGGCAGGCCGAGGATGTGGCCGAGCTCGTGGGTGGCGATGCGGGTGCGGTTGTAGCCCTGGTTGACGGCGGTCCAGCCCATCCAGACCCGGCCCGCGCCGAGGCTGGTGACCTGCGCGCGCGGCCAGCCGCTGTCGACGTAGATGGTGACGTTGCCCGGCGTACGGGCGACCAGCTGGACGTTGCTGACCTGGCTGTTCCAGATGGCCGCGGCCTGGTCGAAGTTGGTGCGGAACTCGCCGGCCCGGCTCGCGTCGTAGTAGACGGTCCGGGCGGCGGACGCGCCCGTGTCGGCGGACGCGCTCGCGCTGGTGGCAACCTGCATTCCGGTTGCGGCCAGCACCGCCGCCAGCGCGGCGGTCGCCGCGTGCAGCAGTTGTCGTCGGAACATACACGCACTCCCTGGGTTGTCCGGCGGCGTGCCACCGCCGGTCATCGATGTACGTGAATGCTAGAGGGAGGACCGCCGATATGCGGCATAACGGAATCGTCATACCGGCGCTCCCGCCTGGCCCGCCTGCCCGCGATTCCCGTGCCGCCGCGTCTGTTACGCCTGCGTTACCGCACGGCGAAGCTGCTGCCGTCGAGCGGTTCCACCGTGGATCCCACGGCCCGGCCACGAGGCCGGACACCACGGAGGAACGAGATCACGGGAGAAGACCATGCGGATCAGAAGTGGACTCACGGCCCTGCTCGTGGTGCTCGCCGGGCTGGTGGCCGGCGCCGGCACCGGCACCGCGGCAACCACCACGGCGGCGGCGACCGAGGCGCCGTACTGCGGGATCACCTGGGGCAGCGCGCCGAAGTCGGCCGGCACGCCGAGCGACGCCCCGCTGGTCGACGTACGCGTCGGACGGCACGACTGCTTCGACCGGGTGGTGTTCGAGTTCGCCGGTCCGGTCAGCGGCTACACCGTCGGCTACGGCGAGACCTGGACCGAGGGCGAGGGCCTGGCGCTGTCCCCGTACACCGCCGGCGACGAGCTGCTGCGGGTCTCCCTGCGCGCCCCGGCGTACGACGATACACACGTCGGCACCGTGCCGTACCGGGTCGGCGAGCACGTCGCGAACCTGCTGCGCCACCCGACCCTGCGGGACGTGGTCTTCGGCGGCAGCTTCGAGGGCTACACGACCGTCGCGGTCGGTGTGCGGGCCCGCCTGCCGTTCCGGGTGACCGTGCTGGCCGGACCGGGCACGCACAGCCGGATCGTGCTCGACGTGGCGCACCAGTGGCAGCAGTGACCAACGCGGTGGCGGGGGTACCGGCGCCGGCCGGACCCCCGACACCGTCCGTTTCGCCAGGTCGACGCGGGTCGTCCCGGGGCTACCCTCGAATGGTGGAGGGCCGCGTGCTGGTCGTCGAGGACGATGCCTCCATCCGGGAGGTCACCGCCCTCGGGCTGCGCCGCGCCGGATTCCGGGTCGACACCGCGCGCGACGGGCGGGAGGGGCTCGCCGCCTGGCGCGCCCGGCCGCCCGACCTGATCGTCCTCGACGTCATGCTTCCCGGCCTCGACGGTTTCGAGGTCTGCCGGGAGATCCGCCGGAGCAGCGGCGTGCCGATCCTGATGCTGACCGCCCGCACCGACACCGTCGACGTCGTCGTCGGTCTCGAGTGCGGCGCCGACGACTACCTGCGCAAGCCGTTCGACCTACCCGAGCTGGTGGCCCGGGTCCGGTCCGTGCTGCGCCGGGCGAGCGACCCCGTCGTCACGACCGTCATCGAGGTCGGCGGGCTGGAGATAGACCCGGGCAGCTTCCTCGTCCGCAAGGACGGACGCGATCTCGCGCTGACCGCCACCGAGTTCCGCCTGCTGCTGGAACTCGCCCGCCGCCCCGGTCAGGTATTCACCCGCGAGCTGCTGCTGGACCGGGTGTGGCAGCACGGCTTCCTCGGCGACTCGCGGCTGGTCGACGTGGCGGTGCAGCGACTGCGCGCCAAGGTCGAGGACGACCCCGCCCACCCCCGGCTCGTACGGACCGTGCGCGGCGCCGGCTACAAGCTGTCGCCGAGCTGAGGGGGCGAACGCGATGGCCGGCCGCGCCGTCCCGCCAGGTCGCCTGCGACGCCGGCTGACCATCGCCTTCGTGCTCGTCGCCGGTGTCTCCGCCGGGCTGCTGGCCGGCGGGTCCTGGCTGCTGCTGCGCCAGGCCCGCTACGACGCCTCCCTGCATCAGGCCGCAGCCGACGCCCGCTATCGGCTCGTCCTGGCCGGACAGTTCCTGCCCCTGACCGACGAACGTCGCGGCGAGCTGCTGGCCAGCTTCGAGAGCAGCGGCCGGCACGTGGTGCTGGTCGACGGCGAGGAGCTGCCCTCCCACCGGGCGTACGCGCCGCCGCTGGGCGCTGGGCTGCGGGCCACTGTCGCGGCCGGACAGCTCGGCTACGAACGGTCGTCGCCGGGGGCTCGGCCCCGGCTGCTCGTGGTCGGCGGCCGTGTTCCGGGCTCGACGGCCGAGCTGTACGTCGTGACCCTTGAGGACGGCCTCGCCGCCGACCTGGACCAGCTGCGGACGGCGCTGCTGGCCGGCTGGCTGCTGGTGGTGCTGCTCGCCGCCGGGGTGGGGCACACGCTTGCCCGTCGCACGCTGGAGCCGGTCGGCCGGGCCAGTCTGGCAGCGCGCGCCCTCACGGAAGGACTGCTCCACACCCGTCTGCCGGTACGGGGACGCGACGAGTTCAGCGCCTGGTCCGCGGCGTTCAACGAGATGGCGGAGGCGCTGAAGTCGAAGATCGAGGCGTTGTCGGCGGCCCAGCTCCGGGAGCGGCGGTTCACCGCCGACGTGGCGCACGAGCTGCGTACCCCCGTGACCGCCCTGGTGGCCGCGGCGTCGCTGCTGCGCGAGCACGTCGACGAGTTGCCAGCCGACGCGCGGCGCGCGGCGGAGCTGCTGGTCACCGACGTGGTCCGGCTACGCCGGCTGGTCGAGGATCTGATGGAGATCTCTCGGTTGGACGCCGGGAGGGAACGGCTCGCCGTCGCCGCCGTCGACCCGGTCGCGCTGCTGCGGGCGATCGTCGCGGCGCGCGGCTGGTCGGACCGGGTGGTGGTCGCCGGCGCTCCGGTCCCACTGCGCACCGACCCGCGTCGGCTGGAGCGGGTGCTGGCGAACCTGATCGCCAACGCGGTCGAGCACGGCGCCGGCGAGATCCGGGCCACCGTGGCCGGCGACGGGCCGCTGGTCGTCTTCGAGGTCACCGACCAGGGCCCGGGCATCCCGGTCGAGCACCTGCCGCGCCTGTTCGACCGCTTCCACAAGGTCGACCCGGCCCGCTCCGGGCGGGGCAACGGCCTGGGCCTGGCCATCGCCCGGGACAACGCCCACCTGCTCGGCGGGCGGCTCGGCGTGCACAGCGAACCGGCGGTGCTCACCCGCTTCCGCCTGGACCTGCCGGCCGCGCCACGGCCGTCGGCACCGGACGACGCGGGATGAGACGACACACGGCGGTCGCCGCCCTGCTCGCCGCGGCGGTCCTGCCGGCCGGGTGCGCCGCGCCGCGGTCCGGCTCGCTCGGCCCCGCGCCCACCGCGCCGCCGCCGGCCACCACCGTCGCACCGGCGCCGCCGCCCACCACGGCGCCGCCGCGACCGCCGGCCGAGCCGATCCGATCCGCAGCGCCCGCGCCGACCACCGCCGCGCCGGCGCGCCCCCGGACGGTCACCGTCGAGCTGTGGTACGTCCGGGACGGGCGGATCACGCCCACCCGGCGCACCCGGCCGGCCACCGTGGCGACGTCCCGCCTGGCGCTGACCGAGCTGGCCGCTGGCCCGACGCCGGTGGAGGCCGCCACCGGGCTGACCACCCTGCTGGCCGGCGGCGAGGTCACCGGCATCGCCGACGGCGTGGCGACGGTCGCGCCCGCCCCGGCCGGCGGCGACGCCGTGGGGCGGCGGCTGCGCGAGGCGCAGGTGGTCTACACGCTCACCCAGTTCCCCACCGTGCGACGGGTGCGCCTCTCCGCCGATCCCCCGGTGGGCCGGAGTGACTACGCGGACCTGCTGCCGCCGATCGTGGTGGCCGGTCCGACCATCGGCGAACGCGTCACCAGCCCCGTGACCGTCACCGGCACCGCCGAGGTGTTCGAGGCGACCGTCACGGTGCGGGTGCTCGACGCCGCCGGCCATGCGGTGGCGACCACCTTCACCACGGCCACCTGCGGGACGGGCTGCCGGGGCGATTACCGGGTCGCCGTGACCTACCGGGTGCCCCGGGAGCAGGCCGGCGCGATCGAGGTGTACGAGGTCTCGGCGGACGACGGGACACGCACCCACGTCGTCACGGTGCCCGTCACGCTCACCTCCACCCTCCGGCGGTGAGCCCGGGCGTTCATCCGGCCGGCGACGCGGCGGTCCGCTCCGCCGAGCGGGCGGCCCGGCGAACGTCGCCGGCCGCCAGCGCGAAGAGCGCGAGCGCGCCGGCGAGGGCCGCGTCCACCCCGATCACGAATCCCCGTTCCGACCCGGCGGGCGCCACGGCGACACCGGCGGCAAGCGCCACCGCCGCCGCGAGCGCCATGCCCAGGCGGGCCGACGCCTCCCACCGCACGGCCCACCGGTTCCCCGGCGACCGTCCCGCCGCGAGGCCCGCGCGCAGCCGCCACGCGGCGGCGGCGATGAGCAACGCACCGAGCGCGCCGGCGGCCCCGATCACCAGCCACGGCACGGCGAACGCCCCCGCCCGCCCGGCGGGCGACGACACGCCGCCCGCCACGAGCAGCGCGAACCCGACCGAGAGCGCGACATGAACGAGGACCACCCGCGACAGGCGACGTCGCAGCTCACTCAGCTCGGCAACGGGCATCGACACTGCCGCCTCCCCTGCTCGGGTCCACCCCGCATCGTGCCACGTCGGGTGCCACCCGGCCCAGGGGTGAGTGGCTGCACGCCTTCCTCGACGAGCGGGTCGCCGAAATGAGGAAGGAACCCGCCCACAAGGAGACCTTGACGGCCCCCGGTCACGACTCCGGCGCGAGGCCGGCGGGGGCGCCGGTCTCCCGCAGCCGGCCGTCGGCGAGCCGCAGCCAGCGGTCCACGCCGATCGCCGCGAGGAACCGTTCGTCGTGGCTGATCACCACGAACGCACCCTCGTACGCGTCGAGCGCGCTCTCCAACTGGCCGACGCTGACCAGGTCCAGGTTGTTGGTCGGCTCGTCGAGCAGGAGCAGCTGCGGCGCCGGTTCGGCGAACAGCACGCAGGCCAGGGTGGCGCGGAGCCGCTCGCCGCCGGAGAGCGCCCCGACCGGGAGGTGGGCGCGGGAGCCCCGGAACAGGAAGCGGGCGAGCAGGGTCATCCGCTGCGCCTCAGGCATCGCGGGCGCGTACGCGGCCAGGCTCTCCGCGACCGTGCGGTCGAGGTCCAGCAGGTCCAGCCGCTGGGACAGGTACGCGATCCGGCCGTCGGCCCGCCTGGTCCGGCCGCCCTCCGGCTGCACGTCGCCGCTGACCACGCGCAGCAGGGTGGACTTGCCGGCGCCGTTCGGGCCGGTGAGCGCGATCCGTTCGGGCCCCCGGATCGTGAGGTCCACCCCGTCACCGGCGAACAGGGCGCGCTCGCCGTAGCGGACCTGCATCCCCTCGCCGTGGAAGACCGTGCGACCGGCCGGCAGGCTGGTGCCGGGCAGTTCCAGCGTGATCCGCTGCTCCTCGCGCAGGGCACGGCCCGCCTCGTCGAGCCGGGCCTTGGCGTCGCCGACCCGCGCGGCGTGCGTCTCGTTCGACCGGCCCGCCGACTCCTGGGCGCCCCGCTTCATCGTGCCGGCGAAGATCTTCGGCAGGCCTGCGCTCTTCAGGTTGCGGGCGGCGTTGCCGGCCCGGCGCTCGGCCCGTTCGCGCGCCTGCTGCATCTCCCGCTTCTCCCGCTTGACCTCCTGCTCGGCGTGGCGGACGTTCTTCTCCGCGACCTCCCGCTCGGCGCGCACCGCCTCCTCGTACGCGGTGAAGTTGCCGCCGTAGGAGCGGACCTCGCTCCGGTCGAGTTCGAGGATGCGGTCCATCCGGTCCAGCAGCGCCCGGTCGTGGCTGACCAGCAGCAGGCAACCGTTCCAGTCCTCCAGCACGGCGTGCAGCGTGCGGCGGGCGTCGAGGTCCAGGTTGTTGGTGGGCTCGTCGAGGAGCAGGATGTCGGGCCGCCGCAGCAGTTGCGCCGCCAGGCCGAGGGAGACGACCTGGCCGCCGCTGAGGGTGTGCAGGGGCCGGTCGAGGGACACGTCGTCGAGGCCGAGCCGGTCCAGTTGGGCGCGGGTGCGCTCCTCGATGTCCCAGTCGTTGCCGATCGTGGTGAAGTGCTCCTCGTCGGCGTCCCCGGCCTCGATGGCGTGCAGCGCCCCGAGCACCGGCGCGATCCCCATGACCTCGGCCACGGTCAGGTCGCCGGCCAGCGGAAGGCTCTGCGGGAGATAGCCGAGCACCCCGTCGACGGTCACGGAGCCGCCGGTCGGCTGGTACTCGCCGGCGATCAGCTTGAGCAGCGTGGTCTTGCCGGCGCCGTTCGGCGCGACGAGGCCGGTGCGGCCGGCACCGACCGTGCAGGACAGCCCCTCGAAGACCGGGGTGTCGTCCGGCCAAGAGAAGGAGAGGCGGGAACAGATGATGAACGCGTCGGACATGCGCAGACCCTCAGGGTGACGTGGGCGCGCCGGGCGCCCTGGGGACGGGATTCGAAGACGACGGACCACGGCCACGGCGGCGGTCGAACGCCTGCCGCTGGCCGGGCACTTCCGGTGTCACCCGGAGATGTCGTCGTCACCCGCCACGTCTGGTCTCCCTGTCCCGATCACTCGCGCCCATCCTAACAGCGCGGCCCGGTGCCCCGGGTACGCGCGACGGCGTCAGAGGCCCGCACAGGGGTCCTCGCCCAGCGCGCAGTCCTCGGGCGCCCGGGTGAGCTGGTCGACGTCGCGCACGGCGAACGTGAAGGTCCGCGAGCGGCCGGCCGGCACGGGCGGCCCGGTGAAGGTGACCACCTGCCCGTCGCGCCGGTACTCCGCCCCGCTGACGTCGGTCAGGGAGCCGCCCTCGGCCAGCGTGACGACCACCGTCCAGCCGTCCACCGCCGTGCTGCCGGGGTTGTCGACGACAACCTCGCCGGTGAAGCCGAGCAGCCTCGTCGACACGGTCCGGTAGCGGGCGGTCATGGCGGGGGCCGACGGCGCGATCGAGGTGGGCGTACGCGAGGGCGTCGCCGAGGGGGTCGCCGACGGCGTCCGGCTCGGGCGGGACGGGGTCGGCGTGGCGCTGCGCGTGGGGCGGGCGGAGGGGGTCGCCCGCGGCGTACGACTCGGGGTGGCCGTGGCGGTCGGCGACGGCGTCGCGGCCGGGCCGGCGACCGGGTCCGGCTCGGCGGGCAGGACCGCCCACACCGCCGCCCCGGCGGCCAGCACGACGCCGGCCAGCCCCGCGACCAGCAGCGGCCAGCGCCGGCGCCGGGCGGCCGGTGCCGGCTCGTCGCCGACCACCTCGGTCACCGGCATCTCGGTCGTCATCCCGGGCTCGCCCCGGCGCAGGTCGACCTGCTGGAAGGCCAGCCAGTCGAGGATCGCCGGCAGGCGCCCCGTCAACGCCTGCCGGTAGGACTCCTCGCGGCGCTCGCGCTGCTCGTCGCTCCAGCTGCCGTGCTCCAGCACCTCGCGGACCGACAGCCGGCACCCCTCGGCGGTGGGGGCGACGGCACAGGACAGCCGGCTCCGCCGGCCGCCCTCGAGGCACCGCAACGCGATCAGCTCCGGCTCCCGCCGGTCGGTCACCTCCGCGTCGACGGCCGCGTCGAACCCGGGCAGGCCGGCGGTGAACAGCAGCAGCCGGCCGCGCGACCCGGCCATCGGCTCGACCTCGGTGAACCAGCGGGCGAGCAGAGCGCGATCCGTCAATGCGTGCCACACCCGGTCCGCCGGGTGGAACAGGTCCACCTGCACGTCGATCTCGATCACGGCGCGACTCTACGGGTATCGATCGCGGCCCGCCCCGGACGGGGGGATCCACACTGTGCGCCGGGCGGGCCGCCGGGGGTGGGCGACCGGCGCCCACCCCTCCGGGGCGCCGGTCGGCGGTCATCCCTTCACGCAGACCACCTGCTTGAGGTGCGCCACCACCTCGACCAGGTCCTCCTGCTGCGCCATCACCTGGGTGATGTCCTTGTACGCCCCGGGGATCTCGTCGACCACCCCGGCGTCCTTGCGGCACTCCACGCCGGCGGTCTGCGCGGCCAGGTCGGCGGTGCTGTACGTGCGCTTCGCCTGCGCCCTCGACATCCGCCGTCCCGCCCCGTGCGAGGCGGAGCAGTACGCGTCCGGGTTCCCCTTGCCCCGCACGACGTACGAGCCGGTGCCCATCGATCCCGGGATGATGCCCAGGTCCCCCCGACCGGCCCGGATCGCCCCCTTGCGGGTGACCAGCACGTCGACGCCGTCGTAGCTCTCCTCCGCCACGTAGTTGTGGTGGCAGCTGATCGGCTCGTCGTAGCCGACGTGCGGGAACTGCTCCCGTACCACCCCGCAGAGCAGGGCGAGCATGACCGCCCGGTTGCGCCGCGCGTACTCCTGCGCCCACCACAGGTCCCGGCGGTAGGCGTCCATCTCCGGCGTGCCGGCGAGGAACACCGCGAGGTCGCGGTCGGGCAGGTCGGTGTTGTGCGGCAGCCGCCGGGCGACCGCGATGTGCCGCTCCGCCAACTCCTTGCCGATGTTGCGCGAGCCGGAGTGCAGCATGAGCCACACCCGTCCCTCGTCGGCGCCGCCCTGCTCCAGGCAGACCTCGATGAAGTGGTTGCCGCCGCCGAGCGTGCCCATCTGCCGCTGGGCCCGCGTCTCCAACTGCGCCACCCGCCGGTCGAGGCCGGCGAACCGGCGCCAGAAGTCGTCCCAGCCGGCCTGCTCCAGGCCCCGGACCCGGCGCGGGTCGACCGGCTTCTCCCGCTGGTTGAACCCGACCGGGATGGTGGCCTCGATGGCCGAGCGCAGCCCGGCCAGGTCGTCCGGCAGGTCGGCGGCGGTCAGCGAGGTGCGCACCGCGGACATGCCGCAGCCGATGTCGACGCCGACCGCCGCCGGCGAGACGGCCTGCCGCATCGCGATGACCGAGCCGACCGTGGCGCCCTTGCCGAAGTGCACGTCGGGCATGACGGCGACGCCCTCCACCCACGGCAGCGCGCCGATGTTGCGCAGTTGCTGGGCGGCCTGCGGCTCGATGCCGTACGGGTCGGTCCAGACCCGGACCGGCGCGCGGGTGCCCGCGAGCGGGGTGTAGCTCATCGTCGTCTCCTCGTGTCGGGGGCTGGTCGCCGCCGTCGCGGCGGGACCGGAAGGGATCGGGTGACGTCGCCGGGGCGCGGCCGGGACGGAGGCGAGCGGCGATCGGGGGGACGAAAAAGCCGCCCGGCCCCGGTGGGGTGGGCGGCTGCGCGTACGCGCCGGCGCTAGACGCGCCGCCACCCCCGTTGCCGCCCCTGTCCGGGACGTCGCCGCCCACCGGATCGTGTGCCCGTGGCTAGCACGGCACCACCGTGCGGCGTCGGCCACACGGCGTCGGTGCGGGCGCGCTGCGACACGGCGTACTCCCCTGGGTCGTCCATTTGACCTTGCGCCGATGACGGTAGGCGGGCCGGAACGGTGACCGCAATGGATATTCGCGTTCCGTTCGGCCGGCACCGAACCGTCCGGCCACTACCGTTGCGCCCCGACGACGCGGCAGAAGGGGGTTCGGATGCAACTCAAGCGGCGGGTGGCCGAAAGGTACCGGCAGGTCAACGGCGACCACCCGATGACGGAGGCGGACGACGCGTACGTCAGCGCGCAGTTCGCGGTGCTCGACGAGCTGTGCGCCGCACGCGGGTGCGACGCGGACGACGTACGCCGGCTGATGCTCGACCGGCGGCTACCGCTACCGGGATACCTGCGCTCCGACGGCGCGGAGATGGTGCCCGTGGACCTGTTCGCGCTCACCGAGCAGGCCGGCGGGACGGACGCGCTGGAGGCGTGGTTCACCGGTCACTGGGCCGAGGAGGACGCCGGCGCCGCGGAGTGGGACGCCTATCTCAGCGGCCGGTACGTCTGCCTGCGGTCGGTCGGCCCGGTCACGATCCGGCGCAAGGACGAGCTGGTGGCGGCCATCCGGGCGGCGCAGGCGGACCTCGACGCCGACCCGACCGACGACGCCACGGCGCTGCGGCTGTCCGCGCTGGTCGACGAACTGGACGCGCTGGCGCCGGCGTTCACCGCGTACGACCGGCTGCGCTTCGGCGGCCCGACCTCCCGGGACACCCACGTCGACGCGGTGCGGGCCCGCCTGCGTGAGCGCCCCTGACGGCGACCGCGGCTGTCATCGGCCCGGGCGGGAACCGACGTAAGCATCACATCGACTTCCCCATCCTTCCCTGTTGTGACTAGATTAGGGAACGATGAGTGAGGAAATGTACTCGGTGGAGCAGGTGGCCGAGCGGCTGGGTCTGCACGTGCGCACCGTGCGGGGCTACATCCGCGCCGGTCGGCTCAGGGCGGTGCGGATCGGCAAGCAGTACCGGATCGCCCGCGCCGACCTCGACGCGCTGACCGGTCGGTCGGCCCCCGCCCGTCCCGTCGGCGGCACGGCGGTGGAGGTGTCGAGCATCCTGCAGATCGACGGCGTCGACCGCGCCGCGGCCGACCGGCTGGCCACGCTCGTCCTGGCCGCGGCGAACACCACCCACCACCCCGCGCACCCGCTGCGCATCCAGACCGTCCACGACGAGGAGCGGAACCGCATGAAGATCGTGATCCTGGGCGGTGCCTCGGCCACCGCCGAATTGCTGCAGCTGGTCGACGCCGTGCTCGACGGCGACAACGGCCTGCTCACCGGGGAGGCCGGCGGTGCCTGACGTCATCCAGGAGCGGGCCGGGGTGCCGGTGCTGGTGTGCGACCCGGACGGCCCGCCGGTGGCCACCGAGCAGGACGCGCTGGACCTGATCGGCTCGGCCTTCCTCGGCGCCCAGGTGGTGGCCGTGCCGGTGAGCCGCCTCGACGCCTCCTTCTTCTCCCTCGGCACCCGCTTCGCCGGCGAGGTCATGCAGAAGTTCGTCAACTACCGGCTGCGCCTGGCCGTCGTGGGCGACATCGGCCCGCACCTCGCGGCCAGTTCGGCCCTGCGCGCCCTCGTGCACGAGTCGAACCGTTCCGGCCACGTGTGGTTCGTCCCCGACCTCGACGCCCTCGACGCCCGCCTGGCGCCGCCGTCGGGGCCCGGTGGGGCCGTCACCCCCGGGCCGGGCGGGGCGCCGACGCGCGGCTGACCGCCCCGGGGTTGCCGGCGCGCGGGACGGGTAACCGGCGCGGATGAGGCCGGAGGCCGAGCCGGTGGACGTCGACGAACCGCTGGCCGTCGACGTACCGCCCGCGCCGCACGACGCCAGCGGCGAGCGCGTGCCGACCCGCGACCTGGCCGGGCTGGCGCCGCCGGCGCGGCCGGCGCGGCGGTGGCTGCCGCGCCGGGTGGTCGCCACGCCGGCCGCGCTGGACCACCCGCACGGCCGGCGCGTGGCCCGGCGCGTCGAGGCCCTGGGCATCGAGGTCGAGCGGCTGCGCGCCAACCGGCTCACCGGCATCCGCGGGGCCACCGAGCGGGAGACGTACGCGCGGGCGAAGGCGACCATGGCGCTCGTGGTCAGCCCGCCGTCGCGCCGGAAGCTGCAACCCATCGCGCCAAGCGCGGACTGGCGCTTCGACCTGGCGGAGGGCTGCCCGGCCCACTGCCAGTACTGCTACCTCGCCGGCTCGCTGTCGGGGCCGCCGGTGACGCGGGTGTACGCCGACCTGGACGACATCCTCGCCGGCCTGGCCGACTACGCCGGGCGGGGCACGGTGACCAGCCGCAGCGCCGGGCGGGCCGCCGAGGGCACCACCTTCGAGGCGTCCTGCTACACGGACCCGCTGGCCCTGGAGCACCTCACCGGCAGCTGGCGCCGGGCGGTGGAGCACTTCGCCGGCTGGGACGCCCCGGTGCAGCTGCGCTGGACCACCAAGTACGCCGACGTGGACACGTTCGTGGGGCTGCCGCACGCCGGGCGCACCCGGGTCCGGTTCAGCGTGAACTGCCGCCCGGTCAGCGAGCGGATGGAGGGCGGCACGGCGTCGGTGCCACACCGGCTGGCGGCGCTGCGCCGGCTCGCCCTCGACGGTTACCCGGTGGGGTTGACCGTCGCGCCGATCATGCCGCTGCCCGGATGGCGGGAGCACTACGGCGAGCTGCTCGACGCGGTCGCGGGCGCGGTCGCCGGGGTGCCGGGGCTCGACCTGACCGCCGAGCTGATCACCCACCGGTTCACCCCGGGCAGCAAGGAGGTGCTGCTCGACTGGTACCCGCGTACGAGGCTGGAGATGGACGAGTCCGCCCGCAGCCGCAGGTACGGCAGGTTCGGCGCGGTGAAGTACGTCTACCCGCGCGACACGATGGCCGAGCTGCGCACCTGGTTCGACCGCGAGCTGGCCGCCCGGCTGCCGGCCTGCCGGGTCCTCTACTGGACGTGAGGATCGGCTACGGTCGACGACCGTGGCCCTGATGCGTGTCGACTTCCACTCCGAGGTGCTCGGTCTCGGCACCTCCATGACCGTGATCCTGCCGCAGCGCACCTCCTCGCAGGTCGGCATGTCCGGTGCCGCCCCGCAGGGCGATCCGCCGGTGCTCTACCTGCTGCACGGGTTGTCCGACGACGACACGATCTGGCTGCGCCGCACCTCGATCGAGCGGTACGTGGCGCCGCTCGGCCTGGCCGTGGTGATGCCCCAGGTCGGGCGCAGCTTCTACAGCGACGAGGAGCACGGCAACCGGTACTGGACCTTCCTCACCGACGAGCTGCCCCGGCTGTGTCACGGGTTCTTCCGGCTCTCGGCGCGGCGGGAGGACACCTTCGTCGCCGGGCTCTCGATGGGCGGATACGGGGCGCTGAAGTGGGCGCTGCGCGACCCGGGCCGGTTCGCGGCGGCGGCGAGCCTCTCCGGCGCGCTCGACGTGGCCGCCCGCCGCCACGCCACCACCGCGCCCCTCGACCCCGCCGTCTGGCACACCGCCTTCGGCGAGCGCACCGTCGGAGGCAGCGACGACGATCTCCTCGCCCTGCTCGGCAGGACCACGGGCGACGACCTGCCCGCACTGCGCGTCGCCTGCGGCACCGAGGACTTCCTGTACGAGGACAACCTGACCTTCGTCACGGCGGCCCGCGAGCGCGGCGTCCCGCTCACCGTGGACTTCTCCCCCGGCGCGCACGACTGGGCGTACTGGGACGCGAAGATCCAGGACGTGCTGGCCTGGTTGCCGCTGCGCACCGGCGCCTGACCCGGCGGCCGGCTGAGCGGTGCCGGTGCTCGAGGCGGCCCGGCGCTCAGGCCCCGACGGTGCCGTCGACGCCCTCGCGCAGGAGGTCGGCGTGGCCGTTGTGCCGGGCGTACTCGTGGATCAGGTGCAGCATCACCAGGCGCAGGGACACGTCCTCGCCGGATCTGGCGTGGCGGCCGGTCACGTCGAGCGACCCGGCCTCGCGCTCGATGCGACGCGAGTGCGCGACCTCCCGCTGCCAGGCGTCGAACGCCTCGGCGCGGGTGGCGCCGCTCGCGTCGTACGCCACCTGGAAGTCGCCGGAGTCCGACCAGACCAGCGGCACGTCCTCGCCGTCGATGGTCCGGCGGAACCAGGCCCGCTCCACCTCCGCCATGTGCCGGACCAGACCGAGCAGCGACAGCGTGGACGGGGGCATCGACTGCCGGCGCAGGTCCTCGTCGGACAGCCCGTCGCACTTAATCGCGAGGGTCGCCCGGTGGTAGTCGAGGAAGGCGCGCAGCATCTCGCGCTCGTTCCCGGTGACGGGCGGCCCGATCCGTTCGGTGGCCACGACCCACTCCCCTCCTCGTGTGACGGCACACCCGCCGTCCGACGGTCGCTCGTCTCCGAGCCGGAACGTCCGATCATGCCCGACGTCGCCGGCGCGCGTAGCGTGGGCACGCAGCCGCACGCCCCGGGAGGAAACCGACCGTGACCCTGTCCACCCCCGCGACCGCGCTCGCGTACTTCGGCGTCGACGCCCTGATCGACGACGACACCCGGGACCTCCGGGCCGCCGTGCGCGGCTTCGTCGACCGACGGATCCGCCCGGAGATCGCCACCTGGTACGAGCAGGGCCGCCTGCCCGTACGGGAACTCGCCCGCGAACTCGGTGAACTCGGCGTGCTCGGCATGCACCTGCAGGGCTACGGCTGCGCCGGCACCTCCGCCGTCGCGTACGGGCTGGCCTGCTTCGAACTGGAGGCGGGCGACTCGGGGCTGCGCTCCCTGGTGTCGGTGCAGGGATCGCTCGCCATGTACGCCATCTGGCGCTTCGGCTCCGAGGAGCAGAAGCAGCAGTGGCTGCCCCGGATGGCGGCCGGCGAGGCCATCGGCTGCTTCGGCCTGACCGAACCGGACTTCGGCTCCGACCCGGCCGGCATGCGGACCCGGGCCCGCCGCGACGGGGACGACTGGGTGCTCGACGGCACCAAGATGTGGATCACCAACGGCTCCGTCGCGGATGTCGCCGTGGTGTGGGCCCGCACCGACGAGGGCGTACGCGGCTTCCTCGTCCCCGCCGGCACCCCCGGTTTCACCGCCCCGGAGATCACCCGCAAGCTCTCCCTGCGCGCCTCAGTGACCTCGGAACTCGTCCTTGACGGCGTGCGGCTGCCCGCCGACGCGATGCTGCCGGAGGCCGCTGGCCTGTCCGGGCCGCTGACGTGTCTCAACGAGGCCCGCTTCGGCATCGTCTTCGGGGCGCTGGGCGCGGCCCACGACTGCCTGGAGACGACGATCGCATACGCCCGCAGCCGGCAGATCTTCGACAAGCCGCTCGCCGCGTACCAGGCGACCCAGCTCAAGCTCGCCGACATGGGGCTGGAGCTGGGCAAGGGGATGCTGCTGGCGTTGCAGATCGGCGCGCTGAAGGACGCCGGCACCCTCGACCACCGGCAGATCAGCCTGGGCAAGCTCAACAGCGTGCGGGAGGCCATCGCCATCGCCCGCGAGTGCCGCGCCATCCTGGGCGCGGCCGGGATCACCCTCGACTACCCGGTCATCCGGCACTCGGCCAACCTCGAATCGGTGCTCACCTACGAGGGCACGTCCGAGGTGCATCAGCTGATCATCGGGCAGGTGCTGACGGGTCACGCCGCCTTCAAGTGAGCGGGGCCGCGCGGGCACGTCCTGTCGCCTCGTCGGCGGCCAGGGGGCCACGAGGTCTCCGGTAACGGGCCCTTCCAGGAACCAGCTACCGGAGACCTCGCCGTCCGTCGATCAGCGGCACGCCGAGGCCGGATCAGGGACTGCCGCCGGCCGCCGAGAACCGGCGCGGCCAGTCACGATCCGTGAACAGACGTAGGCGGCGTGGTGCGGCGCAGCCACGGCAGCCGTCACGCCGGCACGCCCGCCACGGCGTCCGCGACGTTGCCCTGGTAGCAGGTGGTGGTGGAGATGCTGGGGGCGGTGACCACCGGGCCGTAGACCACGTATCGCTGGCCCGTCTGCGCGTTGCGGCACTGGATCTGGACCCGGTAGGTGCCGGTGTCGCACTGTGCGGTGCCGCGGCCGTAGTAGTGGCTGCTCCCCTGGTGGACCCACTCCGCCCAGGAGACGCAGCCGGTGACGCCGGCCGTGGGCAGTGGGTCCTCGACGGGGTAGACGCCCTCGGCGACGTTACCGCTGTAGCAGGTGGCAGTGGCCGTACCGGGCGCGTTCACCGCACTGCCACCGTAGACGACGTACCCCACGCCAGTCTGCTGGTTGCGGCACTGGAGTTTGACCTTGTAGCGGCCGGTGGCGCACTGCACGTTGCCGCGACCGTAGTAGTAGCTGTTGCCCTCCTGCACCCACTGCACCCACGTCGTGCAGCCGGTGGGGGCGACCTGGACGCCGAAGTCCGACTGCGCCACCGCGTGGGCCGACGCCGGGGCGGCCTGTGCGGGTGCGGCCACGGCGGTAAGGCCGAGGACGGCGGCTGCGACCACCGAAAACGGATGCCTGATCACGTCTGTCTCCTGCGTGGGGGGATGGGGAGGACTTGCCGGACGGCAGGGACCATACCAGGAAAGCTTCGAAGGACGTCTATACATTCGCACCGTGGTTCGTCGTCGCCCATCGATGGCGGATCGCGACCGGGGCCCCCGCCCCGCACTTCGAGGCGGGGCCCTAACCGCCCGCCGGCCCGGCCGAGGAGCGTGCCACCGGCACGTCGAAGTAGGTGTCCGGCCAGGGTTCGTCGCGGTAGCGGTAGTGCCACCACTCGCGGTCGTAGTTGACGAAGCCCTCGTCGGTCATGAGCTGCCGCAGCAGCCGCCGGTTGTCCCGGGCCACGCCGGTGACCTGCGGCGAGTCGGTGTGCGCGAGCGGGTCGAAGCAGTCGAAACCGGTGCCCATGTCGACGCCGTCGTCCGCGAACCGCTGCCCCTCGGGGGCGGTGCAGGAGACCAGGGGCTGGCCCGGGACGTACGAGGGCTGGGTCGGGGTCGGCACGTCGACCAGGGTCAGGTCGAGGGTGCTGCCCCGGCTGTGGGCGGTGGGGGCGCCGATGTAGCCCTCGTCGAACAGCTCGGACTTGGCCACCCGGGGATAGAACTCGGCCTTCATCCGCTGCTCCCCGGGCTGCCCGGCCCACTCGACGAAGTCGTCGGCGGCCCGCTGCGGGCGGTAGCAGTCGTACACCTTGAGGCTGCGGCCCCGGGCCAACGCGGCGTCCTGCACCCTGCGCAGCGCCTCGGCGGCCGGCCGGGTGAGCAGGCAGAGCGGTTCGGGATAGCCGGCGACCGGTCGCCCGACGAAGTTGTGGGCGGTGGCGTACCGGATGTCGGTCCGGATGCGCGGGTCGACGTCGGTGAGGACGACGAGGCCCGGCCCGGGCGACATCGCGGCGGGGGCGGACGCCGGGGACGTCGGCGCCGGGGACGACGGTGGCGGCGCGGCCGGTGGTGACGGCGCGGGTCGGGTGCAGCCGGGCGCGAGCGCCACGATCACGACGGCCACGGCCACGGCCACCGCCCGCCGACGGGCGGTCGCGGCGCGCGGGGCTCGCCGTCGGATCCGGACTGGCCTGGCCACACCCCTGTCTATCAGGCTACGGGCCGTCGGGCACCCGGTCCGGCGAGAGGTGTACGCGCAGGAAGCGCACCGCCGCCTCGTCGTCGTCGATCCCGCCGGCCTCGTGACCGTTGTAGCGCCAGACCGACAGCTCCGTCGGCCCCCGGCAGGCGTTGACGGCGGCGAAGACCGTCGACGGCGGCACGATCTCGTCCATCAGCGCGACGGAGAAGCGGGCCGGCAGGTGGCACCGGCGGGCGAAGTTCACCCCGTCGACGTAGGCCAGGGTGTCCAGCACCCGCTCCTCGGCGTGCCGGTGCACGGCCAGATAGTCGCGGATCTCCCGGTACGGCTGCGCGTCCGTGAGCACGATCGCGCGCGGGATGTCGCACAGGAAGGGCACGCCGGCCACGACGGCCCGCAGGTCGGGCGTCAACGCGGCGACGGCGAGCGCCGCCCCGCCGCCCTGGCTGTGCCCGAGGACCGCGACCCGCGCCGGATCGACCGCCGGCAGGGTCCGGGCGGCGTCCACCGCCCGCACCGCGTCGGTGAGGAACCGCCGGTAGTAGTACGTGCGGGGGTCCGTCACGCCACGGGTGGCCACCCCGGGCGCCTCGGGGCCGGCGGCGGCCGGATCCGGGGTGTCCCCCCGGGTCCAGCCCGTCCCCTGCCCCCGGGTGTCCATCTGCAGGTGCGCGAACCCGGCCGAGGCCCACAGCAGGTTCTCCAGCGGGTGGCCCCGGCCGCCGCCGTAGCCGGCGTACTGCACGACGGTGGGCAGGGGCGACCCGGCGCCGCGCGGCAGCCGCAGCCAGGCCCGCACCGGCTGCCCGGCGAAGCCGGGAAAGGTCACGTCGAGCACGTCGATCGTGGCCAGCCCGGTGGGCACCGGCTCGGCGCGCACCGGCCAGCCGCACTCCCGCGACTCGGCGAGCGTGTCCGCCCAGAACCGGTCGAAGTCCGCCGGCTCCCGCACCCCGCCGCGGTACGCCCGCAGCTGCTCCTCGGGCAGGTCGGTGAGGGCCACCGCTCAGCCGGCCGACGGCGTGACGGCGAACCGGGGGTGCAGCCGCCGGGTGTGGTCGACGTGCCGGGCGGGACCACGCAGCGCGACCGCCGCCACGAGCCGGTGGTCCGTGCTGGACGCCGCCAGCCGCAGCTCCAGCTCCCCCGGCTCCACGACGCGCCGCCCGTCGCGCCCCGTGAAGGCGAACAGGTCGGCCGGCACGGCCAGGTCGACCCGGCAGGCCGCGCCCGCCTCCAGCGGCACCCGCAGGTAACCGACCAGCCGCTGCACCGGCTGGACCACCGAGGCCACCGGGTCGTGGGCGTACACCTGCACCACCTCGCTGCCCCACCGGGAGCCGGTGTTGCGCACGGTGAAGTGCAGCCGCAGCTCGCCGTCGGTCGGCGCGAGCGGCTCGTCGACGACCAGGCCCGACCAGTCGAACGTGGTGTAGCCCAGGCCGTGCCCGAAGCCGAACGCCGGCGTCGGGTCGACGTTGGAGACGTCGCTGGCCTGGCCCAGCCGGGCCGACAGGTAGGTGGTCGGCTGCGCGCCCGGCCCCCGGGGCACGCTGACCGGCAGCCGCCCCTGCGGTGCGATCCGGCCGCTGAGCACGCCGGCGATGGCCGGGGTGCCCTCCTCGCCGGGGAAGAACGACTGCACGATCGCCGCCGCGTCGGTCACCGCCCGGCCCAGCGCGTAGGGCCGCCCGGCGAGCAGCGTCGCCACCACGGGCGTACCGGTGTCCAGCAGCGCGTCGAGCAGGTGCTGCTGCGCCCCGGGCAGGGCCAGCGACTCGGCGTCGCAGCCCTCGCCGCTGGTGCCCCGGCCGAACAGTCCCGCCCGGTCGCCGAGCGCGGCGACGACCACGTCCGCGTCCCGCGCCGCCGCGACGGCCGCCGGCACCCCGGAGGTGTCGTCGCCGTCGACGGAGACGCCGGCCACGGTGACCACGACGCTGCCGGGGAACTCGGCGCGCAGCGCCGCCGCCAGGGTGGGCAGCGCGATGCCGACGGGCACCTCGGGATGCCGGGAGCCGACGTGGGCGGGGAACGAGTAGCAGCCCAGCACCGCCGTGGGGCTCTCCGCCTGCGGACCGACCAGCGCGATGCGGGCCGGCCGGTCCAGCGGCAGGGTGCCGTCGTTGGCCAGCAGCACCACGGAGCGCTCGGCCACCTCGCGGGCCAGCGCCCGGTTGGCGGGCGGGTCCAGGTCGACGGTGCCGCGCAGCGCCTCCGGGTCGGACAGGTCGGCGCCCGCCAGCGCGGCCGGCACCGGGCTCCAGTCGGCGTCGAGGAGACCGAGCTGCGCCTTCTGCGTCAGCACCCGGCGCACCGCCCGGTCGATCAGTGCCTCCGACACCGCGCCGGCCGCGAGCGCCTCGCGCAGCGGCGCGCCGAACGTCTTCACCGTCGGCAGCTCGACGTCCACGCCCGCTGCCAGGGCCTCGGCCGCCGCCTCGGCCCAGCTGCCGGCCACGCCGTGCAGGGTGTGCAGGAAGGCGATGCCGAAGTAGTCGGCCACGACGGTGCCCGGGAAACCCCAGGCGTCGCGGAGCAGGCCGGTCAGCAGCTCCTCGTCGGCCGCCGAGGGCATCCCGTCGGTGTCGGTGTAGGCGTGCATCACCGACCGCGCGCCGCCCTCGCGTACCGCCATCTCGAACGGCGGGATGATCACGTCCGCGCGCTCGCGGGGGCCCATCGCCACCGGTGCCAGGTTGCGCCCGCCCCGGGAGGCGGAGTAGCCGGCGAAGTGCTTCAGCGTCGCCACCACGCCAGCGGACTCCAGGCCCCGCACGTACGCGGTGGCGACGGTGCCCACCAGGTAGGGGTCCTCGCCGATCGTCTCCTCCACCCGCCCCCAGCGCGCGTCGCGCACCACGTCGAGCACCGGGGCCAGCCCCTGGTGCACCCCGACGCGGCGCAGGTCCGCGCCGATGGCGGCGGCCATCCGCCCGATCAGCTCCGGATCGAAGGTGGCGCCCCAGGACAGCGGCACGGGGTACGCGGTGGCACCCCAGGCGGCGAAGCCGGCCAGGCACTCCTCGTGCGCCATCGCCGGAATGCCGAACCGGTTGGCGGCGGCGACGCGCTGCTGGGTCCGCAGCAGCGACAGCGCGCCGAGCGCGGGATCGACGGGCGCGGTCCCGAACGGCCGGGTGAGCTGGCCGAGGCCGACGTCCAGCAGGTCGTCCAGGTCGACCGGTTCCTCCATGTCGTGCTGGTACGGCGCGACCTCTCCCCCGTCGGCGGCGGCGCCGACCCAGACGCCGTAGAGCTGGGCCACCTTCTCCGGCAGGGTCATCGCGGCGACCAGGGCGTCCACCCGCGTCGCGAGGTCGAGGGTCGGGTCGGTCCAGATCGCGGTGCCGGGGGCGATGTCGAGGGTCACGTTGTCGGTCACTTTCCTCCGACGCCCATCAGCCCCTGCACCAGGGCCCGCCGGGCGAACAGATAGACGAGCAGGACGGGCACCATCGACAGCACGACCGCGGCGAGCAGGCCGGGAATGTTGATCCCGTACTGCGTCTGGAAGTTGTAGAGGCCGAGGGTGATCACCTTGGTGGAGTCGGACTGGGTGAGGATCAGCGGGAACAGGAAGCCGTTCCACGCCTGGAGGGCGGAGAAGACCGCGATCGTGGCGATCCCGCCGCGCGACAGCGGCAGCACCAGCTGGGCGAAGACCCGCGCCGGGCTGGCGCCGTCGATGGCCATCGCCTCGTACAGGTCGGGGGTGATGTCCCGCATGACGCCGCTGAGGATCAGCGCGCACACCGGCAGCGAGAACGCGGCGGTGGGCAGGATGACGCCGACGAGGTTGTCGTAGAGCCCCGCCTTGCTGATCAGGTAGAAGATCGGCACGATGACCGCCTGCGCCGGGATCGCCAGGCCCAGCAGGAACAGCCGGAACACGCCGGAGGTGAGCCGGCTGCGGCTGCGCACGATGGCGTACGCCAACGGCGGCACGAGCAGCAGCACGATGGCCACCACGCTCACCGTCACCACGACGGTGTTGAACAGGTAGCGGCCGAAGCCCTCGTCGAAGGCGCCGGTGTAGTTGTCGAGGGTGAAGGTGTCGGGCGGGGCGAGCGGGCCGTTGCGGCCGTAGCCCTCCCGAGTCTGCACGGTGGTCGCCAGCATGACGTAGATCGGCAGGCCGACCACGAGGAGCCAGGCCAGCGCGCCGATCCCGGCGAGCCAGTTGGGGCGGTGCCGCTTCACAGGCCCTCCATCGTGGAGCGCATCTTGTCGTAGCCGGAGACCCGGACCACGATCAGCGAGATGACGGTGGCGACGACGACGAGGAGCAGGGCGATGGCAGCGCCGGCGCCGAAGTCGAAGCTTTGGAACGCCTGCTCGTACATGTGGTAGGCGGTGATGGTGGTGTCGGTGCCCGGCCCGCCCTGGGTGAGGATCAGGACGGTGTCGAACGTGGTCAGCCCGCCGACGACCATGAGGACCACGGAGGTGATCATGGCGTTGCGCAGCTGCGGCAGGGTCACGTGGCGGAACTGCTCCCACCGGCCGGCGCCGTCGACCTCGGCGGCCTGGTAGAGCACCGCGGGCACGGCACGGGCCGCGCCCTGGTAGATCAGCGCGTGGAACGGGATGAACTGCCAACTGCCGACGAAGACCAGCACGGCGATCGCGCCCGTCCGGCTGCCGAAGAGGTTGCCGTCGCCGAACAGCCACGGAGCCTGACCGGGTATGCCGAAGTTCGGGTCGAGCAGCGCCCGCCACAGCACCGACACGGCGGTCGCCGACAGCAGCAGCGGCAGGAAGAAGATGGCGGACAGCACGGCCCGGTTGCGCTGCGGCCCGGCCGCCCACACGCCGATCAGCAGGCTCAGCGGCGTCTGCACCAGCACGCCGAGGGCGGTGAGCAGGACGCTCAGCCACAGGCTGTTGATCATCACCGGGTCGCGGGCGAGCCGCTGCCAGTTGTCCAGCCCGACGTACTCCGGCGAGCCGAGGCCCGCCCAGCTGGTGAAGCTGAGCACGACCACGAGGACCAGCGGGGCCAGCGCGAAGAGCCCGAAGAACAGGGTGGCGGGCAGCGCCCAGGCGAAGCCCGGGCGGCTGAGAGTGGGGCCGCCCGGGCGTCGTCGGGCCCGTCGCTGCTCCGTCGCGGTGGAGGCGGCGAGGGTGGTGGTGGACATGGTCGCGCTCAGCCCGCCTGGAGGGACTGCATCGCCTTGATGAAGCCGGCGGCGTCCAGCCGGCCGTTGCAGTACTGCTGCACGGCCTGGTGGATGGTCGTGGTCGCGGCCGGCGGGTACGCCTGGTCCCAGGAGAGCTGGAAGTTCGGGGCCTCCTTGACCAGGGTGAACTGGTACTTCAGGTAGTCCGGGTTGGTGGCGCCGTCGAGGAACTTCTCGGTGTTGGTGGTGGTGGGCAGGTTGCCGATGGCGAGCTGCGCCTGGACGAACTCGTCGGAGTACTGGAGCTTGAGGAACTCCGCCACCGCCTCCGGGTGCTTGGTCTTCTTCAGCACGGAGTAGAAGTTGTTGGTGTTGCCGACCACGTTGCGCGGGTCGCCCTTGCCGCCCGGGACGCTCGGGAAGGCGCTCCAGCCGAGGCCCTCGGCGGCGAAGGTCGGGTTGGCGTCGTGGTGGGTCGAGTAGTTCCAGGAGCCCATCAGCTCGAAGCCGGCCTTGCCGCTGGACAGCAGTGCGGGAGAGCCGCCGTCGGTGAACTTGACCGAGTCGAAGTTGGTGCCGAACGCGCCCGCGTCGGTCAGCTGCCGCAGCAGCTCCAGGGCGCGGCGGCTCTCCGGGCTCTCCCAGGCGCTCTTGTCGCCGCCGAGCGCCTTGGCGAACAGCTCGGGGCCGGCCACCCGGTCGTAGAGGTACTGGTACCACATCTGGGTCGGCCACTGGTCGCCGCCGCCGAGGGCGATCGGCGTGATCCCCTTGCCCTTGAGCGTCCGCACGGCCGCCAGCAGGTCGTCCCACGTCTTCGGCGGGGTGATGCCGGCATCGGCGAGGACCTTCTTGTTGTGGAACAGCAGCACCGGCTGGGTGCCGCGCATCGGCACCCCGTACGCCTTGCCGTCGACCATTGCGGTGTTGAAGACCGACGGCAGGAAGTTCGCCTTCAGCCCCGGGTCCTTGGCGATCATGTCGTCGAGCGGCAGCAACAGGTCGGCCTTGACGAACGGGGTGATGCTGCCGCCGCCCCAGTTGAAGAAGACGTCCGGTGCCTGCTTGGTGTTGATGATCGTCTGGAGCTTGGTCTGGTAGTCGGCGCCGGGGATCGTGTCCAGCACCGCCTTGACCTTCGACGTCTTGTTGAACGTGTCGACGAGCTGCTTCTCGACCTTGTTGGTGGCGTCTCCGTAGACCAGGATGCGGATCTCGTCCTGGCCGGCGGCCGAGTCACCGTCGCCGCAGGCGGTCAGTGGCAGCGCCAGCGCCAGGGCGGCGCCGAGCGCGACGACGCGGGCGAGCCGCGTACGTACAGTCATGATCGACCTCTCGTGGTGGGGGTGTGGTGGGGGACGTCGCCGCCGGCGCGACGACCGAAAGGTGTTCGACAAGTTTCCGGAATACTTCCGTAACTCGTCCGAACGCTAGAACCGACCTGCCGTGTCGTCAACCCCCGATCGTGGGGCAAGATGGCCCCTGGAGCGGCCCCGCCGTTCCGGACGTTTTTCGGTGGTCACGGGTACGGTCGGTCTTCCGACCGGTGAAGGAGACGCGGGTGGACGGCGACGACGGGCGCAGGATCACCATCACCGCCATCGCGCGGGAGGCCGGGGTCTCGGTGCCGACCGTGTCGCGGGTGCTCAACGGGCGCTCGGACGTGGCTCCCGGCACCCGCGAGCGGGTGGAGGAGCTGCTGCGCCAGCACGGCTACCAGCGCCGCGGCAGCCGCACGGTCAGCCGCGTCGGCCTGGTCGATCTGGTCTTCAACGACCTGGACAGCCCCTGGGCTGTCGAGATCATCCGGGGGGTCGAGGACGTCGGGCACGGCGCGGGCGTCGGCACGGTGGTCTCCGCGATCCACCGCCAGTCGACCGCCGCCCGGCAGTGGTTGCAGAACCTGCGGGCCCGCGCCACCGACGGCGTCATCTTCGTGACCTCGCACCTGAGCCCGCCGCTGCACGCACAGCTGCGCCGCCTCAACGTGCCTGTGGTCGTCATCGACCCGGCCGGCGTGCCCGCCACCGACGTGCCCACCGTCGGCGCCACCAACTGGGCCGGCGGGCTCGCCGCGACCGAGCACCTGCTGTCGCTCGGGCACCGGCGGATCGGCTTCGTCGCCGGGCCGACGCACCTGCTGTGCAGCCGGGCCCGCCTGGACGGCCACCGGGCCGGGCTGGAGGCGGCCGGGGTGCCGGTGGAGGACCGCCTGGTGCATCCCGGCGACTTCTACCACGCCTCGGGCTTCGCCGCCGGCACGGCGCTGCTCGACCTCGACGACCCGCCGACGGCCATCTTCGCGGCCAGCGACCAGATGGCCTTCGGCGTCTACGAGGCCGTCCGCCGCCGCGGGCTGCGGATCCCCGACGACGTCAGCGTCGTGGGCTTCGACGACCTGCCCGAGGCCCGCTGGGCCTCACCGCCGCTGACCACCGTCCGGCAACCGCTTGTGGAGATGGGTCGCCTGGCCGCCCGGACCGTGCTGCGGCTGGCGCAGGGCGAGGGCATCGACTCCCCCCGGGTGGAACTCGCCACCAACCTGGTCGTCCGGGACAGCACGGCGCCGCCGCGCCGGCCGTGAGCGCCGCCGCGCGGCTCACCGTCCGGCCGCGGCGCTCCCGACAGCGTTCCGGAAGTTCCGGGGGATCGCCACCGGCCTGACCGCCGGAAGTCACCGCGCGCGGGCCGTGCGGACGTTCGGGTCGGCGCAGCGGTCCCCCACCGCCCGGGTCAGCCGACCGCTCAGGAACGGCGCGCCGGTCCAGCGCCGTCCCGGTCCGGCCGGACGTAGCCGGACCGGCGCGCCGGCCCCCGCCGTCGCGGACCGGCCGGACGTACCGGAACGGGGCCGCGGCCGGCGGGGAGCACCGGGCCTTCGGGTTCAGTGGTGCGGGTGGTGGTGCTTGACCGCGCGCCGGATGTCCACCGGCAGGGCGGGCGCGCCGTCGACCGGCGCGGGGTCCTCGACGGTGGGGGCGATGCCGCCGGCGGCGATCCGGTCCAGGGTGGCCAGGCCGGCGGCGTCGATCGAGCCGAACACCGTGTAGTTGGGGCGCAGCGCCGAGTCCGACTGGACCAGGAAGAACTGGCTGCCGTTGGTGTCGGGGCCGGCGTTGGCCATGGCGAGGGTGCCCCGGGCGTAGAGCCGGCGTACGCCGGTCGGGTCGGTCGGCGCGGGCGGCAGGTCGGTGGGTAGCTCGTCGGCGTAGCGGTAGCCGGGGCCGCCGGAGCCGGTGCCGGACGGGTCACCGCACTGGAGCACCTTCAGCGTCGGGTACGCGGTGAGCCGGTGGCAGGAGGTCCGGTCGTAGAAGCGGTGGCGCACCAGATGCAGGAAGCTCTGCACGGTGCAGGGGGCCGCCTCCCGGTCGAGGGTCAGCCCGATCGGCCCCTGGTTGGTGCGCAGCGTGACGCGCACGCTGCCCCGGTCGGGGGTGCGCCTCGGGTCGGGCGGCAGCGGGACCGGCCTGGCGGCGGGGTCCTCGGGCGTCTCCGTGTAGGCGCACGGGCCGGGCGTGACCCGGGAAACGGCGGCGGCGGCCGGGGCTCCGCCGGGCGCGGCGACCGCTGCGGCGCCGCCACCGGTGACCAGCGCGCCCGCGACCAGGGCCACCCCGGCGAAGCGGGACAGCGTACGGGCCGGCCGGCGGAATGCCTCGATCGACGGCGGGACGGGGTGCGGTCGGGGTTCGCTCGACACGGGGATCCTCCTGGACTCGTGGCGCTGGAAAGACCGGAGTCTATGGATCCCGTCGTCGCTTGTCGATCCGCCCCGCCCGGTCGTGGTCAGGAAGGGGCCCTGCCGTACCGGCGCCGGGCCGCCCGGCGGCGCCAGAGCAGCGCCGCCCCCAGCAGCGCGACCGCCCCCGCCGCGAGCGCGGCGACGGGCCACCGGGCGATCAGCCCGTCCTCGAGCGGGCCGCTGGCCGCGGCCGGGCGTGGATCGACGGTGGCGGCGAGCGCGGGTGGCGAGGGGGTCGCCGAGGCGGTCAACTCCCCGGGCTCGACCAGCCGGCCGACGGCGGAGCCCCGCGGCAGCGTGAAGCCCCAGTCGAGCAGGGCGGCGCCCTGCTCCCAGCCCCGTGCGGGCTGCGGCTCGGCACCGAGCAGCGTGACCACCAGCCGCCGCCCGTTGCGCTGGGCCGCCCCGACGTAGGTGTGCCGGGCCAGGTCGGTGAAGCCGGTCTTGCCGCCGAGCGCGCCCGGGTAGCGGTAGACGAGCTGGTTCTCGTTCTGGATCTCGAAACCCTTGGTGCGCTGCGCGGGCTGGGCGGGGATGCGGTGCGTCTCGGTCAGCGCGTACCGGCGGAACGTCGGGTCGGCGAAGCAGGCCCGGGCGACCAGCGCCAGGTCGTACGCGCTGGTGAACTGGCCTCGTCCGTCGAGACCGGAGGGGGTCACCGCGTGGGTCTGGAGGGCGCCGAGGCGGTGCGCCTCCTCGTTCATCGCCCGCACGCCGCCGGCCATCCCGTCCGGCCCGCCGCCGAGGCGGGCCAGCACGTTGGCCGCCTCGTTGCCGGACTGGAGCAGCAGCCCGAGCCAGACGGTCTCGATCCGGTAGCGCCCGCCAGCGACCAGCCCGACGGCCGAGGAGCCGGGTTCGATGTCCATGTCCCCGTCGGTGACGGTGACGACCTGCTGCGGGTCGAGTCGGGGCAGCATGGTGGCCGCCAGCAGCAGCTTCTGCACGCTGGCCGGGGTGCCGTACTCGTGCGGGCCGCAGCCGCCCAGCACCTGGCCGGTGTCGAGGTCGGCGACCAGCCACGAGGTCGCGGTGACCGCCGGCGGGCGCGCGGCCCCCGCCGGGACGATCAGACCGGCGGTGTCGAGCGCCTGGCCGCCCACGGCCCGATCCTCCGGCACGGCCGGCGGCGGTGACGGACGCGGCGGCCGGGACACCCTGGGCGCGGGCGCCTTCGGGCAGGGCGCGGACCCGACGACACCGGGCGCGGACCCGACGGCCCCGGGCGCGGACGGCGCCACGCCGGGCGGGGACGCGACGACGCCGGGCGAAGTCACGGGAGCGACGGGACCGGCCGGGCCGGCCGCCGCGGGGACGGGAGCGCCGGTGCCGAGGAGGACGGCGGTCGCCGTGGCCGCCAGCAGCCGAACCTTCATGCACCGCACCCTAGTCGGCGGAGTTCGGGGCGCGGGCCGGGTTCTCCAGGCCCGGGGGCCCGGGACGGGTCGAAGGCGTGGCCGGCTCACCTTCCGCCCGACCGTTTCCCCGGCGCGGACTCACCGGTTCCGGGACCATCGGCCCTGCCACGGGGCCCGGCCGGGACGGAAGCTGGAGACTGAAAGCGGTACCCGATCTTCCGGTTTACGTGCCGGGCACCGCCGCAGGCGGCGTCCCCGCCCCGCGGGCCGCCCGACACCGACGAAGGGACGACCATGGAAGCCCTCTCGCTGACCCGCCTCGCCGACGAGCAGCTCGCCGCCGCGCGGGAGGCCGACAGCGGACGCAGCGCACGTTCCCTGCACGCGGGCCGGGACCGCCGCCTGCGGCAGACCCTGCTCGCCCTGCGCGGCGGCCGGTCCCTCGACGAGCACGACAGCCCGGGCGAGGCGACGCTGCAGGTGCTCGTGGGGCGGGTGCGCCTGGTGGCCGGGGACGAGTCCTGGGAGGGCGACGCCGGCGACCTCGTGGTCATTCCGCCGCTGCGGCACGCGCTGCACGCCGTCACGGACGCCGCCGTCCTGCTCACCGTGACGCCGCGGCCGTGAGCACCGTCCCGGCCCGTCGTCACCGCCCGGCCGGGAGCCCCGCCGTGGCCGCCCCCGGCCACGCTCGAGGCCGGGGGCGGTCGCCGGGCTGGGTGCCGCCGCAGCACGGCGCGTGGGCGATGCTGCTGCTGCCCTTCCTGGCGGCGCTGACCGTCACCGGCCCGCACCCGCTGCACCTTCCCCTGCTCGGGGCCGCGCTCGCCGGATACCCGCTGTCCTACTTCGGGTTGCAGGCGGTCAAGACCGGACGGATCCGCCGGGTGCGCCCGCACCTCGTCGGGTACGGGATCGCCACCGTCGCGCTCGGCACGCCGGTGCTGGTGGCCCGGCCCGCGACGCTCGCCTACGCCCCGCTCTTCGTGGCCCTCGCCGCCGTCAACGCCGGCTACGCGCGCCGGCGGCGCGACCGGGCGTTCGTCAACGACCTCGCCTTCGTGACGCAGTGCGGGCTGCTCGGTCTCGTCGTCGCCACGGTCGCCGGGGTGCCGTGGACCGGCGTGGTCGGGGTGACGGTCGTGGCGCTGGGCTACCTGGTCGGCACCGTCGTGCACGTCAAGACGATGATCCGGGAGCGGGACAGCGTCCGGTACCGGTGGGTGTCGTGGACGTACCACGCCGTCGTCGCGGTCGCCGCCGCGCTCTGGGCGCCGGTGCCGGTCGCCGTGGTCTTCGCGGTGCTGCTGGCCCGGGCGGTGCTGCTCGCCGGGCGCCGGGTCGCGCCGATGCGGGTGGGGCTGGTCGAGACGGCGTGCGCCCTGCTGGTGCTGGCGGCGGTGGCGCTCTGACCTCGGCGGCGGTGGCGCTCTGAGCCCGGCGGGGGCGGGGCGCTGCCGGGCCCCGTCGGCCCGCGTCGACGGGAGGACTCCCACGGGGCGGGACGCACCGCGTCGGTTGGCTCACAAGCCGTTGCCTCCGGCAGCGCTCACCGACTAGAACCGGGGAACGATCGCCCGGACCGCCCGGCGACGGTGGCGAGGTGATGGCCGTGGCTCTGATCTCCTACGACGACGCCGATGCGGCGGCCTTCGCCGCCACCCGGGAGCTGCCGCGCAGCGGCCTGGACCGGTGGCGGCACGCGGTGCAGCAACACCTTCGGCCGCGTACCGGCACCACGCTGCTCGACCTCGGGGCCGGCACCGGCGCCTGGGCCAGCGCCTTCACCGAGTGGTTCGGCGCCCGGGTGGTGGGGGTGGAACCCGCCGGGGCGATGCGCGCCCGCGCCAGCCACCGGCCGCTGCTCGCCGGCGACGCGGTCGCGCTGCCGCTGCGCGACTCCGTGGCGGACGCCGCGTGGCTGTCCACGATGGTGCACCACATCCCCGACCTCGACGCGGCGGCGCGGGAGCTGCGCCGGGTGCTCCGCCCGGGCGCGCCCGTGCTGATCCGCTCGCCGTTTCCCGGCCGGCACCAGCGGATCACGCTGTTCCGCTGGTTCCCGGAGGCGGTACGCGTCCTCGAGACCTATCCGGACCTGGTGCGGGTGCGCGCGGCGTTCGCCACGGCCGGGTTCACCGTCAGCACCGTCGAGCCCGTCGCGCAGACCACGGCGGCGTCGCTGGCCGAATTCGCCGAGCGCCTCGACCGCCGGGCCCACACCCCGCTCCAGTCGATCACCGACGAGGAGTACGCCGACGGCCTGGCCCGGCTGCGGGCCGCCGCCGACAGGGCGAGCGGCCCGGTCGTCGACCACCTCGACCTGCTGGTGCTGCGCTGAGTCACCCGGGCAGGGCCGGGTCGCGGTGGCGCAGGTAGTCGTACAGCGCGGCCGAGGCGTGCAGCCGCCGCAGGCTGCGCCGGTGCAGTTCCTGCTCCCGCTTGGCCAGCTCCGCGTGGACCCGCTGGGCACTGCCGGTGGTACGCATCTCGCCGAGCACCGCCGCGACGATGTCGAACGGGTACGCGCCCCGGCGCAGCAGCGCCACGACCTGCGCGGCGCGCAACTCGGCCGCGTCGTACACCCGGTAGCCGGTGCCGCGCTCGCGGACCGGCCGGAGCAGGCCGCGCTGCTCCCACAGCCGTAGCTGCGAGGTGCGGACGCCGACCAGGTCGGCGACCTCGCCGATGCGGGCCCCGCGCCGGGGCGCCGGCAGGACGGCGGCCGGGCTGGTCACCACGGTCTCGAACGCGCCGAGCACCCGCCGGATGTCGGCCCGCTCCCGGTCCAGCTCGGCGTGGCCGGCGTCGAGCGCCGCCAGCGCCGCCGCCAGGTCGCTCCGGTGCACCGCGGCCATGACCTCCCGGGTACGCGCCCAGCCGTGCCCCTCGGCCATCCGCCGGACCACCGCCAGCGCCCGCACGTGGTCGCCGGTGAAGACGCGGTAGCCGGCGGGCGTGCGCTCGACCGGCGGCAGCACGCCGAGGTCGACGTAGTTGCGCACCTGCTGGACGGAGATGCCCGCGGTCGCCGCGACCTCCGCCCCCCGCCACCGTCCGGCCCGTCCTCCCGCATCCACCACCTCGCCACCCTACCGGTCTACACGTGGTTTGAGACTTTCCCTCCCACTCCGGGCCATCGGTGCCGCAAGAGGAGGTGAAACCCTCCACGGGCGGTTGAATGAGACGATTGAAGGCGGCCTGGCCCCCGTAGATGTACCCCGGGCGGGACTCCGCCCACGATCTCGCGAAGGGTTCGCATGCAGCAGCCAGCACGGTCCGCCGCCGACAGTCACGACATGATCGAGGTACGCGGCGCCCGGGAGAACAACCTCGCCTCCGTCTCGGTGGACATCCCCAAGCGCCGGCTGACCGTCTTCACCGGGGTCTCCGGCTCCGGGAAGTCGTCCCTGGTCTTCGGGACCATCGCCGCCGAGTCGCAGCGCCTGATCAACGAGACCTACAGCGCCTTCCTCCAGTCGTTCATGCCGAACGTGAGCCGACCCGACGTCGACTCGCTGCGCAACCTCAGCGCGGCCATCGTCGTGGACCAGGAGCGGATGGGCGCGAACTCGCGCTCCACCGTCGGCACCGCCACCGACGCGTACGCGATGCTGCGCATCGTCTTCAGCCGGCTCGGCACCCCGCACGTGGGCGGGGCCGGCGCGTTCAGCTTCAACCTGGCCGAGGGCATGTGCCCGGTCTGCGAGGGCCTCGGGCGGGTCTCCGACCTCGACGTCGACGAACTCGTCGACGTGGAACGCTCGCTCAACGACGGCGCGATCAAGGTGCCCAACTTCGCCGTCGACTCGTGGTACTGGCAGACCATCGTCCACTCCGGGCTGTTCGACCCCGACACGAAGCTCCAGGACTACACGCCGCAGCAGTGGGAGGACTTCCTCCACAAGCCGTCCACGAAGATCAAGGTGGGCAGCAACAACTGGACGTACGAGGGCCTGGCGGTCAAGGTGCGCCGGCTCTACCTGAGCAAGGACCGCGAGTCGATGCAGGCGCACATCCGGGCGTTCGTCGACCGGGCGGTCACCTTCACCACCTGCGCCGACTGCGGCGGGACCCGGCTCAACGCGGCGGCGCTCTCGTCCCGGATCGCCGGGCGCAACATCGCCGAGTGCTCGGCGATGCAGATCAGCGACCTGGCCGGGTTCGTCCGCGCCATCGACGACCCGTCGGTCGCCCCGCTGACCGGCAACCTGCGCGACCTGCTCGACTCGCTGGTCGAGATCGGCCTGGGCTACCTCAGCCTGGACCGCGAGTCCGCCACCCTCTCCGGCGGCGAGGCGCAGCGGGTGAAGATGGTCCGGCACCTCGGCTCCAGCCTCTCCGACGTCACGTACGTCTTCGACGAACCGACGGTCGGCCTGCACCCGCACGACATCGCCCGGATGAACGACCTGCTGCTGCGCCTGCGCGACAAGGGCAACACGGTGCTGGTCGTCGAGCACAAGCCCGAGACGATCGCCATCGCCGACCACGTGGTCGATCTCGGGCCCGGGGCCGGCACGGCCGGCGGTCGGATCTGCTTCACCGGTGACGTCGCCGGCCTGCGCCGCTCCGACACCCTCACCGGCCGGCACCTCGACCACCGGGTACGCCTGCGCGAGCACGTACGCCGGCCGGCCGGCCAACTGTCGATCCGCAACGCCGACCTGCACAACCTGCGCGAGGTCGACGTCGACATCCCGCTCGGGGTGCTGACCGTGGTGACCGGGGTGGCCGGCTCCGGCAAGAGCTCACTGATCCACGGCTCGCTGCACCGCCGCGACGGCGTGGTGGTCGTCGACCAGTCGCCGATCCGGGGTTCCCGGCGCAGCAACCCGGCCACCTACACCGGCCTGCTGGACCCGATCCGCACCGCCTTCGCCAAGGCCAACGGGGTCAAGGCCGCGCTGTTCAGCGCCAACTCCGAAGGCGCCTGCCCCACCTGCAAGGGCATCGGCCTGGTCTACACCGACCTGGCGATGATGGCCGGCGTCGCCTCGGTCTGCGAGCGGTGCGAGGGGCGACGCTTCACCGACGAGGTGCTCACCTACCGCCTGCGCGGGAAGAACATCAGCGAGGTGCTCGCGATGCCGGCCACGGAGGCCCGGGACTTCTTCCCCGGCGGCCCCGCCCGGGCGATCCTCGACCGGCTGGTCGACGTCGGGCTCGGCTACCTCACCCTGGGCCAGCCGCTCAACACGCTCTCCGGCGGCGAGCGGCAGCGGCTCAAGCTGGCCATCCGCATGGCCGACAGCGGGAGCACGTACGTCCTGGACGAGCCGACCACCGGCCTGCACCTGGCCGACGTGGACCAACTGCTCGCCCTGCTGGACCGGCTGGTCGACGCCGGCAACACCGTCGTCGTCATCGAGCACCACCAGGCGGTCATGGCGCACGCCGACTGGCTGATCGACCTCGGCCCGGGGGCGGGACACGACGGTGGCCGGATCGTCTTCACCGGCACGCCGGCCGACCTGGTCGCCCACGGCGACACGCTGACCGCCCGTCACCTGCGCGAGTACGTGGGCCGCTGAGCCCTTGGCCGGACGGCGGCGACCCTCCGGACGCCACACCCCGGGCCGGTCGCGTCCGGCCCCGGACCGCATCGCCCTCCGGCCCGGATCGCATCGCCCTCGGCCGCCCGGGTCCACATCCCCGGTTGCCTGGCCGGGGCGGTGCCCGGGGTCGCCCGCCGGGCGGTCAGCGTCCCGACACGGGGACCGCCCGGGCGGACGGCGCCGCCAGCCGGCGCGCCCAACGCCGTAACGGCGACACCGACGCCGCGACCGGAGTGAGCAGCCCGACGATGATCAGCAGGGCGTCGAGGAAGAGCGTGGCGAGTACGACGAGAACGGCCAGCGACGCCACGGTGCGGGCGGTCACCGACGCCGGGCGGGCCGGCGCCCGGTGGGCGCCGTGCTGGCGGACGGGGATGCGGGGTGGAGCCATGGTGCCTGGTACCTGCCTCGGAGATTGGGGTGCGGCCGCTCCTACCCCCTGTGACCTGCCCAAACACGTCCGATGACAAGCACCACAACCCGCCGCGCCCGCCTGCCCCGGCGCAGGGAGTCACCGCTGCGGTGCGTCAGGTGAGGCGGCGCAGCCAGCGACGCTGCCAGGGCGTCTCCACGGCCCGCGGGCGGTAGGTGGCGCGTACCCAGTCCACCGCCTGCTCGGGCGGCAGCCCGTCGAGGATCGCCAGCGCCGCCAGCGCGGTGCCCGTACGCCCGGTGCCGCCCCGGCAGGCCACCTCGACGCGTTCGCCGTCGTGGGCGCGACGCAGGGCCTCGGTCAGCGCGTCGATCGCGTCCGCCCGGTCGACCGGCACCCAGAAGTCGGGCCACCGGATCCGCCGGTGCGGCCAGGCGGGTGTCGGCCCGGGCGCCAGCAGCAGGGCGAAGTCGGCGGGCGACGCCTCGTCCGCGATCCGTCGTCCCCGCACCCGCGCCCCACTCGGCAGTACGACGACCCCGGCCTGCTCGCCCCACACCCGTACGTCACTCATCCCCCCATCCTCACGTCCGCCCCGCTCCCCCGCCGCCCCGCCGCGCCCTCAATCCCCATGTTGATCATGAAGTTATCGACCGATTCGATCTCCAGAAGCGGCAACAACTTCATGATCAACAGGGGATGGCGGGGAGGGAGGGGCGCGGGGTGGGGGTTGAGGGTCAGGGTTGGGATTGGGGTTCGGTTTTCGGGCGGGCGCGGAGGTGGGCGCGTTCGCCCTGTCTGCCGAAGAGGCTGAGGAACTCGACCGGCTCGGCGTCGGCCGACCCGAACCAGTGCGGTACGCGGGTGTCGAACTCCGCCGCCTCCCCCGGCGTGAGCACGAGGTCCTGGTCGCCGAGGATGACCCGCAGCCGCCCGTTGAGGACGTAGAGCCACTCGTAGCCCTCATGGGTCTGCGGATCGGGCTCCGCCCTGCGACCGCCGCCCGGGATCACCAGCTTGTACGCCTGGATGCCGCCGGGCCGGCGGGTCAGGGGCAGCATGGTCATCCCGTGGCGGGTGACCGGGCGCAGGTGGACGCGCGGGTCGCCGGTGGACGGGGCGTCGACGAGTTCGTCGAGCGTGACGCCGTGCGCCCTGGCCAGCGGGAGGAGCAGTTCGAGGGTGGGCCGGCGGGAACCGGACTCCAGCCGGGAGAGCGTGCTCACCGAGATGCCGGTCGCCGCCGACAGGTCGGCCAGGGTGGTCTCCCGCTGCCGGCGCAGCGCGCGCAGCCGGGGACCGACCGCGCCGAGCGTCTGGTCCAGGTCGTCGTCCATGCCGCCATCTTGCCACTATGGCAACAATGTTTGCCACCGTGGTAGCGGCGACCGCATCGTGGTCGCGGGAGGTGGTCACGGTGACCGATCGGTTGGACGGCAGCTACGACGTGGTGGTGATCGGGGGTGGCGCCGCGGGGTTGAGCGGGGCGCTGACGCTGGCCCGGGTGCGACGGTCGGTGGTGGTGCTCGACTCGGGCGCGCCGCGCAACGCCCCGGCCGAGGGCGTGCACGGGTTGCTGGCCCGCGAGGGGATCCGGCCGGCCGAGCTGCTGGAACGCGGCCGGACGGAGGTACGCGGCTACGGTGGCCGGGTGGTCACCGGCGAGGTCGCCGCCGCGAAACGCGACGACGACGGCTTCACGGTGACGCTGGCCGACGGTCGGACGGTCCGCGCGCGCCGGCTGCTGGTGGCCACCGGGCTGGTGGACGAGCTGCCGGACGTCCCGGGACTGCGGGAGCGCTGGGGCAGGGACGTGCTGCACTGCCCGTACTGCCACGGCTGGGAGGTCCGCGACCGGGCCATCGGCGTGCTGGCCAGCGGGCCGTTCTCGGTGCACCAGGCGCTGCTGTTCCGGCAGTTGAGCGCCGACGTCACGTACTTCCAGCACACCATGGCGCTCTCCGACGAGCAGGCGGAGCAGCTGGCTGCCCGGAAGATCCGCGTGGTCGACGGCGAGGTCACGTCCCTGAAGGTCGCCGACGACCGCCTCGTGGGCGCACGGCTGGGCGACGGCACTCTCGTACGCCGGGAGGCGCTGGCCGTCTCGTCGCGGATGGTGGCGCGCGCCGGCTTCCTCGCGGCGCTCGGGCTGCGGCCCGCAGCACACCCGGCGGGGGTCGGCGAGCACGTCCCCTCCGACGCGACGGGCCGCACCGACGTGCCCGGGGTGTGGGTCGCCGGCAACGTCACCGATCCGGCGGCCCAGGTCGGTGCCGCCGCGGCGGCCGGTGTGGTCGTCGCGGCCCAGATCAACGCCGATCTGGTCGCCGAGGAGACCCGCCGGGCCGTGGCTGCCCGTCGCGCCCCGTTCTCCGCGCGCTCGGAGGCGGCGCTCTGCGAGCAGGTGGTGGGCGACCGTCGCCACGGCCTCTGACGTCCCGACAGGCGCCGGTGGGCCGCCGCGCCGGAAACGCGGCGACCCGGCGGGTGCACAGCGCCCCAGCCGGAAGTCGACATCACGCGGGCGCGGCGGCCCAGCCCGGGATGCGGCCCCGGCGGGCGGCGACTCAGCCCGGGAGGCGGGACCGACGCGGGTACGGCGGCTCAGGCGGGAGGCGGACCGACGCGGGCGCGGCGGTTCAGGTGGGAGGCGGACCGACGCGGGCGCGGGCCTTTCTGGCGCACGCGCCGAGCACGAGACGGGAGTCCAGCCCGAGGCTCTCGATGGCGACCAGCGCGGTGAACGCCGCGTCCGCCAGTTCCGCCGCCACGTCCTCGCGGCTGTGCGTGACGCCCTTGCGCGGGTTCTGGCCGAGCAGACCGATCCAGGCGCTCGCCGCCTCCCCCGCCTCCTCGGTCAGCTTGAGCATCCGGCAGGTCATTTCGGTCTGTCCGGTGCCGTTGGCGGCGTCCAACCAGCCGCGCGAGGCCCGAACCGCGTCCCAGATCGACTCGTCCACGCGACCAGTGAACCGGACGGAGGTCACGGTCCGTATCGCGGGACGGTTGGCGGGTAACCGGGTCCGGGTGGTAGCAACAGGGTCTACCAGCGCAAGTGAAGGGACGTGTCGTATGCCGGAGACCGTGGAGACGGTGTTCACCAGCGTGGTCGCCCGCAATCCGGGCGAGCCGGAATTCCACCAAGCGGTACGCGAGGTGCTGGAGAGCATCGGCCCGGCGCTGGCCAGACACCCCGAGTACGCCGAGGCGCGGATCATCGAACGGATCTGCGAGCCGGAGCGGCAGGTCATCTTCCGGGTGCCGTGGGAGGACGACCGCGGCCGGATCCAGGTCAACCGGGGCTTCCGGGTGGAGTTCAACAGCGCGCTCGGGCCGTACAAGGGCGGGCTGCGCTTCCACCCGTCGGTCTACCTCGGGATCGTGAAGTTCCTGGGCTTCGAGCAGATCTTCAAGAACGCGTTGACCGGGCTGTCGATCGGTGGCGGCAAGGGCGGCGCGGACTTCGACCCGAAGGGTCGCTCGGACCGGGAGGTGATGCGGTTCTGCCAGAGCTTCATGACCGAGCTGTACCGGCACATCGGCGCGGAGACCGACGTGCCGGCCGGGGACATCGGCGTGGGCGGCCGGGAGATCGGTTACCTGTTCGGCCAGTACAAGCGGATCACCAACCGGTACGAGTCGGGGGTGCTGACCGGCAAGGGCCTGGCGTACGGGGGCGCGCAGGTGCGCCGCGAGGCGACCGGCTACGGGGCGGTCTTCTTCGCCGACGAGATGCTCCGGCAGACCGGGGACAGCCTGGAGGGCAAGCGGGTCGTGGTCTCCGGCTCCGGCAACGTGGCGATCTACGCGATCGAGAAGGTGCACCAGCTCGGCGGGCGGGTGGTCGCCTGCTCCGACTCGTCCGGCTACGTCCTCGACGACAAGGGCATCGACCTGGAGCTGCTGCGGGAGCTGAAGGAGCAGCGCCGGGCCCGGCTCGACGACTACGCCCGGCACGTGCCGCACGCGGTGGCGGTCTCCGGCCGTACCGTCTGGGAGGTGCCCTGCGAGCTGGCACTGCCGTGCGCGACGCAGAACGAGATCGGCGGCGCGGAGGCCGCGGCGCTCGTGGCCGGCGGCTGCGTCGCGGTGGTGGAGGGCGCGAACATGCCCACCACGCCGGAGGCGGTACGCATCCTCGGCCGGGCCGGGGTGCGCTTCGCGCCGGGCAAGGCGGCCAACGCCGGCGGCGTGGCGGTCAGCGCGCTGGAGATGCAGCAGAACGCCAGCCGGGACTCGTGGACGTTCGCCGAGTCGGAGCAGCGGCTGCGTGACATCATGCGCAACATCCACGACCGCTGCTGGAGCACGGCCGAGGAGTACGGGCTGCCCGGCGACTACGTGGCCGGGGCCAACATCGACGGGTTCCGCCGGGTGGCGGAGGCGATGCTGGCCCACGGCCTGATCTGACGGGGCGGCCGGTCCGCCGTGCCAGCGCCGCCGCGGCCGACGCGCGTCGTCACGCCCCGGCGGCGCCGGCGGCTCAGAAGCTGCTGACCAGCTTCACGAACGCCTCGTCGATCATGGCGGGGTCGGTGGCGTCGAACGCCTTGCCCGACGACGCCTTGGCGATCCGGTCCAGCGTGGCGAAGTCCGAATCCCCGTCGAAGGCGATGCAGAAGACCTTCACCGGGCGCCGCGGGTCCAAGGCCACGTCGGCGAGCAGCCGGGCCAGGTCGTTGTCCCGGGCGTACTCGTTCTTGCCGTCGGTCAGCACGACGACGGCGTTGATCCGGTCCGGGTCGTACCGCTCGAGCACCTGCTCGTGGGCGGCCCGGACCGTCGCGTAGAGCGCCGTGTCCCCCGCGACGTGCAGGCCGGCGATCCGGCTGTTGATGCGCTTCTGGTCGAAGTCGCCGAGCCGGACCTCCTCCCGGTAGGGGCCGTCGGGCCGCTTCGAGGTCTCCGAGGAGAACGACCAGAGCCCGACCCGGTCCTCGGAGTTGAGCAGCGCGAGCCCCTTGGCCGCTGCCGCCGACGCGACCTGGAAGCGGGTGCGGTCGCCGACCCGTTCCTGCATCGACCCGGAGGTGTCCAGCGCGATCAGGATGTTGGCCTTCTTGCGCAGCGTGCTCCAGCCGGTCAGCATCGCCTCGACCACTCCCGGGTTCGGCGGCGCGAAGTAGGTCAGCCCGCCGGTGGGCTCGGCGCCGACGCTGGCGAGCAGCCCCGCCGAGGCGCGGCGCTCGTGGTCGCGGAAGCCGAGGCGGACGAAGCTTTCCTGCTGGTCGTCCGCGGTCAGGAACTTCAGGAAGTCGTCCGCCGCCGCGCGCTGCCGTTCGTCGGCGGAGGGGAGCACCACGAAGGGGTGGTCCAGGTTGAAGGTGCCTTCCTTCGGGTGTACGGCGACCAGCGGCACCTTCGGCCGGGGGCCGCGCTCCTGGCCCTCCTGCCGCGGGCTCAGCCCGCCCTCGTTGTAGAGGTGGACCAGCTCCTCCTGCATGACGATGGCGCTCATGTCGCCGGCGCCGGCGCCTGTACCAGCCAGGTCGGCCTCGGCGAGGTCGCGCAGCAGCTCCACCGAGTCGTCGCTGTAGTGCGACACGTTGGCCTCGATCTGCCGGACGAACCGGGTCACCTTCGGATCCGCCAGGTCCGACGTGGTGAGGTCGCTGGAGCGCTGCGCGGCGGCGTAGTAGGTGGCGATGGTCGCCGCCAGCCCCGAGGTCGAGAGGTTCGGGTTGTCCTTGCCGAAGGTGAACCGACCCCACTCCGGTTTGCCGAAGCCCGCCCAGCCCTGCCGCCCGGAGAGGCCGAGGATCTCCCCCCAGCCCAGCGGCCCGCGCTGGCGTACCAGCTCGCCCTTGGGCTGCGGCATCGCGATGACAAGCGGGCTGTTGGCGATCGACGGGTAGCGGCCCGGGGTCTGCGGCGCCCGCCCGGCGGCCTCGTCGAGCAGCCGCAGCTGGCCCGTCCAGAGGCTCGACGTCGGCAACCAGACCTGCGGCTGCGGCAGGCCGGTGCCGCTCCAGCCGGCGGCCAGCACCTCGGTGGCCTTGCCCGAGTTCAGGGCGCTGACGTGCACCTGGGCGCAGCCGCCGCCGTCGAGCGACCGGTCGCTGTCGTTGTACCGCTTCGCCAGCTCGACCAGCAGCGCCGCCTTCTCGGTCGAGGAGTTCACGTCCAGGCGGACGGCACAGTCGGCCCGGGGCCGGTCGGTGCCCGCGTCCCGCTGCCGGACGAGCACGAACGCCCCGACGATGACCAGCAGCCCAGCGGTGACGGCCGCGGTGTACGGCAACCACTGTCGTGCGCGCGGCGGGGCTGGGGCCATGGCGACGTCCTCCTCGGCGGTCAACTGGTGGCAGTCAACCTATCGGTGCGGTGCCACCGGCAGCGCCCGACCCGGCGTCCGGGACGAACCGCCCCCCGCCCACCCGCGCCCCTCGGTCAGGGGCGGTCGCCGAGCGCCGTCGCGACCAGCAGCCGAACCGCGTAGACCACGACGAAGGTGGCCGCCCCGGTCGCCGCGGCCGCCTCCACCGCGCTCGACGCGACGTAGCCGGCCGCGGCGCCGACCGAGCCGAGGAAGATCGCGGTCGAGATGCCCCAGGCGTCGGTCGACTCACGACGGAGCCGCCGCCCCCAGCCGCCGCCCGCCCGGTCGGCGGGCGGGGAGGCCGTGGACGGACTCTGCGACGTCCGTTCGAGGCGCGTCGGCGACGTCGATTCCGGCGTCGCCGTCGACGCGTCCGGCGCGACACGGGGCAACGGCAGCGGCTCATTCGGCGTCGGCGCGCCGGCGGTCTCGTTGCCGAGTTGGAGCACGGTCTCCCGGCGCAGCGGGCCCGCGTCCCGGACGTCCTGCCCGAGCAGCCGCATCAGCACCTCTTCGGCCTCCGGCCGCTCCGCCGGGTCCTTGGCCAGGCACTGCCTGATCAGCTCGTCGAGGCCCGGTGGCAGCGCGGGCAGGTCGGGCGGCTCGTTGAGCACCCGGTGCATCACCGCGAAGAGCGAGTCGGTGCCGAACGGCGGCCGGCCCCCGGCGGCGAAGGCGATGGTGGCGGCCCAGGCGAAGACGTCGCAGGGTGGCCCGATGGAGTCGTTGCGGAACCGCTCCGGGGCCATGTACGCGGTGGTCCCCAGCACCCGGCTGGTGACCGTCTCGGTGACGCCCAGGGCGCGGGCGATGCCGAAGTCGATCACGCGAGGGCCGTCCCGGCCGAGCACCACGTTGTCGGGCTTCAGGTCGCAGTGCACGACGTCGCAGCGGTGGATCGCGGCGAGCGCGGTGGCCGTACCGACGGCGAGGCGGTGCAGCGCGTTGCCGGCGACCGGGCCCTGCTCGCGGACGTGCCGGTAGAGGGTCGGGCCCTCGATGAACTCGCTGACCACGTAGGGGCGTTCGCCGTCGACCTCGGCGAAGAGCACCTGCGCGGTGCAGAACGGCACGACGCGGCGCGCCGCGGCGATCTCCTTCATGAACTGCGACCGCGCCCGCAGGTCACTCAGGTCGATGTTGATCATCTTTACGGCCACCTGGTGGCCCTGGTCGTCCTCGCCCAGGTAGACCACACCCTGGCCACCCGCGCCCAGCCGACCGACCAGCCGGTACGGGCCGGCGGTCACCGGGTCGTGCGTCCACAGTGGCGCCAGTCCCGGCACCGGCGCGCCGGCCACTCCTGTCATCCCGACTCCATCGCTGTCGTGTCCCCGGCCACGGAGGACACGGCCATGGTGCCATGCCGCCGCCTGCTGGCCGAGGGTGCCCGGCCGGCCTCCCCCAGGCGGGCCGCGGCGGATCGGGTGGGCCGGCGCGGCGGGGCGACCGAGGCGGTACGGGACGGGCTGGCGCCCGTCGGAGATCTCCGACGGGCGCCAGTCGTTCGCGATGTCCGGGCACTGCCCGAAGGGGAGCTTCACCGTCAGCGCGCGGCTCCCATGCCGAAGCGGTGGCGCTTGCGCCAGACCAGCGACAGCAGCAGGAGCACCGCGCCGGCGCCGACGAGGCCGCCGCCGAACTTCATCGGGGTGCTCAGGCTGTCGCCCGTGACGGGCAGCGGCGGCGTGTGCTTCTTGAGCACGGTCAGCGTCGCGGTCGCCACCCGGTGGTACGTCTGGCCTTCGGCCCGGAAGGTGTACGTGCCGTGGTGACGCGGCGTGTAGGTGGTGCGGAAGTAGCCGTCGTCGTCAGCCGTGACCTCCAGGGTCCTGGGGTTCGGCTGGGGTGCCTGCTGGAACGAGACCGGCGCCATGGCGACGATCTCGCCGTCGCTGCGGCGCGCCTGGTCGGCGCCCGGCACGGCGGCGGCGAGCGGCGACGTGCTGACGGTGATGATCACCGTCTCGCCCGGCCCCCAGCCCCGGCCGATCAGGGTGGCGGTCTGGCCGACCACGACGGTCGGCGGGGTGACCGTGAGTGTCGGTGTCGGGGTGCCGCCCGGCGGGTAGATCGGTGGTTGTGGCGTGCCGGTGCCCGGCGTCGGCTGCGGCTGCGCCGCCCCCGCTGCGGTCGGCACGGCCAGCACGGCCAGACCGACCGTGAGCGCCATGATGATGCGGGATAGCCGCATGATTGGTTCCCTCCTACTGATCACAGCTTGGTGCGGAAACAACTTGGGTGGTCCATGGGGTGGCGGTGGGGGTCAGCCACAGCTCGGCGGTACCGACGCCGGTGGTCGCGGTCAGGACGGTGACCTCCAACGTGCGGGAGCCCCCCGGGCCGACCTCGACGTTGGCGGTGCTCACCTGGCGGCGCCGTTCGGTGCCGCTGCCCACCGCCGTCTCGACGCCGTCCAGACGGGCGGCGAGCACAGCCCCGCCGGCGGGGCTGTGCACCGACACCAACGTGCGGACGGTGTACGGGTCACCGGCCAGACCGAGGCCGAGGACCGACTCGCTGAGGCCCGACTTCGGCGCCGACGAGCGCAGGGTGACCCGGAGTCGAAGTTCCCGGCGGCCGTCGGGCCGGCAGTCGCCGACCGCCAGGGTCGCCGACGGCCGGAGGTAGTAGCCGAGCTTCGCGCCGCTGCCGTCGTTGAGGAACACGCCGACCGTGGGCACGGTGTCCTTCTCCGGAAGCGCCCCGGCCAACCGGCTGTCGCCGATCTTCCGTTGCTCTTCATGTCGGGCACTCCAGAACAATATCCGGCGTTCAGTGACAGCACGGTCAAATGAGGACAATAACGCCTTCGGGTCTACATTCTTCGTGACCAGCGCGTCGAACACGGCGGCGGCGGAGGCGGCGAAGAAGGCGTCCTGTTCCTCGTTGTCCATCCGCTGGTAGCTGTCGCTGAGCACCGTCTGCACGACCTTCTCGGCGGCCAGCGGGACACCCCCCGGCACCATCACCGGCCCGGTGGCCCTGAGCAGGTACGACAGCACCACCGGGTCGACGGCGAGCACCCCGTCCACGGTCGTGCCCGTACGCCGGCGGAACATCTCCCGGTAGAGGGCGGCGGCAGTCGGGAAGTGCGGGGTGAGGTTCACGTCGGCCGGATAGATCCCGGGCAGGTCGGCCCAGAGGCTGCGCACCTCGGCGGGCACCTTCAGCGGCGGCTGGAACCGGCCCAGCGTGCTGCTGGTGCCCTGCCGTCCCATCCGGACCCGGCCGTCGGCCGCGTGGATGACCGCGTACGCGCCGATCATCCCGCCGGTGGCGCGCAGCTCGGCGGGGTTCTGGGAGACCACCAGGTAGGTGCGGGGACCGTCGGCGCCCAGCAGCCCCGGCAGCACCCGGGTGGCCTCGCTCGCGGCGGCGGTCAGGCCGGCCAGCCGGTCGATCTCGCCCCGCAGGTCGCCGAGCGCCTGCCGGACCTGTCCGACCAGGCCCTCGGTGGGCACCGTCGCGAGGCTGTCCCGGGCACCCTGCACCGTGGCGTTGACCCTGGCCAGCTCGGCCGACAGGGTCCGCAGCCGACCCACGTCCAGCCGCCCGCCCGCCGGCACCAGGCTGGTCAGGTCGGCGCGCAGCAGCGGCGGGAACGCCTGCCGGGCCAGGTCGTCGATGGCCACCGAGATCTGCCGGACGGCCGCCAGGTTGTCCCCCGCGTACGGGGTGTGCCGCCCGACCCACCAGCCGGGGTCACCGGTCGCCGCCCGGGCGCTGCCGGACTGCTCCTGCAGCGCCGCGAGGGTGCGCTGCGCCCGGGCGGTGTCGCCCCCGACCACCTGGGCGCTGAGCTCCCGGGCCAGGCCGGCGGCGTTGAGCAGGTGGGCGCGGGCCTGCCAGCCCCGGAAGCCCACCCAGCCACCGGTCAGCAGCAGCAGCGAACCCACCACGAGGGCGGCGAGCAGGGCCCGGCGCAGCTGCCGCCGCCGGCGGGAACGACCACGCCGTCGACGCGGTCTCGCGCTCTCCGTCACACCACACGTCCTTCCTGGGGAACGGCGGGCGGACCCCGGTCCGCTGCCGCTCCACACTGCTAACGATCGTTTTCGCCCGAAGATGACGCGGTTGACCGGTATGCGAGCCCCGCTCGCCGTTCACCGACCGTCGGGGCACCCGGCGGCCGCCTCGTACAGCAGCCGTTCGATCCGGTCCACACCCGCCGACATCGACATCTCCCGCAGGTACGCCTCCCGGCCGCGCCGGCCCATGTCCGCCCGGGCGGGCGGCGGGATGGTGGCGGCCAGCCAGAACCGGTCGGCGAGGCTCGCCCAGTCCCCCGGCGGGCAGGAGAGCCCCGCCCGGGCCCGTTCCACCAGGTCCGCGGTGTCGCCGCCGGCGGAGGCCACCACGGGCACGGCGCAGGAGAACGCCGCCTGGAGCTTCGCCGGCAGGGTGCTGCGCAGCTCGGGCAGGTCCCGCAGCATGACGAGCTGGTAGTCGGCGGCGGCGTACAGGTCCGGCATGTCCGGCGGAGACCGCCGCTCCACGAAGCGCACGTTCTCGGCCCGCAGGTCGGCGGCGAGCCCCCGCACCCGCCGCTCGTCCGCGCCCGAGCCCACCAGGACGAGGTCCACGGTGTGGTCCAGTGCCGCCGCCGCCCGTACCGCGGTCTCCAGGCCCTGCCGGGCGCCGATGGTGCCGGCGTGCATCACCACGCACCGCTCGTCGCGCCGGACCAGCCGGTGAGCCGCGCGGCTGGGCCGGGCGGGGTGGAAGATCCGCTCGTCGGTCCAGTTGAGCACCACCCGCACCCGGGCCGGGTCCACACCCGCCTCGACGACCCGGTCGCGCAGCGACGGCGCGGCGACCGCGATCCCGTCCGCGGCCCGGTAGACCCGCGCCATCGCGGCGGCGATCCGCCCGGCCCACCGCCCGTTCTCGGCCCCGACCGGCTCGTCCTCCGCCCAGACGTCCTGCACGTGCACGACGGTCGGCACCCGGCCCAGCAGGCGGAGCAGGCCCGCCGCGGCGAAGGCGTTCGCCGGCGGCAGGTGGACGTAGAGGGCGTCGACGTCGGCCAGGAACCACCGTCCGGTCACCGTCGCGCTGCCGGCGAACGACAGGTGGCCGGCCATCCGGCCGCGCAGCGACCCGTCCCCGGCGGAGTAGCGCGGGACCCGCCGGACCGTCAGCCGCTCGCTGTGGGTCTCGTACCGCCAGCGCTGCCGCCAGCCCGGGTAGACGTGGCCGCCGGGATAGTCGGGGAAGCCGGTCAGCACCTTCACCTCGTGCCCCCGGACGGCGAGTTCCTCGGCGAGACTGCCCGGGATGAACGCCGGCTCGGGCGGGAAGTGGTACGACAGGATCCCGATCCTCACCGACCCACCTCCGTCCGGCCGGGACTCCTCGGCGCGGCACCGTGCCGTGGAGTCGTCCGGCCCGCGTACGATGCCGACATCCCCTCCACGTCCGGCCGGCTCCGACGGCCGGCGGCCGGCGCGGCGCCACCGTCCGCGACGGCACCGACGAGAGGGGTCCGCATGGTCGACCGGGTGTTGTTCGTCTGCCACGCCAACCTGTGCCGGTCACCGATGGCCGAGTACATCGCCCGTCGCCTGCTGGCCGGGCGCGCGGTGACGGTCGCCAGCGCCGGCACGGACGCCGTCGACGACCTGCCGATGCACCCGCACGCGGCGGACCTGGCGGCCGAGACCGGCGGGGATCCCACCGACTTCCGCAGCCGCCGGCTGCGCCCGGAGCACCTGGCCGGGGCGACGCTGGTGCTCACGGCCACGCGCCGCCAGCGCTCGGTGTGCACCGCCCTCGCGCCGGCCGCGCTGCACCGGACGTTCACCCTCCGCCAGTTCGGCCGGCTGGCCTCGGCCGCCGACCCGACGACGGATCCGGCCGACGGTCCACTGCGGGCGGCGGTCGAGGCGGCCGCCCGCGCCCGGGGGCGGCTGCAACCCGCCACCGGGGACGCGGACGACCTGCGGGACCCGATCGGCGGCACCGCCGCCGACTTCCGACGCTGCGCGGAGGAGATCGAACGGTCGATGCGACCCCTCGCGGCGCTCATCGCGACAGCCGGGTGAGTTCCTGCGTACGGTCGCTGACGACGCCGTCGACCCGCTCCGCGTGCCGGGCGGACGGGGTCGCGTCGGCGGGCACCTCCGGCGTCGCGGCGGCGGAGACCACCCGGTAGGCCTCGTACTGGTACGCCTCCGCCTTGGCCACCTTCGCCATGTTCAGCACGCAGCCGAGCAGCCGGACGGAGACCGAGTTCAGGGCGCGGGCGGCCTGCGCCACCTGGCTGCGGGAGGTGCGGCCCTGCTGGGAGACCAGGAGCGCGCCGTCGGCCTGCACGGCCACCACCACGCCGTCCGTCACGGCCAGCAGCGGGGCGGTGTCGATGATGACGATGTCGGCGGACTCGCGCAGGGCGAGCAGCAGGTCCGCCATCGCCTTGGAGCCGAGCAGCTCACTGGGGTTGGGCGGCGCCGAGCCGCTCGGGAGCACCAGCAGGGACTTGTCGCCCCAGCGCTGGACCACGTCGCCGACCTGGACGTCGCCGACCAGCACGTCGGTCAGCCCGATGCCCGCGTCGAGCCCCAGGTAGTCGGCGACCTTCGGGCGGCGCAGGTCGGCGTCGACCAGCAGCACCCGCCAGCCGGCCTCGGCCAGGGCGATCGCCAGGTTGCAGGAGAGCGTGGTCTTGCCCTCGCCCTGCAGGGCGCTGGTGACCGCGATGACGCGGGCGGGCTCGTGCACGTCGACGAAGCGCAGGTTGGTGCGCAGCTTGCGCACCGCCTCGGCCCGGGCGGAGTTCGCCGCCGCGCCGACGATCAACGGCTCCGACTTCGCGGTGCTCTCGAAGGGGATCTCGCCGAGCAGCGGGCTGCCGGTGGTACGCCGGAGGCCGGCGGCGTCGCGCAGGCGGACGTCGGCGACCCCGCGCAGGATCGCCAGGCCCACGCCGGCGAGCAGGCCGAGCAGCGTACCGACGGCGAAGTTGCGGACCGGCTGCGGCGAGACGGGCGTCGGGGTGACCCGGGGCCCGCTGACCACCTCGATCCTGATCGGGCCGGCCTTGCCGTCCTGGGTCGTCTCCACCTTCTGCACCAGCTGGACGAACTGCGCGGAGAGCACCTCGGTGACCTTCAGAGCCCGGCTCTGGTCCGTGTCGGTCACCGACGCGCGCAGCAGCACGGTGCCGGTCTCGGTGGAGGTGCTGACCCGGCGCTGGACCTCCTCGGCGGTGAGCCCGACCGGAGCCTCGGCGACCACGCTCTGCGCGAGGCGGTCGCTGGTCAGCAGTTCCGCGTAGGACTTGACCCGCTGCTGGAGGAAGAGGCCGCCCTGGTAGGCGTCGGTGACGCCCTGGCTGGGCGTGGTGACGAAGAAGGTCACCGAGGCGACGTAGCGGGGCTGCGCCCGGACGGTGACGAGCGCGGTGACGCCGAGCGCGACCATGACGGTGAGGAGCACGATCCACCAGTGCCGACGCACGAGGCGGAGTTGGCGGTACAGGTCCATCAGGCGCGCCTCCGTACCAGGCCGGTAACGCCAAAGAACTTCACGAAAACCCCCAAGGTCGACTTAATCTCGTGAAACCATTAAAGCGACTCATACGCCTTATGTCCCGAGTTACGTATTTTCACCCCTTGACATCGGCGCCCGACCCACCACCGGACAAACGGGCGGACGGCGTCCCGGGTGGCGGGGAAAACCGAGCGGGCGTGACCTCGGCGGCAATGAGCCGCCCCGACTCGCCGGTCACGCCTGTGCTGGATAGGGTCGGCAATGGTGTGCCGGGAAGCCTGGTCGGCGTCGTCTGATGCTGCCCAAGACCGAGGTGGAACCGCGCATGACCGACCGCAAACCGCCAGCCGACCGCCCCCGCCCGAACCGGCGTTTCTTCTCGCGTACGTCCTGGCCGGAGGCCCGGTTCCTGGCCGACGTGCTGCGGACCGAGACCGTCGGCGGCGGGCTCCTGCTGCTCGGCGCGATGATCGCGCTCACCTGGGCGAACTCGCCCTGGGAATCCTCCTACGCCGCCCTCGGCGCCTGGGTGCCCTGGCCGGGCGGCGCGGCCCTGCACCTGGATCTGGACCTCGCCGCCTGGGCCGCCGACGGCCTCCTGGCGATCTTCTTCTTCGTCGTCGGGCTCGAACTCAAGCGCGAGTTCGTCGCGGGCGAACTGCGCGACCCTCGCCGGGCGGCGCTGCCCGTGATCGCGGCGGTCGGCGGCATGGCGGCGCCCGCCCTGATCTACCTCGCGGTCAACCTCGCCGCCGGCGGGGACGGGCTGCGGGGGTGGGCCATCCCCACCGCGACGGACATCGCCTTCGCCCTCGCCGTCCTCGCGGTCATCGGCTCGCACCTGCCGCAGGGCCTGCGCGCCTTCCTGCTGACCCTGGCGGTGGTCGACGACCTGCTCGCCATCACCATCATCGCGATCTTCTACACCGCCGACTTCAGCCCGCTGCCGCTGCTCGCCGCCCTGGTCCCCATCGCCCTCTTCGGCCTGCTCGTGCAGCGGCGCAGGACGTGGTGGTGGGCGCTGATCCCGTTGGCGGCCACCGCATGGGTCCTCATGCACGCCTCCGGGGTGCACGCCACCGTGGCGGGCGTCCTGCTGGGTTTCACCGTGCCCGTCCTGCGGGGCAAGGCCGGCGACGCGCACGGGCTCGCCGAACACCTGGAGCACCGCTGGCGCCCCGTCTCGGCCGGTTTCGCCGTGCCGATCTTCGCGTTCTTCGCGGCCGGGGTGTCGCTGCGGGGCGCCGGCCTGGGGGCCATCGTCACCGACCCGATCGTGATCGGCGTCGTCGCCGGTCTGGTGCTCGGCAAGGTCGTCGGGATCTTCGGCTCGACGTTCCTGCTCGCCCGGTTCACCCGCGCGCAGCTCGACGAGGACATCACCTGGACGGACCTGCTCGGCGTGGCGCTGCTCGCCGGGATCGGGTTCACCGTCTCCCTGCTGATCGGCGAACTCGCGTTCGGCCCCGACAGCGCCGCCGCCGGCAACGTCAAAGTGGCCGTGCTGACCGGCTCGGTGATCTCCGCGTTGCTCGCCACGGCCGTGCTGGTGCGGCGCAACGCCGCCTACCGGCGGATCGCGGCGGCGGAGCGGGTGGACGCCGACCGCGACGGCGTGCCGGACGTCTACCAGCGCGGGCAGGGCTGAACCGGCCGCCGCGCCCCCGGACGGGGCACCGCACCGGGCACGGCTCGCTCAGCGCCGGCCGCCGCGCCGGGCCAGGCCGCCGGGCCGGGCCGCCGGGCCGGGCCGCCGGGCCGGGCCGCCGGGCGCTCACGGCCAGCGGGCCGGCCGGGCCGCCGGGCCGGTCGCCCGGCCTGCCGTTACTGCTGGCGGTGCCGGCCCGGCGTCGGCCATCCGGCCGCGTCCGGCGCCGACGGACGTCGGACCCTCCCCGGCGGTCCGGCCGGCCCGCTGGCCGTGAGCGCGGCCCAGAGCAGCCGGCGCAGCAGGACGATCGCCGCCGCCGCGGCCAGGGCCGTCCAGCCCTGGCCGCCGGCCAGCCGCAGCAGCCCGGCGGCGGTCAGCAGGTCCAGCAGCACCCGCATCGCGCACCGCCAGGAACCCGTGCCGAGCAGCACCGCCAGCCCGGCCAGGGTGGCGAGGGCGGTGGTGACGGTGACCAGGGCACGGATCACCGGACGCGCTCCGACTCCCGGACCTGCTGCTGCTCCTGGCGGATCTCCCGGCCCAGGAAGTAGTTCAGCGCGGTCCGGATCGCGGCGATGGCCGCCAGCTGGCCGATCTGGGTGAAGGTCGGCGAGACCGCCGTACGCAGGATGTCCGCCGCGAGCTGGAACTCCAGCCCGAGGGTGAGGAACCGCCCCAGGGAGAGTCGGATCGGGGTGAACACGGCGGCGCTGCGGTGCCGCAGTCCCTCGACCACGAACCGCAGCGCCGCCCACGCCGCCCCGACGAAGATGACCACCGCCCCGGCGACCTCCACCGCCGTGACCAGGCCCTGGTAGCCGTGGCGCAGGATCTCCTCGACGCCCATCCGCTGGCGATACCCGGCCAGCGGGGCGGTAGTCGGCGTCGGGTGGGCCGCGTGCCGGCCGGGGCGGTGGCCGGGCGTCAGGTGAGCTGCGTGACGGCCTCCAGGATCAGCCAGAGTCCGCAGATCGCGAAGAGCACCGCGGCGCCGTACTTGATGGTCTTCTCGGGCAGCCGCTTGCCGAGCATCCGCCCGACGAGGATGGCGAGCGCGTCCGCCGCCACCATGCCGATCGTCGAGCCGAGCCAGGTGCCGAACCAGCCGTACTGGGTGGCGAGGGTGATGGTGGCGAGCATGGTCTTGTCGCCCAGCTCGGCCAGGAAGAACGCGACCGACACCGCGACGATGGCGGACTTGCTGCTCTTCTCGGCCTTGCGCTTCTCCTCCTCGGTGAGCGAGTCACCGCGCAGGGTCCACGCGCCGAAACCGAGGAACGCCAGGCCCGCGACGAGCGAGATCCACTCCGTCGGCAGCGCGGCGCCGAGCCCGTAGCCGATCGCCACCGAGGCCAGGTGCACCACGGCGGTGGCGATGGTGATCCCGATCAGGACCGGCACGGTCTTGAAGCGGGTGGCGAAGGTCAGGGCCATCAGCTGGGACTTGTCCCCCAGCTCGGCGACGAAGATGACGCCGAAGCTGACGACCAGCGCGACGAGGAAACCTTCCATGACATCCTTCCGGATCATGCCGGGAGGAGGTACGGGGCGCCCTCGACCCGGCTGCAACAGCCTGGGTCGAAGGTCTCGCCCGCCTCGGATGACGAGGCCGCGTGGCCGGATGCGGAACGCACCAGTGTGTCGACCACGACATTGGGGGCTACTCCCCTTCGCGTCGCCCAGCCTAACCGATCACCGATCGGGCCGGCTCCGGCGGGTGAAGATGCTCACCCGCCGGTCACCTGGCGCGGCCGCACCCGTCACTCGGCACGGGCCAGGGTGACGCCGAAGAGGCCGGCCGGATCGGTCCAGAAGTCCTGGGCCGCGAAGCGGGCCGAGCCCAGCTCGGCCGCGATCCCCTCGGGCCGGAACTTCGCCGACACCTCCGTGCGCAGCTCCTCGCCCTCGGCGAAGGTGACCGTCAGGTCCAGCACCCGTACGCGCATCGGCCGCCGCGCCCGCAGCCGCATCTCGATCCACTCCCGCTCGGCGTCCCAGAGCGCGACGTGGGCGAACCCCGCGGGATCGAAGTCGGCGCCCAGCTCCCGGTTGACCACCCGCAGCACGTTGCGGTTGAACTCGGCGGTGACCCCGGCCGCGTCGTCGTACGCCGGCACGACCACCGCCGGGTCCTTGACCAGGTCGGTGCCGATCAGCAGCCAGTCCCCCGGCTCCAGCGCGGCCCGCATCGCGGCGAGGAACCGCGCCCGCTCGGCCGGCAGGAGGTTGCCGATCGTGCCGCCCAGGAAGAGCACCAGCCGGCGCCCACCGGTCGGCAGGCGGTCCAGGTGGCGGGTGAAGTCCCCCACGATGCCGCGCACCCGCAGCCCGGGGTAGTCGGCGGCGATCTCGGCGGTGGACTGCCGCAGCGCGCTGACCGACACGTCCAGCGGCACGAACGTGCCGAGCCCGCCCCGGCGGGTGAACGCGTCCAGCAGCAGCCGGGTCTTCTCCGACGAGCCCGAACCGAGCTCGATCAGCGTCTTCGCCCCGGTCAGCTCGGCGATCGTGGCAGCCCGCTCGGCCAGCACCGCGCGCTCGGCGCGGGTCGGGTAGTACTCCGGCAGGCGGGTGATCTCCTCGAACAGCTCGCTGCCGCGGGCGTCGTAGAACCACTTGGGGGGCAGCCACTTCTCCTCGGCCGTCAGGCCGGTGCGGACGTCCTCCCGCAGGCTGCGGCCCAGGTCCTGCTCCTCCAGGTGGATCTCCAGCGGCTCCGCGCTCATGTCATCCCCTTCGTCGTCGGGTGGAACGTCCTGTCGGCCGGCGGTCAGACCTCGGCGAGGGCGCGGACGCGTACCCCCGTCGCCGTGGCCTCCACCAGTTGCCCCTCCGGCACCGCCTGCCAGCCGGGGTCGTCGTCGTGCGGTTCGGACGCCAGCAGCACCGAGGCCGGCGTCGCGCGGATCGACAGCGCGTGCCCGGCCACGCTGGCCACCACGGTGCGCCCGTCGGTGAGCAGCAGGTTGAGCCGGGACCCGGGCGCGGCCCCGGCCACCGCCGTCACGGTCTCGGCGACCGCCCGCGCCGGCTTCACCCCGGCCCGCAGCCGGTGCCGCACCAGCGCCCACACCAGCGCCGAGTCGGTGGCCGCGTCGAGGGTGAGCAGGTCGCGTACGGGCAGGGTGGCGGCGAGCGGAACCATCGAGTCGGGCCAACCCCGCACGACCCCGTTGTGGCTGAACAGCCACCGCCCCTCGGCGAACGGGGCGGCGGCCCCGTCGAGGACCGCCATGCCCACCGTGGCGGAGCGGACGGCGGCCAGCACCGCGCCGGCCGAGGTGACCTGCGCGAGCTGGGCGATTGTCGGGTCGCTCCAGATCGGCTGCGACCGTCGGTAGCGCACCGGCTCACCGTCGCCCGGGTACCAGCCGACGCCGAAGCCGTCGGCGTTGATCGTCCCGCCGCCGCGCATGTCGCGGGGCGCCCAGGACTGCCGCACGAGCGAGTACGGCGGGTCGAACAGCAGCTCCCGCAGGGTGACCGGCGGCCCCAGGTAGGCCAGGTGGCGACACATCAGGCGACACCGTCCCGCCCGGCGGGGCGGCCCGGACGCCGGCCGCCGATGTCGCCCCGCCCCGGGGGCCGGCCCCGGAACAGGGTGCCTGCTCCGGCCCAACCGTCCGGCCGCCCCGTCCTCACGGCTGCGACTCCTCCGGCCGGGCGTCCCGCGCGCAGCGGAAACCGCTGAAGATCTGCCGCCGGATCGGGAAGTCCCAGTTGCGGAAGGTGCCCCGGCAGGCGGCCCGGTCCGTGCCGAACGACCCGCCGCGCAGCACCCGGTGCTCGTCGCCGAAGAAGACCTCCGAGTATTCGCGGTAGGGGAACGCGGTGAAGCCCGGGTGCCCCCGGAACGGCGTGGAGGTCCACTCCCACACGTCGCCGATGAGCTGGTGCACTCCCAGCGGCGAGGCGCCGGCCGGGAAGGCGCCCACCGGGGCGGGCCACAGGTGCCGCTGGCCCAGGTTGGCGTGCTCGGCGGTGGGGTCGTCGTCGCCCCACGGGTAGCGGCGGGAGCGGCCGGAGGCCGGATCCCAGCGGGCCGCCTTCTCCCACTCCGCCTCGGTCGGCAGCCGCTTGCCGGCCCAGGCCGCGTAGGCCCGCGCCTCGTGGTAGCAGACGTGCACCACGGGCTCGTCGTCGCGGACCGGCGCCCACCGCCCGAACCGCCGGTAGGCCCAGCCGTCGCCGTCGCGTCGCCAGTGCATCGGCGCGACCAGCTCCGCCTCCCGGCGGTGTCGCCAGCCGGCCGGGCTCCACCAGCGCGGGTCGTCGTAGCCGCCGTCGGCGATGAACTCGCGGTAGCGCCCGTTGGTCACCGGCGCGGCGTCGATGGCGTACGCCGGCAGGTGGACCCGGTGGGCGGGGCGCTCGTTGTCCAGCGCCCACGGGTCGGTGTCGGTGCCCATGGTGAACTCGCCGGCCGGCACCAGCACCTCGCCGTCGACCCTGGCCGTCGGTTCCGGCGGCGGCGGGGCGTGCAGCACCGCCGGGCCGGCGCGCAGCTGGTGGGTGGCGAGCATCGTCTCGTCGTGCTGCTGCTCGTGCTGCACGATCATGCCGAAGGCGAAGCCGTCGGCGACCAGCGGCCGCTCGGTGAACGCGACCCGGTCCAGCAGGTCGAGCACCTTGTCCCGGACGGTGAGCAGGTAGGCGCGGGCCTCCCGCGGGGGCAGCAGCGGCAGCGTCGGGCGGTCCCGGCGGGGCTGCTTGAACGCGTCGTACAGGTCGTCGATGTCCCGCCGGACGGGCTCCCGCCCGCCCACGTCCCGGACCAGCCAGAGTTCCTCCTGGTTGCCCACGTGGGCGAGGTCCCAGACCAGCGGGGACATCAGCGGCGAGTGCTGCCGCGTCAGGTCGGCCTCGTCGACCGCCTCGGTCAGCAGGGCGGTGCGGGCGCGGGCGCGTTCGAGTTCCACCGCGATCCGGCTGCGCAACTGCTCCGGGCCCGCCGGGCGCGTGGTCGTTCCGGTCACCGGTGACTCCTCCCCGCGGCGTCGCGTCGCCGCCGTACGCCTCGGTCGATGTCGTCGTGCAGGGCCGCCGGCAGGTCGAGCCGGGGCAGGGCCGCGAGGGCCAGGTCGAACAGGTCCGCCGCCGCGGCGGCCAGCGCCGGGTCGCGCAGGCCGTGGCGGGCGGCGGCGTGCCAGCGGTGCGCCACCGGCCCGGCGACGGCGCGGGCCGCGCGGACCGTGCCCGGGTCGGCGAGCAGGACGGCCAGCACCGCGAGCGGGAGCAGCCAGCCCCGGCCGGGCTGCGTGTCGAGGTAGCGCAGCTCCAGGTAGCCCCGGGGTCGCACCGGCGGGAAGAGGGTGCTCACGTGGTAGTCGAGGTCGTCGGTGGTGGGCGGCCGGGGCAGCGCCCCGTCGATCCAGTCGGCGAACGTGATCCCCGGCGGCGGCGTCCAGTCCGGGCCGTCGCCGCGCACGCAGAGCAGTGGCGCGGCGAGGACGTAGCTGGTCCAGGCCGTGACCGGGTCGGTGTCGGTCTCCGGCGTCCACACGGGACGGGTGCGGGCCGGGTCGATGCCGTACCAGGCGGCCATCCGGGCGGACGCCCAGCCGGTGCTGCGCCCGGCGTGCCGGTCGGCCGTGGCGAACGCGGCCAGCAGGGGCGGCCCGAGCGCGTGCACCGCCGCCCAGCGCTCCGGCAGGTGGTCCGGCTCCCCGGCGTCGAGGCAGACCTGGAGACCGGCCGTGCTGTACATCATCGTCCGGCCGGCCGGGCCGCGCCGGTCGAAGACGTGGCGCATGGCGCGGTAGCGGGGGCCCTCGACCACCGGGCGGGGTGGCCGGTGCGGGTCTATGCCGGTGCGCCCGAGGACCAGCCCGGCGGCGTCGAGCAGGCCGTTCAGCACGGCGATGTCGCCGTCGGTGGCGTGGATGAGGGTGGCGAGCGAGGAGCGTGGCGCGGTGGAGATCTCCAACTGCCCGCCGGGCTCCACGGTCACGGTGCCACCGTGCGGGAGCGGTTCGGCGGGGCTCGCGCGGTCGAGGGTGCGGGGGCTGTGCCGCCCCAGTGCCGCCCGGAGCCGCTCGCCGTCGACCGGGCGGGCGGGGTCGGCGGCGTCGTGCACGGTCCATTCGAGTTCGACGCCGGTGTGGGTCGGTGGACCGGTCTTGAAGCAGATGCGCGCGAGGTGGCCCTCGGCGGCGGCGGACTCCCGCAGGACGGTGGTCCGGTCGAGCTCCGGCGACGTCACCACGGCATGGGCCCCCTTCCCGGCCGACTTCCGTTCGGTGTCACCGTAACGCCACCCACCGTCATCGGCGCGGGCGTCGGTGGCCCCACGCACTCCTGTCTAGCAGACGAATTCCGCGCGGCCGGCCGGAACGTGCAGCGCAAACGGCCTCTCCCGGCCCGTCACGAGGGGCCGGGAAAATCAGCGGCGGGGACCGACCGCGAGGGGCGTCAGTCGGTCGCGGTCGCAGTCGGGGTCGGGCTCGGCCCCTTCTTCGGCGGCTTGTCGGGCGACTCCTTCGCCGCCGCGTCGGGCAGCAGTTGCCCGCAGAAGCCTTCGACCTGCTCCCGGCCGCCCGCCGCGGTCACCAGGTGCGCGAACGAGGGGGTGTCCAGGGCCTTCTCCCGCTGCGCCGGCTTCTTGGCCAGGTACGCCCGGCAGAGTCCGCGCAGTTGTTCGGCGTTCCCCTGCGCTCCCGGCGCGTCGCCGGCGGTTCTGCCGGGGGCGGGTGCGCCCGAGGTCGGGGCGGCGGAGGGGCGGGGCGGGGTCCCGGTGGGGCGGCCACCGGGGTCGCCGGTCGATCCGTCCCGGTGCGGGCCGGTGGTAGCCGGCGCCGGGGTCGGGGTGGCGGGGCGGGGCGGCGGGGCCGGGTCGTCGGCCCGATCCAGCGTGACGGCGGCGAAGGCGGCGCCCGCGGTCGCGGTGACCGCGATCCCCGCGGCCCAGGCCATGGCGCCGGCGGTGAACCGGCGCCGGCGTGGCGACGGCACGGCTCCGGCGGCGGGGCCGGCCGCACGCGCCGCCCGGAAGGCCGCCAGGGCGTCCTCCTCCCCGGCCAGTTCGCCGGGGCGGGCGGGGGCGGCGGCGGCGGAGAGCAGCCGGGCGAGCGGCTCGGCGTCCGGCGTACGGGAGGCATCCGCGCGGGCGGCGTCGAGCAGCCGGTCGGACGCGCCGCGGGCGGCGGGCCGCTCGGTCCGGCGAAAGAACATCCTGGATCCCCTCACGTCAACCGTCCGCCGGTTCGGCGTGCGACGCCTGCCGCCGGCCGGTGCGCGGTCGGGGCGCCGCGGCGGCCTCGGGGGCGGCCGGCGATCGGCTCGGGTCGTAGCGTTGCTCCATCAGGACGGCGAGCCGGCGCAGCCCCCGGTGGGCGGCGGTGCGCACGGCACCGGCCCGGCGGCCGAGTACCCGCCCGGCGGTCTCGGCGTCCAGCCCGACGACGGCGCGCAGCAGGACGGCCTCGGCCTCGCGGGGCGGCAGGGTGGCGATCAGCGCGAGCGCCGCCTCGGTGCCGATCGTCTCGCCGGCCCGTTCGGCCGTGTCGGCGTCGCCGGCCAGTTCGGCGAGCGCCTGCACCGGCACGGGCAGCGCGGGACGGCGGCGCTGCCGGCGCAGGTGGTCCATGGCCCGGTTGCGGGCGATGGTGACCGTCCAGGCCCGGAACTCGCCGCCGGTGAAGCTGGGCAGGTCGCGGGAGACCTGCAACCAGGTCTCCGAGGCGACGTCCTCGGCGTCCGCGCCGACCAGGGCGGTCAGGTACCGGAGCAGGCCGGGCTGGAGGCTGCGGTAGAGGAAGCGGAAGGCGTCCTCGTCGCCGGCCTGCGCCGCCACGACGGCCTCGTTCAGCTCACCGGCCATGTGGTCGCCGCTTCCGTCCCGTGGACACGCGCAGGCGGCGCACGCCCACGTGGGCGTGCGCGAGGCAAGCACGGTCCGGCAAACGGACCTGATCCCGCACCCTCAGCCCCCCGCTGACCTGATCACGCCCGGGACCGCGTCGCCCGGACCGTACGTCTGGACTCCTGCCGTGGCGGCACGGCCGATGGCGCAGGTGCCGCGGCGACGCCGTGGGGCGGGCCCGAGTCGGGCTAACGCTAGGAGCGCCGGGTCGATCGGGCAAGCCCGCCCCGGTGGGCAGAAGAGTGAGAATTATCTAGCCGTTCGGCCGGCCCGTCGCCGTAACGGCACGGCGGCCCGGGACGCTGCACGCCATCTGCGGGCGCGGGCGGCGGCGCATTCGACCAGCCCACGACGGACATGAGGGGAATGTCGTCACACACGGTCCACGGACGCTCACAGCCTATCCGAGGCGGGTCCGGTCCCGCCGCCCCCACCACGCGGGCGGCGCGGGCCGGCCCGACGGCACGCGGCGCGCCGATCCCCGCCGGCCTGGGTACGGTAATGCTGTGTTGTCATCGGAGGTCGTACTCAGCGGTCGCTACCGCCTGGACGAGCGTGTCGCCACGGGCGGCATGGGCGACGTCTGGCGGGGCAAGGACCTCGTCCTCGGCCGGCAGGTCGCGGTCAAGGTCCTGCTGCCGGCGCTGGTCTCCGACCCCGACTTCATCGCCCGCTTCCGTGCCGAGGCCCGGATCATGGCCGCCCTGCGCCACCCTGGCATCGTCCAGGTCTTCGACAGCGGCGAGGACGACCTGCCCGACGGCGGGCGGGCCGACTACCTGGTCATGGAGTTCGTGACCGGCCAGCCGCTGTCCAAGCGGATCGAGGCCGTCGGGCGTCTCGACGTGGCCGAGACGATGGCGATCGTCGCGCAGGTCGCGCAGGCGCTGCACGCCGCGCACCTCGGCGGGATCGTGCACCGCGACGTCAAGCCGAGCAACCTGCTGGTGCAGGAGGACGGCAGTGTCGTGCTTGTCGACTTCGGCGTCGCCCGGTCGACAAACATCACCAGCATCACCAGCACGAACGCCGTGCCGGGCACCGCGCTCTACATGGCGCCGGAGCAGGCCGCCGGCCGGCCGGTGTCCGGCGCGACCGACATCTACGCCCTCGGCGCGGTGACCTACTGCTGCCTGAGCGGCAGCCCGCCGTTCACCGGCGACAACCCGCTGCAGGTCGCCGTGCGCCACCTCGACGACGAGCCGCCGGAGTTGCCGCACGACGTGCCGGAGGCGGTCCGCGCGCTGGTCTCCCGCGCCCTGGCCAAGGACCCGGCCGACCGGTTCAGCAGCGCGGCGGCGATGGCCGAGGCCGCCCGCGCCGCCGTGTCCGACCCCTCCGCGCCGACCGCCATGGTGCCCGCCGCCGCGGCGGCGGGCGGCGTCGACCCGGGCACCCGCACCGACGTGCCGGTCGCCGCGAGCGTGGCCCGCCGGAGGCGACGCGGCACCCTGGTCGGCGCGGCCACGGCGGTGCTGGTGGCGCTGGCCGGCCTCGGCGCGGCGCTCGGCGCGTCGCGCGAGGCCGACGCGCCGGCGGTCAAGGTCCCGCAGGCGACCACCCCGGCCGCGGAGCCGAGCGGCGGCGCCGAGGCGCCGGTGAAGCAGGAGGACGCCCCGGTCGACCCCGGCCGGCCGTTCCGGCCCACCGGCTCCACCGCCAGCCCCTCGCCGTCGGCCACCGCGCCGCCGGTCTCGCCCCAGCCGAGCGGGTCGGCGGCTCCGGAGTCGCCCGATCCCACGAAGACCGACGATCCGCCGGTGGCGACGCCAAGCACCAGCACCGCCCCGACGCAGACCACGCCGCCGACGGAGCCGACCCCGACCCAGACCACCCCGGTCGAGCCGGCCAATCCGCCGGTGGTCTGAGCCCCGGCCCTTCCGCGACGCCCAGTCCCACTGGCACCGATAACCCCAAACCGGACGTACGGGCACAGAAATCACTCTAGGCTCCTGAGCAGGCACTTTCCGCCCTCTGCCTCAGGAGCCCGGGTGAGCGTTGAGAAGTTGGTCGTCATCGGCCAGGGATACGTCGGCCTGCCGCTGGCCATGCGAGCCGTCGAGGCCGGCCTGGACGTGGGGGGGGGGGGGGGGGGCCCCCCCCCCCGCCCCCCCCCCCCCGGCGCGGGGGGGGGGGGGGGGGGCCGGCCCCCCCCCCCCCGCGGGGGCGCCCGGGGGGGGGCGGGGGGCCCGGCCCCCCC
>NZ_JBICUN010000003.1:219488-485456 GCF_043198195.1 Micromonospora sp. NPDC048868
GGCCCGCGGGCGCGGGGGGTTGTGTTTCTTCGGGGGCCCCCCCGGGGCGGGGGGGGGGGGGGGCCGGGGGGGGCCCGGGGGGGCGGGGGGGGGGGGCGGGGTGGTGGGGGCCCCCCCCGTCGACGCCGACCGGATCAAGCGGCTCGCGTCAGGTGAGTCGTTCGTCGAGGACATCCCCGCCGACCGGCTGGGTCGCGCGCTGGGCAGCGGCCGGTACCGGCCGAGCACGGCGTACACCGACGCGGAGGGCTTCGACATCTGCGTGATCACGGTGCCCACGCCGCTGCGCGACGGCACGCCCGACCTCAGCTTCGTGGAGCAGGCCGGCGTCGGCATCGGCCCGTACGTGCGGCCGGGCTGCACGGTGATCCTGGAGTCCACCACCTATCCCGGCACCACGGAGGAGCTGCTGCGCCCGCTGCTGGAGTCGGCCAGCGGGCTGCTCAGCCCGGGCGACTTCCACCTGGGCTACAGCCCCGAGCGGATCGACCCGGGCAACCCGACCTGGCGCCTGGAGAACACCCCGAAGGTGGTCTCCGGGATGGACGCGGTCGCCCTCGCCCGGGTGGACGGGTTCTACCGCCGGCTCGTGGAACGGACCGTGCCGGTGGACTCCACCCGGGTGGCGGAGCTGACCAAGCTGATCGAGAACACGTTCCGCCAGGTGAACATCGCCCTGATCAACGAGCTGACGATGCTCTCCCACCACCTCGACATCGACGTCTGGCAGGCGATCGAGGCGGCGGAGAGCAAGCCGTTCGGCTTCATGCCGTTCCGGCCCGGCCCGGGCGTCGGCGGGCACTGCCTGCCGATCGACCCGTGCTACCTGTCCTGGCAGGTCAAGCGGCGCCTCGGGCGGCAGTTCCGGTTCATCGAGCTGGCCAACGACGTCAACCACGAGATGCCCGAGCACGTGGCCCGACGGGTCATGAACGGGCTGAACCGGGCCGGTCGCGCCGTCAGCGGGGCCCGGCTGCTGCTGCTCGGGCTGGCGTACAAGAAGAACACCGGTGACATGCGGGACTCCCCCGCCGTCGACGTGGCCCAGCGCCTGCAGGCCCTCGGCGCGGAGGTCCGGGCGGTGGAGCCGTACGCGGAGCCGCACCAGATCCCGGGCGGCGTGCTCGTGGTGGAGCTGACCGAGCGGGAGGTGCGCGCGGCGGACGCGGTGGTGGTGGTCACCGACCACGACGACTTCGACTACGACCTGGTGACCCGGCACGCCCGGTACGTCTTCGACACCCGCAACCGGTGTGCCGGCCCGGTGGTGGAACGCCTGTAGGCCCGGCACCGCTGGCCGGTCCCGGCACCCGGACGGGCGACGGGACCGGCCGGCGGCTGTCACTGGTCGCCGAGCGCCTCGACCACCGGCCGGGACAGCGCCCGGCGCGCCGGCAGCACCGAGGCGACCAGGGCGGCCAGCACCGCGACCCCGAGGATCAGACCCAGCTGCCCCACCGGCAGCACCACCGCGAAGTCGCCGCTGATCCGGGCCAGCAGTGCCATCGCGGCGGCGCTGACGCCGGTGCCGAGGCCCACCCCGAGCAGCGCGCCGACAAGCGCCGTCAGCACCGCCTCGACGGCCAGCATGGCGCGCATCCGCCCCCGGGTCAGGCCGACCGCCCGCAGCACGGCGTTCTCCCGGGTCCGTTCCACCACCGACAGGCTCAGCGTGTTGGCGACCCCGACCAGCGCGATCACCACGGCCAGGCCCAGCAGCGCGGTGACGAGGGCGAGCAGCATGTCGACCGTGGCGGTGAGCATCTTCTTGTACGCGCCCTGGTCCATCAGGTTGGCCGTCGGGTACCGGGCGACCACCGACTCGACGGCGGCCCGGGCCCGATCGGCGGAGACCCCGTCGGCGGGGTCGATCTCGGCCAGGAAGCCCCGCTCGTCGGGAAATAGCGCGGCGAAGTCGGCGTCCACCACGTCGATCACGTGACCGTCGGGGACGGGGCTGCCGGCGAGTGCCGGTCCGTCGGCGGTGACGACCGCGGCCACCCGCAACGACCGGCCGCGCACGGTGACGGTGGAACCGGTCGTCCAGCCCCGGGCCTCGGCCAGCTCCCGGTGCACCAGCACCCACCCGGGTCCCAGCCGGTCGACGTCCCCCGCCACGACGCCCGTCAGCGTCCGGGCCACCAGTGCGGGGTGCGCGGCCTGGATCTGCACGCCGGCGGCGACGGCGCCGCGCCGCTCGTGCACCACCGCCAGTTCGGGCCGGGCGCGCAGCTCGGCCACGAGTGGCGCCGGCAGGCTCCCGCCGATCCCGGTGACCAGCCAGTCGACCCCGATCTCGGCGTCCACGCTGCGCTCGATGCCGTCCTTGGTGCTGCGGGCGCCGACCACGAAGGCCGACACCAGACCGATCCCGATCACCAGGGCCGTGGCGGTCGCGGCGATCCGGCGCGGATTGCGTACGGCGTTCGCCACGGCCAGGCCGGCGGTGGCGCCGAACAGCCGGCGGGCCGGCCACCCCAACACCCGGACGAGCGCCGGCACGAGCACCGGGCCGAAGAGCACGATGCCGAAGAAGGTGAGCACGCCACCGGCGGCCACGAGCACCACCTGGACGGCGTACGCGGCGCCGACCAGCGCGGCGATCCCGGCGGCGAAGACCAGCGCCCCGACGGTCAGCCGGAGCCGGCCGGCGCCCCGGGCGGGTTGGACGGCCGCGTCGGTGAGCGCGGCGACCGGGGCGATCCGGGTGCCCCGCCACGCGGGCAGCAGGGCGGCGCCCATCGTGATCGCCGTGCCGAGGAGCAGGCTGACCAGCACGGTCGACGCGGTGACGGTGAGCCCGCCGGGGGCCGGCGCGTCGAGCCGCACCATCACCTGGTTCATGCCGCCGGCCAGGGCGACGCCGATCAGCACGCCGGCCGCGGAGGCGGCCAGCCCGAGCAGCGCGGCCTCCAGCAGCGCGGCGCGGAACAGCTGGCCCCTGGTCGCGCCGACCAGCCGCAGCAGCGCGGTCCGCCGGGTCCGCTGCGCCAGCACGATCGCGAAGGTGTTGGCGATGACGAACCCGGCGACCACGACCGCGACCCCGGCGAAGGTCAGCAGCGCCATGTTGAACTGCTGGAGGTCGCGGACCGCGTCGGTCACGGCGTCGTCGAGGATCCGCTGCCGGGTCTTGACGGTCGCGCCGGCGCCGACGGCCTCGGCGGCCCGTCCGGCCAGCGCCTCGTCGGTCGTGCCCGGCCGGGCGGCCACCATGATCCGGTCGTAGCCGCGTTGGCCGGTCACCGCGAGGGCGTCCGCGCCGACCAGGCCGATGAACGGACCGCCGACGTCGCGGGCGGTGCCGGCCACGTCGACCGTGCCGACAAGCGTGTACGGGCGGGCCGCTCCCCCGCCGCCGCCGACACGTACGGGCGCGCCGAGGGCGAAGCCCTCCTCCGCTGCGGTGGGCGCGTCCAGCACCACCTCGCCGGGGCGGTCGGGCAGCCGGCCGGCCACCACGTCGTACGAGCGCAGCGCCTCGTCGACGGGGATGGCGGCGAGGACGGCGTAGCCGAGCACGGGGCGGCCGTCGGCGCCGACGACGCCGCCGGAGCCGAGCAGCTCCCCCTCGGCGGCGGCGACCCCGTCGACGGAGCGCACCTTCTCGACCAGCGCGGCCGGCAACGGGTCGTCGGTGGTGGAGTGGACGGCGAGGTCGGTGTGCCTGTCGAACGCCCCGGCCCGCTCGTACGCGCCGGTGCGCATCCCGTCGACGAAGATCAGCGTGCCGGCGATGAACGCGACGCCGAGCACGATGGCCAGCGAGGAGAGCATCAGGCGCAGTGCCTCGGCGCGGAGCTGGCGCAGGGTCGTCCTGATCACCGGGTCACCGCCTCGCGGCCGGTGGCCGGTACGCGCGCCGGGTCGAGGCCTGCGAGCGCGTCGAGCACGCGCTCGGCGGTCGGCGCGGTGAGGTCGCGTACCGGCCGGCCATCGGCGAGGAAGACCACCCGGTCGGCGTGCCCGGCGGCCGACGGGTCGTGGGTCACCATGATCACCGTCTGGCCGAGGGTGTCGACCGCCTCGCGGAGCAGGCGCAGCACCTCGGCGCCGGAGTGGGAGTCCAGGTTGCCGGTCGGCTCGTCGGCGAAGATCACCCACGGCTTGGTGATCAGGGCGCGGGCGACCGCCACCCGCTGCTGCTGGCCGCCGGAGAGCTCGGCGGGACGGTGGCGCAGCCGGTCGGTGAGCCCCACCGCGGCGACGACCTGGCGCAGCCAGGCCGGCTCCGGCCGCCGGCCGGCGATCGCCAGGGGCAGCACGATGTTCTCCTCGGCGGTCAGCGCCGGCAGCAGGTTGAACTTCTGGAACACGAAGCCGACCCGGTCGCGGCGCAGCAGGGTGAGCCGCTTGTCGTCGAGGCCGGCGAGATCGGCGTCGCCGATGCGCACGCTGCCGGAGGTGGGCCGGTCCAGGCCGGCGAGGCAGTGCATGAGGGTGGACTTCCCGGAGCCGGAGGGGCCCATGATGGCGGTGAACCGGCCGGCGGCGAAGCCGACGTCGACCCCGTCGAGGGCGACGACGGCGGCCTGGCCGGCGCCGTACCGCTTGGACAGGCCGCGGGCGGTGACCGCGACGCCGGCGGTGGCGTGCGCGGGAGGTGCGACGGACACGTGGAGCTCCCCGTGGAGATCGTGGCTGGGACGTCTCCGACGCTATGGGCGCCGCCGGTCCGGCCGCGTCCACCCGCGCGTGGTGATCCCGCTGCGACCTTGGGAGCCCCTGACGGGGTGGGCCCGTACGACCTGGGTCGTAGACCGGCTCAGCCCCCGGGGGTGACCAGCCCCGTCTCGTACGCCAGCACCACGGCCTGCACCCGGTCGCGGAGCTGGAGCTTGGCGAGGATCCGCCCGACGTGCGTCTTCACGGTGGCCTCGGCGACGTGCACCCGGGCGGCGATCTCCGCGTTGGAGAGGCCCTGCGCCACCAGCAGGAGGATCTCCCGCTCGCGTTCGGTGAGCTGGCCGATCCGGGGGTCCTCGGCGGGCCCGGGGCCGAGCCGGCCGGCGAACCGGTCGAGCAGCCGCCGGGTGATGGGCGGGGCGACCACCGAGTCGCCCCGGGCGACCACCCGGATGGCCGCCAGCAGCTCCTCGGGCGGGACGTTCTTGAGCAGGAAGCCGCTGGCGCCCGCCTGGAGCGCGGCGAAGGCGTCGGCCTCGGTGTCGAAGGTGGTGAGCACCAGCACCCGGGGCGGTCCGGCGGGACGATCCCGGCAGATCCGGCGGGTCGCCTCCACCCCGTCCATGGTCGGCATCCGCACGTCCATCACCACGACGTCGGCCTCGACGCGGGCCAGCAGCCGCAGGGCGTCGGCCCCGTCGATCGCCTCGCCGACGACCTCAAGGTCCGGCTGGGAGCCCAGCACCATCCGGAAGCCGGCGCGGACCAGCGCCTGGTCGTCCACGATCACCACGCGGACCGTCATGCCGCCGTCACCTCCGTCGTCGGGGACGTCGACGGTAGCGGTAACCGCGCCTCGACCTGCCAGCCACCGGCGAGCCGCGGGCCCGCGGTGAGGCTGCCGTCGTACACGCCGACCCGCTCGCGCATGCCCACCAGGCCGTGCCCGCCGGAGGGCGCGGGGCTGACCGGCGGCCGGCCGCGCCCGTCGTCGACCACCCGGACCACCACGGCGTCGCCGGCGTGCGCGACGGTGACCTCGACGTCGGCGCCGACCCCGGCGTGCTTCAGGGCGTTGGTCAGCCCCTCCTGCACCACCCGGTAGACGGTCAGTTCCAGCCCGGGCGGCATCGGCGCCGGCTCCCCGGTGACCGCGTGCCGGATTCGGAGGCCGGCGGCGCGGAACCGGTCGAGCAGGGCGGGCAGCTCCGCCAGCGCCAACCGGCGGTGCGCCGGGTCGGCGGTCGCCCCGGCCTCGCCGGGCGCACCGGCCGCGCCGGAACCGGCCTGCGCGTCCGGCGCGTCGGGCTCCCGCAGTACGCCGACCAGCCGGCGCATCTCCTCCAGCGCCTGCCGGCCGGTGTCGGCGACCACCTTCACCGCCTGGCGGGCGGTCTCCGGGTCCCGGTCGAGCGTGAACCGCGCCCCGTCGGCCTGCACGATCATCACCGCCATGCTGTGCGCCACCACGTCGTGCAGTTCCCGGGCGATGCGGGTGCGTTCCTCCGCGACCGCGGCGCGCGCCTCCGCCTCGCGTTCCCGCTCCAGGGTGGCGGCCCGCTCCTCCAGGCTGAACACGTAGAGCCGGCGGGTGCGCACGTTCAGCCCGACCAGCCAGACCGCCCCGGTGACCAGCCCGTAGTAGATGGCCGCCGCCCACCAGGCGATGGCTCCCGAGGTCTGGAGGCCGGCGAGCACCACCCCGACGGCGGCACCGATCCCGGCGAGGACCCCGTCGCGGAGCCGGTCGGCGTACTTGATGACGCTGTAGAGGGCGATCAGCACCGCGATGTCGAAGGGCAGCGGCCCCCACCCGGCGACGACCTGCACCATCGCGAGGGCGGCCACCACGGCGGCGACCGCCGACGGGTGGGCCCGGCGGAACAGCAGCGCCACCGCCATCGCGGTCCCGACCAGGGTGGCCCTGCCCCCACCGGGCTGGTTCGCCATGCCGGCGAGGCCGAGGAGCGCCACCGTGGCGGAGACGAAGGCGTCGAAGGCGACGCCGCGCAGGGGGTGGCCGAGGATCGCGCGGTTCACGGTCACCCAGCGTACGTGCCGCAGGTCAGGGGGTCACTCCGCCCCGAGGCCGGGGCCGGGCCGCCCGACCGGGTCAGGCCAGCAGTTCGCGCATCCGGTCGATCTCGACGGTCTGCTCGGTGGCGACGGAGTTGGCGAACTCCGACAGGGTGAGGTCGGCGCCGACCTTGAGCAGGTCCGTGGCCATCTGGACCGCGCCCTGGTGGTGCTCCGTCATCATCCGCACGAAGAGCCGGTCGAACTCGGCGCCCCGCGCCGCCGCGAGCTGCCGGATGGCCTCGGGCGTCTGCATGCCCCGCATGCCGTCGTGGTCGTGCCCGGCCACCTCGGTGGAGAGCCCGCGCGCCTGCAACCAGCCCCGCATCAGGCCGATCTCGGGGCCCTGGCTGGCCCGGATCCGCTCGGCGAGGGCGCGCAGGGCCGGGTTGCCGGCGCGGTCACCGGCCAACTCCGCCATCTCGAGCGCCTGGGCGTGGTGCGGGATCATCATCCGGACGAACCAGACGTCCATCGAGTTGTGTCGGGCCGCGGTGGCGTCGCGCAGCTCCTCGGCGGGCCGGACCTCGGCGGTCTCGCCGGGCCGACCGGGCACGATCACCGCGGGTCGGCTCGGACCGGCCGGGGCGGACGTCGGGGCGGCGGCCTGCCCCGCCAGCACCGCGGTCGGGCCGCCGGCGGAACGGGACAGGAGGACGACCGCCACCGTCAGCAGACACGCGGCTGTGACGACGGCGAGGATCCGCGCGCGCGGGTTGGTCACGGGCCGCTCCCCCCGGTAGAGGTCATGGCGATGCTATCCATCGATGAACAGGCTTGGGTGTGACTTAGGTCACATTGATGGAACTCTTTGGACTGTAAGGTGTGCACCATCGCCACCCCCTTGCGAAGGACGTCGCCGATGACCAGTTTCCGCACCTTGCGGGCCAGGCGGCTCACCACCGTGAGCCTGGCCGCGGCCGGTCTACTCCTCGCCAGCGTCGCCACCGCCACGCCGGGAACCGCCGGCGCGGCGGCGCAGTCCGCCCCCTCGGACACGGCGGACACCACCAACGCCATCCCGGGCGTCGACGAGATCGTCAGCAGCCCCAACCTCCGGCAGGTCGCCAACCTGCCGAAACAGGCTCCGCTGAACGCCACCAACAGCGACCTCGCCTTCCAGGGCCGCTACGCCTTCGCCGGCAACTACAACGGCTTCGTCGTCTACGACATCTCCCGGCCGACCGCGCCGACGGTGGTGTCGCAGGTGTACTGCCCCGGATCGCAGAACGACATCTCCGTCCACGGTGACCTGCTGTTCCTCTCCACCGACTCCTCCCGCAGCGACGACTCCTGCAACAGCACCAGCGCGCCGGCGACGGAGAAGGCGTCCTGGGAGGGCATCAAGGTCTTCGACATCAGCGACAAGGCCAACCCCCGCTACGTCAAGGCGGTGGAGACGGCCTGCGGATCGCACACCCACACCCTGGTGCCGGGCAAGGACCGCAAGGCCGTCTACCTGTACGTCTCCTCGTACAGCCCCCGGGCGGAGTTCCCCGACTGCCAGCCCCCGCACGACTCCATCTCCATCGTGAAGGTGCCGGTGAAGTCGCCCACGGACGCGGCGGTGGTGGCCACCCCGAACCTCTTCCCGGACGGCGGCTACGAGGGCCGGCCCGGCGGTTCGGCGACCACCGGCTGCCACGACATCACGGCGTACCCGGAGAAGAACCTCGCCGCTGGCGCGTGCATGGGCGACGGCGTGCTGATGGACATCTCGGACCGGGAGGCCCCCCGGCTGATCAACCGGGTCCGGGACACCGTCAACTTCGCGTTCTGGCACTCGGCCACGTTCAACAACGCCGGCACCAAGGTGGTCTTCACCGACGAGCTGGGCGGCGGCAGCGCGGCCACCTGCAACGAGGCCGTCGGACCGGAGCGGGGCGCCAACGCCATCTACGACATCACGGGTCGCGGCGACGCCCGGACGATGGTCTTCCGCAGCTACTACAAGATCCCCCGGATGAACGCCGACACCGAGAACTGCGTGGCGCACAACGGCTCGCTGATCCCGGTGCTCGGGCGCGACATCATGGTCCAGGCGTGGTACCAGGGCGGCATCTCCGTCTGGGACTTCACCGACTCGGCCAACCCGCAGGAGATCGCGTTCTGGGAGCGGGGTCCGATCTCGATCGACCGGCTCGTCGGCGGCGGCTCCTGGTCGGCCTACCACTACAACGGCTACATCTACTCCAACGACATGGCCAAGGGCTTCGACGTCCTCAAGCTGACCGACTGGCGGACCTGGACGGCGAACCTCGTCCGCTACCGCGAGCTGAACGCGCAGACCCAGCCCAGCTACCTGAGCTGGTAGTCGCAACGCGCCGACGGGCCCGACCCCAAGGGGGTCGGGCCCGTTCGTGTCCAGCGTGGACGCGCCGGTCAGCCGGCCGGCGGGTACGGGTCGTCCTGGTAGGTGTACTCCGTCTCGATCTTGCCGTCGGACGTGTGCACGACGAGCTGGCTCGGCTCGTTGCCGTGCGCCGCCCGGCGCCCCGCCTCGACGGCGAGTTGCTTGGTGTCGAACGTGCCGACGACCTGGTTGCCCTGCTCGACCTTCCAGCCGCCGTCGTTCGGTACGACGTGGTACTGGTTGCGCTTCATGTCAGTCACCCGCCTCTCGGTCAGGCCACCGGGATACCCGGGCCCCGGAGGCGGAAAACCCTCCTGGGTGGACAAACCGTCCGTCGCCGCCGCCCGGAGGGAAGTGACCGCCCGTCACGTGGCCGGGATCCGGTCGAGCTGCGCGCGGAGCGCCTCCGGCGTCAGCGCGGGCCGGCCGCCCGGATGCCCGACGGTCGCGCCGGCCGCCGCGACCGCGTGCCGGGCGACCCGCTCCCGGGGCTCGCCGCGCAGCACGCCGAGGGTCAGCGCGGCGACGAAGGCGTCCCCGGCGCCGGTGTCGTCCACGGTGGGCGTCTCGCTCAACGGCGGCCCGCGCCGGCTGCTGGAGCTGCACCAGTACGGCCCGCGCGCCCCGCAGCGCGGATGCCGCCCCGGCGACGTCGTCGCAGGTGAGCAGGGTGGCCTCGGGCACGTCCTCCAGGTAGCGCCAGTCGGCGTCGGCGTCCACCACGTCGACGATGAGCGCGGTCGGGGTGCCGGGCCGGCGTCGTACCCACTGGACGTCGATGCCGTCGGCCCGCGCCAGCGCCAGCAGCCGCTCCCCCACCTCGTCGTCGCCGACCACCCCGAGCAGACCGACGGCGGCGCCGAGCTGCGCCAGCCCGACGGCCTGGTTGGCCCCCTTGCCGCCGAGCAGCTCGCGCCGTCGCCGTACCGGGGCGGTCCCGCCGGCCTCCGGCACCTCGTCCACCCGCAGTACGAGGTCCCGCGCCACCTGCCCGACCACCATCACGTCCAGTGCCGCCATGCCCGGACCACTACCCGCGAGCGCCCGGGTTGATCCGCACCGAGCGGGAGGCGTCCCCGGTCGCGAGGCGCGCCCCGGCTGGCGACGCGAGGGGTGGGTGGCGCGCCCCGGCCGACGACGCGAGGGGTACGTGGCGCGCGGTCAACCGGGCAGCGGCGCCTCGTCGCCGCGCGTGCGGCGCGGCCCGACCAGCCGGCGCACCATCGGGGCGGCGTTCCACTTCGCCGCGCCCACCAGGTCGCGGGCGTGCTCCAGGACGGTGTAGTCGGGCCGGGCCCGGCCGTCGGCGATGGCCCGGTCCAGGTCGTTGCCGCACCGGGTCAGCACGCTGTCGAAGTCGCGGCGTACCGGTTCGAGCAGGTGGTAGCCGAACGAGCGGTGCAGCCGGGCGAAGAGCGGCTTGTAGAGCCGGGCCCGCTCGTGCAGCCCCGAGGAGTACGACATCGGGTTCTTCGGGCGGCGACGGACGTAGTCGGGCAGCAGGTCGGCGAAGGCCCGGCGGACGATCCACTTCTCCTGTCCGTCGCGCATCTTCAGCCCGATCGGCAGCCGCATCGCCAGCTCGACCAGGCTCAGGTCGAGAAACGGCACGCGGGCCTCCACCCCGTGCCCCATGCTGGCCCGGTCGACGCGCTGCAACTCCGTACGGCAGAGGTTGCGGATCTTGTGCAGGAAGAGCCGGCGGGACGCCTCGGGGCCGACCTCGTGGTACATCGGGTAGCCGCCGAACAGCTCGTCGGAGCCGTCGCCGGTGAGCACCACCTTCACGCCCAGCTCCCGCAGCCGGCGAAACAGCGGCACGGTGACCACCGCGTTGATGATGTCGCCGTACTCGGTCAGCTCGGACATCCGGATGGCCTCCCGGATGTCGGCCAGCCGGATGTCGCGCGGGCGCAGCTCGACCACCTCGTGCGGCACCCCCAGGTCCTTCGCGAGCCGCCGCGCGTACGCGACGTCGGGGCTGTCGGGCACGCCCACCGTGACCGCGACGCAGTCGGGGTGCATCTCGCGCACGTGCAGCAGGGCCAGCGAGCTGTCCAGCCCGCCGGAGAGCACCACCCCGACGGTGAGGTCGGTGTCCACCCGCATCCGGATGCTGTCGGTGAGGGCGGCACGGACGAGCAGGGCGGCCTCGTCCGGGTCGTCCACCACCGGCAGCCCGTCGCCGAGGGTGAGCAGATCGACGTACGCGCGCAGCCGGACCGGCCCGTCGGGCTCGACCCAGCCGTGGTGCCCGGGCGGCACCTCGACGATCGGCACGCGGTGCCCGACCAGCGCCTTGACCTCGCTGGCGACGTGCAGGCAGTTGGGCGTCCGGGCCCAGTACAACGGCTTGACGCCGAGCGGGTCCCGGACCAGGTAGGCCCGGCCGGTGGCCCGTTCCACGACGGCGAAGGCGTACTCGCCGCGCAGCCGGGTCACCATGCCCTCGCCCCACTGCAGGAACGCGGCGAGCACCACCTCGGTGTCGCCGGTGCCGCGGAAGCGGTGTCCCAGCCGGACCAGTTCCGCGCGCAGCTCGGGGTGGTTGAAGACCTCGCCGTTGTAGCAGAGCAGCCACCGCTCGTCGGCGGAGGCCCACGGCTGCACGGCGCGTTCGCGGTCCACGATCGGCAGCCGACGGGTGCCGGTGAGCAGGCCGTTCTCGTAGCGGGTCTCGGTGACCTCGCCGCGTGGGGCGAGGGTGGCGAGCATCCGCCGGAAGATCGTCGGATCGGCCTCGGGGCCGAGGCTCAACGCGATGCCGCACATCGGCTCAGACCCCCATCTCGGCTTCGTACGCCCGGCGCAGCCGCCGCCGCGCCGCCGGCGCGAGGCACACGTGCCAGGCCTGCCCCTCGTCGACCACGTTGACCTCGCCGGCCCGCTGCCGGGCCAGCAACAGCTCGGCCAGGGTGTCCCGCGCGCCGAAGCGGCCGAACCACTCCATCTCGACGTCGACCGCCCAGCCGAGGCAGTGCCCGCTGGGCATCATGGCCGCGTACCCGAGTCGGCGCAGCCGGTGCTGGTGCTCGGCGCTGCGGACCAGGCTGGTCACCCACAGCGGCGGCGTGGCGGGCGGGGTGCTGGCGGCGAACTGCCGGGCGATGTCGTTGAGCAGCGCCACCATCTCGCGGCGGGCCCGCCGGAACCGCAGTCCGGCGGTACGCGGCGTGGCGTCGGGCCGCAGCCGGCGCCGCACCGCCCGCAGCCCGCGGCGGAGCAGCGTCCGCGGCTGCTCGGTGTAGCGGAAGCGCAGCAGGTCCCGGCGGCGCAGCCACTCCAGGTCCACCAGCTCGGGGCTGGCGTCGACCTGGGCGTCGGTGAGGTAGGTCGGGGTGTCGCGCCACCACATCACGTCGACGCGGGAGAGCAGGTAGATCCGGACCAGCGCGGTGAGGTCGGCGGCGGAGCTGCGCGCGTTGGGCTGGTAGCGGGCCATCTCCAGCAGCAGCGTCTCGCGGGCGCCGACGAGCCCCTGCGGGGTGGCGTCGAGCAAGGCGGCGATCGCGGGCTCGCGCAGCCGCTCGTCGATCAGCACCTGCCGGGCGGCGGTGCAGGACGCGCCGGCCAGGGCGCCGACCTCGACCAGCAGCTCCGCCACGGCCGTCCGGTAGGCGTCGAGGTCCGGCACGGCGGCGGGCCGCGTCGGGGTGGAGAACGCGCGCCGCCGGGCCGGGGCGGCGGGTGTGACGGAGGAGCCGGGCTGCTGTCCCGGGCTTCGGCTGGGCACTCGCATGGTCGGGTCCTCTCTCCCGTCACGACATCACTGTGTGCATCGCCCTGGGCACACCGTAATCAGGCGCGACGGGATGAGTCCGAACAATCCTCTTATCTCCTCCTAAGGAATGGCCGTGGGGTGCGGCCGAGCACGAACCGCTACGGTCGGGACGCCGCGCTCAACCCCTGCACCTCGGCGTACGAGGGCGGTTCCGGGTGCGACCCGCCGCCGGTCCGGACGGCGTCCAGGGTGTCCAGGGCGGCGCCGAGCGCGGCCCGGAACAGCAGCGAGCCCGTGCTGACCCGGGCCACGCCGAGCGCCCCCAGTTCGGCGAGGGTGGGCCCGCCCGGCCGGTGCAGCACATTCAGGGGCAGGTCGATGCCGGCGACGAGCGCGCCGATCGTCCCGGTGTCCGGCGCCGCGGGCACGAAGATGCCGTCCGCGCCGGCGGCCGCATAGGCACGGGCCCGGGCGAGGGCCTGCGGCAGCGGATCGGGGGTGCCGAGCCACCACGTGTCGGTGCGGGCGTTGACGAACAGGTCCGGCACCGCGGCCTTGACGGCGGCCACCTTGGCCGCCGTCAGCTCCGTCGGGTCGAGGGTGCCGTCGGCGCGGCCGTCCTCGATGTTGATCCCGACGACGCCCAGGGCGGCCAGTTCGGCCGCCAGGTCGGCGACGGCCGCCGGGTCGTCGTCGCAGCCCGCCTCCACGTCGACGCTGAGCAGCACCGGGAGCCTGCGCAACGCCCGGGCCAGCCGGACGTTCTCGGTCCGGGTGGCCGCCGCCGCGTCCGGCAGGCCCGCGGCCGCCGCTACGCCGAGGCTCGTGGTGCCGACCGCCTGATGTCCGCGCGCGACGAACGCGGCGGCGCTTGCGTGGTCCCAGGCGTTGGGCAGCAGCAGCGGCCGATCGGCGTGGTGCAGGGCGTGGAAGGCGGCGCAGCGCTCGTTCATCGGATCTCCAAGTCGATCGTCGTCGGGACGCGCAGCAGCGCGTGTGGTTCGTGGGTCAGCGGGGCGGGCACGGTCCGGCAGCGGTGGCGCAGCACCCGCACCACCCCCGTGGCCAGGGCCACGGCGTGCCGCTCGCCGGGGCAGCCGCGCGGTCCCGCGCCGAAGGTCAGTGGCGTGCCGGACCGGCCGGGCGTGAACCGGTCCGGGTCGGCGTGCGCAGCGGGATCCCGGTTGGCGGCGTCGAAGCGCAGCAGCACCTCCTCGCCCGCCGCCAGGTCGCGGCCGGCCAGCCGTGTCGGCGCGACCGCGACCCGCCGGGTCCCCCGCACCGGCGGGTCGAGCCGGAGCACCTCGGCGACGAGGTCGCCGGTCGACACGGTCGCGGGCAGTGCCAGACCGTGGCCGGTCGCGGCGCCGATCAGCCCGGCGGTCGCGTCGCATGCCTGCACCAGCAGCCCGATCCGGTTCGCCACCGCCTCGGGCGGGCCCGGCGGCGTCATCCCGAGCAGCGCCGAGACCGCCCGGTCGGCCGCGGCGACCCGCGCCGTGTCGGCGCCGGGGTGGTAGGCCGCCGCCACGGCGGTCACCGCCGGCACGGCCGCCACCGGATCGGCGAGCCCGAGCCGCGCCGCCAGCACCCGCAGCGGTACGTGGCGCGCGAGCCCGGACATCACCTCCAGCCGGTCGCCGGCACGGTCGAGCACCTTCCCGGTGAGCCGGGCCGCGGCGGCACGCAGTTCGTCGTGGTCGACCGCGGCCAGCGCGGCGACCCCGGCGGCCCGGCGGGCCGGGTGCCGGTGCGGGGCGCTGAACCGGCTGACGGTGCCGCGCAGCCAGGCCAGCGTGCCGGGCGCCCCACCCGGGGCGACGGGCACCTGACAGGCCGGGTCGGCGAGCACCGCCCACACGTCGGCGTGGCGGGTCACCGTCCAACCGGTGTCGGGGTGACGGGTGGGCGGTCCGCACGGTGGGGTGTCGGGCGCGGGCGCGATCACGAGGTCGTCGACGGTCACCGGGCGACGGTAGGGCCGCGACACTTCGGCCGCCCCCGAAACGTCCGCCACCGGGCACGAGCGGCGCCACGACCCGCGGGCCGAGCGGACCGGAACCCGCGCCTTCGCACCAGCCGAGCACGGTGGACACCAGGGCGCGTCGGCCGCGCCACCGGCCGCCGCGTCGGAGCGCTGGGCTGACACTACCGACGGATACTCAGCGTAATCAGCTCCGCGTACGACAGGCGGTGGCCCTCGTGATCCGTACGGCCGTCGTCGGAGGCGTGCACGGCTGTCATCGGGGGCGCTGCAGGCCGGCTTCGATCATGCAGTTGTGGTGGGCGTCGTGTCCGGGATCGCACCTTGTCGGGACGCCACAATTGCGTGATCGACCCCGGGCTGCCCGGGGAGGCGGGAGATCTTGGTAAGGGAGGGCCCCTGGGGCGGGCTTTGCGTGCCAAGATCCCGGACGCGCCGGGCAGATGCCGTAGCTCTCGACCCCTTTGCTTTGCATGCTCGGACGCACCAGCTACGGAATGTAAGCAAGGGCGTGCACCCCCAGAGCGCACGTTGCCAGGAAAGGCCAGCTCAGAGGCATGGTGCGTCGATGGGTGCAGAGCAAAGGGGCTCGACGGACCTACGCGGCCGGAGCATCGACCACTACGGTCAGCAACAATCCCCAATCATCACCGTCAGTTATGCGACGCGAGAGGCGCGAGAGGCGCGAGACCGCCGGGTCTCCCGAGGGCCGGCCTCGACGTGCCGTCCGAACAGACCCCGCACGTGACGCACCGACCGACGGGAACAGGCGTGTCGCGGCTCGCGGTTCGGGCCCATCGCGGCAGTCAGGCGCGGCCGCCGCCGGTGTCCGGCGCCGCGTCCGGCGCGAGGTCCGCCGGGGCGAGGCCGAACGTGGCAGCGAGCGCCGGGCCGCCGGCCGGGGTCAGCCGGAGCGACCGGTCGCCGCCCCGGACCAGCCAGCCCGCGTCGAGGAACCGGCCGCACAGCGCCGCGCCGAGTGCACCGGCCAGGTGCGGGCGGCGCTCGGTCCAGTCCAGGCAGTCGCGCACGAGGGGGCGGCGCGCGGACCGCAGCGGGTCGAGGGGCACCCCCAACCCGTCCAGCCAGCCCAGCCCGGCCGGGGTCAGCGCCAGCCCGCCGGCGTCGTCGAGCAGCCCGCGCGCCAGCAGCCGGTCGCGCAGCAGCACCCCGAGGCGTCCGGCCAGGTGGTCGTAGCAGGTGCGGGCGTACGCCAGGGCGGCGCCGGCGCGGGCGGCGCGCAGCGAGCGGGCCGGCTCCGGCCGACCGGGGGCGTGGCCGGCCAGGTCCTCGACGAGTTGGGCGACCGAGGGCCCGGCGAGCCGGAGGTAGCGGTGCCTGCCCTGCCGCTCCTCGACCAGCAGGCCGCCCCGGACCAGGCGAGTGAGGTGGTCACTGGCCGTGGAGGGTGCCACGCCGGCGAGCCGGGCCAACTCCCCGGCCGTCCACGCCCGGCCGTCGAGCAGGGCCAGGCAGATGGTGGCCCGGGTGTCGTCGGCGAGCAGGGTGGCGAGCCGGGCAAGGGCCCGGCCCCGCGTGGTGGCGGTGGTCACCGCCCCATGCTGACACGGGCACCCTTCGGCGCCCACCGAACGCCCGTCGAGTCTTTACAACGTTGTATGCATCGTTGTACAAACGGACACGCACCGATCCTGGTCGACATCTCGCACCCGAGGCAGGTCTGATGCGACATCTCCGCCGCGCCGGGGCGCTCGCCGCCGTCGTCGGTCTGGTCCTGGCCGCGACGGCGTCCGCGCCGGCCGCCGCCGCACCCGAGCCCCGCTACCGCAACCCCGTCTCGGCCGGGTTCGCCGACACCTTCGCCGACCCTGTGATCGTCCGCGGTGAGGACGGTTTCTGGTACGCGTACGGCACCACCGACCCGCTGCGCGAGGGCGAGGGGACGTTCCACGGGGTCCCCATCGCCCGCTCGGCCGACCTGGTCGGCTGGACGTACGTCGGAGACGCCTTCGGCCCCGGCCAACGCCCGGCGTACGCGGCTCCCGGCGCCGGCTTCTGGGCCCCCGACGTGCGCCGGATCGGCGACCGCTGGGTCATGTACGTGACCGTCACCGACACGACCGTGTCCCCCGACGGGGGTGACTTCGCCGTCGGGGCGGCCACCGCGCCCACCCCGACCGGCCCGTGGACCTTCGCCGACGAGCCCGTGGTCGCGCCCCGCCCCGGCGGTGGCGGGGGCTGGCTGTGGACCATCGACCCGAGCCAGTTCACCGACGTCGACGGCAGGCACTACCTCTACCACGGCAGCTACTACGGCGGCATCTCGGTGACCGAGCTCTCCGCCGACGGGCTGCGCGCGGTCGGCTCACCCACCCTGGTCGCCGTCGACAACAAGTTCGAGGGCAGCCACGTGGTACGCCACGACGGCTGGTACTACCTGTTCGCCTCGACGGCCAACTGCTGCGCCGGCCCGGCCACCGGCTACTCCGTGCACGTCGGCCGTTCCCGCGACCCGCGCGGGCCGTTCGTCGACCGCGACGGCATCTCGCTGACCGCCTCCCGGGCCGGCGGCACGCCGGTGCTCGCCCAGAACGGCAACCGGTGGATCGGCACCGGCCACAACGGCTTCCTCACCGACCTCTCCGGCCAGGACTGGATCGTCTACCACGCGATCGACCGTGCCGACCCGTACCTGGACGAGCCGTTCGGCATCAACGAGCGGCCGATGCTGCTGGACCGCCTCGACTGGATCGACGGCTGGCCGACGGTGAACGCCGGTGCCGGCCCTTCCGAGGGCCCGCGGCCCGCGCCGGTCACCACCGGCCGGGTGGACGAGCGCTTCGACGCCGGGCTGGCCGGCTGGCGACGCGGCTCCGGGGACTGGCGGGTCGCCGACGGCCGGCTCACCGGCAGCGGCGCGCTGACCAGCCGTACGACGGTGGGCGGGGACCTGCGGGCGGAGGCCGACCTGCGGCTTCCCGCCGCCGGGGCCGCCGGGCTCGCGCTCGGCGACCGGGTCTCGGTGCGGGTGGACGCCGCCGCCGGCCGGCTGGTCGTCGCCGACGGCGGGCGCACCGCGAGCGCGCCGCTTCCGGCCGGCTTCGACGCCGCGGCCGGGCACCACCTCGCTGTCGAGGTACGCGGCCGGGACCTGGTGGCCGAGCTGAGCCCGGCCCGGCTCGGCGACCAGCTGGCGGTGGTGTCGCTGCGGCTGGCGCGGCCGGTGGCCGGACAGCTCACGCTCACCGCGACCGGCGGGGCCGCCGGGTTCGACAACGTCAGCGTCGCCCGGCTGCACCGGCCGGTGCGCCACGCCGTCGCCGAGCCGCGGGCGGGCCGCCTGCTGCCGGCGTTCTCCGACGAGTTCACCGGCGGGCTGGACCCGGCGTGGCGGTGGGTGCGGCCGGACCCGGCGGCCACCGTGGCCGGCGGGGCGCTGCGCTGGCCGGTGCAGGGCGCCGACCTGACCGGCACCGGCAACACCGCCGGCGTGCTGCTGCGCGACGCGCCGGGCGGCGACTACGTCGTGGAGACGAAGGTGACCCTGGACCTCGGCGAGGAGACCGTCCGCAACTACCAGCAGGCCGGGCTGGTCGCCTACGTCGACGACGACCGCTTCGCCCGGCTGGCGCAGGTCGCGATCTGGAACACCAGGCAGGTGGAGTACGGCTACGAGCTGCCCTTCGCCGGCCAGCCGGTCTACGGCGGCAACATCGTCGGCACCCCGGCGACCACCACCTGGCTGCGACTGGCGCACCGGGTCGACCCGGCCACCGGCGAGCACGAGTTCCGGGCCGGCTCCAGCCGGGACGGGCGGACCTGGACGTGGGGCGGGGTGTGGACCTTCCCGGCCGACACCACCCCCCGGATCGGGCTGGTCGCGCACGGCGGCGCCGACCCGGCGGTCACCGCGCACTTCGACTACCTGCGCTTCCACCGCTGACCCCCGCACGATCGGGCCCTCACCGTCCGGTGGAGGCCCGACCCCGTTCCAGGCGCCCGGCGATCACGTGCGGCGGCCGGCGCCGCCCAGCGGGCTGACCGTCCGGTCCTGTCCGTCGTAGCTGCGCCCGGCGACGAAGGCCCCGTCGGGGCGGTCGACGCCCGCCACCGCGCGGGCCAGCCGGCGGTCGGCGTCGCGGAAGCGCAGCGCCAGGCTCAGGTGCGGGCGCCAGTGCCCCGGCGCGTGCCAGGGACGCTGTCCCGGGGCTGCGGCGAGGACGTCCCACACCGACGCGTGCAGGGCGGTCAGCTCCGGCGACGGGTGCACCAGCCACACCAGCGGGGCGCTGCCGTCGAGCACCGCGATCCGGTCCAGCCGCACGGGCAGCGGCAGCGCTGCGTCGAACAGGTCGGCCAACCGCCGCTGCGCGCCGGGCGGGAACTCGTCGACCGCGGCGAGGGTCAGGTGCGGCCGGTTCGTCGGGTGGGCGTTGCGGGCCAGGCTGGGCAGCCCCACCGCGGCCAGCCGCTCCCAGGCGCCGCGCACGGCGGCCTCCAGGTCGGGCGAGCAGACCAGTTCGACCGTACGCACGCCGCCAGGCTAGCCCGCCGGAGCACGGCGACGGGCGCCCGCCGGACCCGCGCGGGTGCTCGTTGTGCCGGTCGGCGAAACGGCGTCGCGGCGGTGATGAAAAGCTTGACGGCATGAGTTCCGCACCCGTACGGCACGACCCGCCCACCGAGCCCGGCCCCGACGCCCTCGACGACACGACCGCCTTCGCGGACCTCGGACTACGCGCCGAGTTGCTGGGCGCGCTGACCGCCCTGGGCTACGAGGAGCCCACTCCGATCCAGCGGGAGGCCATCCCACCCCTGCTGGCCGGCCGGGACCTGCTGGGCCAGGCCGCGACGGGTACGGGCAAGACGGCCGCCTTCGCGCTGCCGCTGTTGCAGCGGATGCCCGACGACCGGCCCGGCGGCGCCCCGGTGGCGCTCGTGCTGGTGCCCACCCGCGAGCTCGCGGTGCAGGTCTCCGAGGCGTTCCACCGCTACGGCAAGGACCTGGGCGCGCGGGTGCTGCCGATCTACGGCGGGCAGCCGATCGGCCGGCAGCTGCGCGCCCTGGACCTCGGCGTCGACGTCGTGGTCGCCACCCCGGGCCGCGCGCTGGACCACATCGCCCGGGGCACGCTCGACCTGGGCTCGCTGGCCACGGTGGTGCTCGACGAGGCCGACGAGATGCTCGACATGGGCTTCGCCGAGGACATCGAGGCGATCCTGGAGCACGCGCCGGAGCAGCGTCAGACGGTGCTCTTCTCGGCGACGATGCCGGCGCGCATCGACGGGCTGGCCCGCAAGCACCTGACCGACCCGGTACGCATCCTCATCGCCCGCGAGCAGCCGGTGGCCGGCGAGGCGCCCCGGGTACGGCAGAGCGCGTACATCGTCGCCCGGGCGCACAAGCCGGCGGCGCTGGGTCGGGTGCTGGACGTCGAGTCCCCCACGGCGGCGATCGTCTTCTGCCGCAGCCGCGAGGAGGTCGACCGGCTCACCGAGACCATGAACGGCCGGGGCTACCGGGCCGAGGCGCTGCACGGCGGGATGAGCCAGGAGCAGCGCGACCGGGTGATGGGCCGGCTGCGCACGGGCACCGCGGACCTGCTGGTGGCCACCGACGTGGCCGCCCGCGGCCTGGACGTCGAGCAGCTCACCCACGTGGTCAACTACGACGTCCCGTCGGCCCCCGAGTCGTACGTGCACCGCATCGGCCGGGTCGGCCGGGCCGGGCGGGAGGGCGTGGCGATCACCCTCGCCGAGCCGCGCGAGCACCGGATGCTCAAGACCATCGAGCGGGTCACCGGCCAGCGCATCGCCATCGACAAGATCCCGACGGTGGCGGACATGCGCACCCGGCGGTTGGAGCTGACCCAGGGCGCCCTGCGGGAGAGCCTGCTGGAGGACGACCTCGACCCGTACCGGGCGATCGTCGAGTCGTTGACCGACGAGTTCGACCTGGTGGAGGTGGCCCTCGCGGCGGTGAAGCTGGCGCACGAGGCGACGTCGCCGGGCTCGGACGACGAGGAGGAGATCCCCCAGGTCCCCGTCCGGGGCCCGCGTGAGGGGCGGCCGGAGGCCGGTGGCCGGGGCGAGCGCCGCGGCGGTGCCCGGCCCCGCACCGGCGGCACCACCCAGGTCTTCATCGGGCTGGGCCGGCGCGCCGGGGTCCGCCCGCAGGATCTGGTGGGCGCGATCACCGGCGAGACCGGGGTCAGCGGCCGGGACATCGGCTCGATCGAGATCGCCGACCGGTTCTCGCTGGTGGAGGTGCCCCAGAGCGTCGCCGACGAGGTGATCGCCGGGCTGCGTGGCAGCACCATCAAGGGCCGCAAGGCGACCGTACGCCGGGACCGTGACGGCGACGGCGGCGGCGAGCGCCGCTTCGACGGGGCCGACCGGCGCGAGCGCCGCGACCGGGACTTCGACCGGCGCGACCGCCGCTGACCCGCGCGTGAGGAAGGGCCCCCTGCCATGCACCAGGCGTTGGCAGGGGGCCCTTCCTGACACCTCAGGCGGCGGCGAGCGCCGGGTCGGGGCGGGTGTCGGCGTCGGCCGGGCGCAGCGCCAGGGCGAGCACGTCGGCGACGTCGGCCAGGGTGTGCACGGTCAGCGCCTCCCGGACCTCGGCGGGCAGGTCGTCGAGGTCCGGCTCGTTGCGGGCCGGGATGATCACCTCGGTCAGGCCGGCCCGGTGGGCGGCGAGCAGCTTCTGCTTCACCCCGCCGATGGGCAGCACCCGGCCGGAGAGGGTCACCTCGCCGGTCATCCCGAACTCGGGTCGCACCGGCCGGCCGCTGGCAAGCGACGCGAGGGCGGTGACCATGGTGATGCCGGCGCTGGGGCCGTCCTTGGGCACCGCGCCCGCCGGCACGTGCAGGTGGATCCGCCGTCCGGCGAGGGCGTTCGGGTCGAGTCCGAGCCGGCGCCCGTTGGAGCGCAGGTACGACAGCGCGATGTGCGCCGACTCCTTCATGACGTCGCCGAGCTGGCCGGTCAGGGTCAGCCCCGGTTCGCCCTCCATGCTGGTGGCCTCGATGAAGAGCACGTCGCCGCCCGCGCCGGTGACGGCCAGGCCGGTGGCCACGCCGGGCACCGCCGTCCGCTCCGCCGATTCCGGGGTGAACTTCGGCCGCCCGAGGTAGGTGGCGAGGTTGCCGGTGTCGACGCGGACCGGCGCCGGGTCGCTCGCCAGGGCCACCGCGACCTTGCGGAGGATCTTCGCCAGCGCCCGTTCGAGCTGCCGTACGCCGGCCTCCCGGGTGTACTCGCCCGCGATCCGGGCGAGGGCGTCGTCGGCGACGGTGATCTCCTCGGCGGTGAGCCCGGCCCGTTCCCGCTGCCGGGGCAGCAGGTGGTCCCGGGCGATGGCGACCTTCTCCTCCTCCGTGTACCCGTCGAGGGTGACCAGCTCCATCCGGTCCAGCAGCGGGCCGGGGATGGCCTCCACCACGTTGGCGGTGGCCAGGAAGAGCACGTCGGAGAGGTCGAGGTCGACCTCGAGGTAGTGGTCGCGGAAGGTGTGGTTCTGCGCCGGGTCGAGCACCTCGAGCAGTGCGGCGGCCGGGTCGCCGGAGTAGCCGGCGGCGAGCTTGTCGACCTCGTCGAGCAGCACGACCGGGTTCATCGAGCCGGCCTCGCGCAGGGCGCGCACGATGCGGCCCGGCAGCGCGCCGACGTAGGTGCGCCGGTGGCCGCGGATCTCGGCCTCGTCACGGACACCGCCGAGCGAGACGCGGACGAAGTTGCGGCCGAGCGCGCGGGCGATCGACTCGCCGAGGCTGGTCTTGCCGACGCCGGGCGGGCCGGCGAGGGCGAGCACCGCGCCGGAGCCCCGGCCGCCGACGACGCCGAGGTTGCGCTCGGCCCGCCGGTTGCGCACGGCGAGGTACTCCAGGACGCGGTCCTTCACGTCGGCCAGGCCGGCGTGGTCGGCGTCGAGCACGGCGCGGGCCGCGGCCAGGTCGGTGTCGTCCTCGGTACGGGTGCCCCACGGCATCTCCAGCACCGTGTCGAGCCAGGTCCGGATCCAGCCCGCCTCCGGGGAGGCGTCGCTGGCGCGTTCCAGCTTGCCGACCTCGCGCAGCGCCGCCTCGCGGACCTTGTCGGGCAGGTCGGCGGTCTCCACGCGGGCCCGGTAGTCGGCGGAGCCGTCCGGCTCGTCCTCGCCGAGTTCCTTGCGGATGGCGGAGAGCTGCTGGCGCAGCAGGAACTCCCGCTGGGACTTCTCCAGCCCCTCGCGGACGTCGGTGCTGATCTGCTCGGCGATCTCCTGCTCGGCCAGGTGGTCCTTCACCCAGCCGACGAGCAGTTCCAGCCGGGCGGTGACGTCCGGCGCGGCGAGCAGCTCGGTCTTCTGGGCGAGGCTGAGCCAGGAGACGTAGCCGGCCGAGTCGGCCAGCTCGGAGAGGTCGGTCATCCGCTCGATGGCGTCGATGACCTGCCAGGCGCCGCGCTGCTGGAGCACGGACGTCATGAGGGCGCGGTACTCGCGGGCGAGTTCGCGGGCGCGGCCGGCGGGGGCGGGTTCGTCGAGTTCGGTCGCCTCGACCCAGAGGGCGGCGCCGGGCCCGGGTACGCCGGAGCCGATCCGGGCGCGGGACAGGCCGCGGATGACGGCGGCCGGTTCGCCACTGGGCAGCCGGCCGACCTTCTCGATGGTGGCGACCGCGCCGACGGGGCCGTACTCGCCGTCGAGGCGGGGCACGGCGAGCAGCTTGCCCTCGCCGGTGGCGCGGGCCGCGTCGACGGCGGCCTGGGTGGTCGGGTCGAGGGTCACCGGGATGACCATGCCGGGCAGGAGCACGGCGTCGGTCAGGGGAAGTACCGGGAGAGTTGCCATCGAACACCTGCTATCGCGTTGAGTTGAGCGTGTCCAGCTCAAGTAACAAATCGTTCCCCTTGTTCCGGGCTGTGACCCAGGCCACCTCCGCGCGTGGGACGGCGCTGCGGGCGCAGCAGCTCGCGCGCCAGGCCGGCGCCCCCGGCGGCCGCCACGGCGAGCGGGATCGCCAGGCAGGTCGGCGCCAGTGCGGCGACGGTCCAGCCCGGCAGGCCGGCCACCGCGGCGACGCCGGTCAGCACGGCGAGCGGGATCAGCGCGTCGCCGTCCTGGCTGATCGCGTTGGCGACCAGGGTGGGCAGTGGCAGGCCGCCGGGGCATCCGCTCCGTGCGCTGCTGCGTCCCGGCCGGGCGGCCCCGGTCGATCTGGACGACGAGGAACGGGCGATGCTCCGGGCCATCGCGGCGGGTCGCAGCACCGTCGAGATCGCCGAACGGATGCACGTCTCGGAACGCACCGTAAAGCGGATGACGGCCGGGCTGCTGCGAAAGTTGCGGGTCTCCACCCGCGCCGAGGCGGCGGCGCTCGCCGGTCACGCCGGTCTGCTCGGCGACTGACCCCGGGCTTTGCGTCGAGCCGTTTTCCCGCCATAACGCGACGCGCCGAAATGAGGACGACGCGCATTGTTGCGGATTAGCCCTGGGATACGTCAAACTTTGACCACACCCCGCCCCACACAGGGAGTAATTGACGATGGCGAGAAAAGTAATCACGGTCCTGACCGACGACCTCGACGGTGGAAAGGCCGACCGGACCGTCGAGTTCAGTCTGGACGGCGTGGCCTACACCATCGACGTCTCCGACGAGAACGCGGGCGTGCTGCGCAAGGCCCTCGACCCGTACATCAACGCTGGCCGGCGGATCGGTCGCGGAACCGCCGACACCGGGCGGGCACCTCGGCGGGCAGGCACGCCGGGCGGCTCGGGAATGGACCGCGAGCAGAACCGGGCCATCCGGGAATGGGCCACCAAGAACGGCTACAAGATTTCCGAGCGCGGCCGCATCCCGGTCGAGGTCGTGGAGGCGTACAAGAACCGCTGACCGGCGCCGGGCTCACGCTCGGGCTGGTGCGGGGTCACGCTGAGGAATCAGCGCGGCCCCGCCGGTCTTTTCCCACGGCGATCCATTCGCACGACCCGCACCCGTCGGCGGGCCCATTCCCGGCCCGCCACGATTGCACTTCGACCATCGCCGGGTCGCCGGGTCGCTTCGGATCGGCCGACAACGACCCGTTCACCGGCCCGGCGAGCGTGATCATCGCCACGATCACCCCGGCACGCAGCCGGGACGCCGCACTTCCCGAGTGTAATGAGCGACAGCTTTGTCGAGCATTACCGGTGCGGTTCTCGGGGGTGGCGGATGGCGCGATGGTGGAGCCAGACGGCCGGGGGGTTGCCCCGCGTCTTCTGGTACCTCTGGTCGGCCACGCTGATCAACCGGCTGGGCAGCTTCGTCGCCATCTACCTCGGCGTCTACCTGGTGTCGGTACGCGGCCTCAGTCCCGCGTACGCCGGGATCGTGATCGGGTTGCACGGAGCCGGCAGCGCGGCCGGTGGCGTGCTCGGCGGGATCGTCGCGGACCGGTGGGGGCGGCGGCCCGCCATGCTGACCGGAAACGTGGCCGCCGCGGCGGCGGCGCTGGCGCTGGGCCTGAGCGGGCACCCCGCGGCGATCGCGGCCCTCACCCTGCTGCTCGGGCTCTGCCTGGGCGTCGCCCGGCCGGCCTTCACGGCGACCGTCATCGACGTGGTGGGCGAACGGGACCGCCTGCGCGCGCTGACGCTGAACTACTGGGCGATCAACATCGGGTTCGCCGTCGCCGCGACCGTGGCCGGCCTGCTGGTCCGGGTCGAGCCGCTGCTGCTGTTCGCGATCAACGCGGCGGTGCTGCTCGGCACCGCCGCGCTGATCGGCCTGACCGTGCCCGAGTCGCGCCCCGCCCCGGTGCCCGTCGCGCAGGTCGCCCGCGTCGACTCCGGCGGGCTCGGCACCGTGCTGCGGGACCGGGTCTTCCTGACCTTCACGGCCCTCACCGGGTTGGCCTGGCTCTGCATCGAGAGCAGCGCCATGCTGCCGGTGGCGTTGCAGGCCGACGGGCTGCCGGCGTCGGCGTTCGGGCCGGTCATCGCGGTCAACGGCCTGATGATCGTGCTGGGGCAGCTCTTCGTGCCCCGCCTGATCGGCCGCTTCGACAGGTCCCGCACCGTCGCCGTGGCCGTCGTGGTGATCGGCGCCGGCTTCGCCCTGACCGCGCTGGCCGACGCAGTCTGGTTCTACGCGCTCACGGTGGGCGTCTGGACGCTCGGCGAGATGCTGATGACCCCGTCGAACTCGGCGCTGACCGCCGACCTGGCGCCGGCCGCCCAGCGCGGCCGCTACCAGGGCGTCTACTCGCTCGGTCACGCCTTCGCCAGCTTCGCCGGGCCGACGCTGGGCGGCCTGGTCGCCGCCCGGTTCTCCACCGACGTCCTCTGGCTGGGGCTGTTCGGGCTGGCCCTGCTGGTGGCCGCCGGCAACCTCCTGGCGGTGCGGCCACGGGCCCGACGGATCACCGCCCTGCGGGCCGCCGCGGCGCCCGCCGCCCCGCGCGAGGCCGCAGCGCTGGCGTGAACGCGCCGCTGGCGTGAACGCGCCGCTGGCGTGAACGCGCCGCTGGCGTGAACGCGCCGCTGGCGTGAACGCGCCGCTGGCGTGAACGCGCCGCTGGCGGGGCCGCCGGGGTGCGCCCGGACGGCCCCGCAGCGGTCGTCAGCCGACCCGGATGCGCACCACGTCGAAGGCCGGCGTCTGGTTGGCCCGCTCCATCATCGGCACCCGGTGCGAGCCGTCGCCGGCCCAGACCGCGCACTGGGCGGTGCCGGATCCGGGCAGCCCGGGGATCTGGATGGTCACGTCGTCGGGCTCGGCGCCACCACGGCTGTCCTCGGTCGCGACGAAGAACGCCGGCACCTCCTGCGGCGGCGGCGGCTGCCGGAGGCTGCCCAGCATCCGGCAGGCGGTGTGGAAGTGGCCCCGCACCAGTCCCTGCTCGTTGAGCAGCGAGCTCTCCACGTAGTACCCGCCCTGCCCGGCGGCCAGGAAGCGGTCCCGTACGAGGTTGCGGGTGGAGACCCGGAGGGTGAACGGCTGGTTCGACCCGACCCGGTCGGGGAACTCGGTGATCAGCAGCGACGGATTGTCGGCCGCGGGCCCCACCTCGCCGAACGCGGTGCTGACGCAGCGGTTGCCGTTCTGGAAACCGTCGTGCGGCTGCAACCGGCTGTCCTCGCAGTCGTTAGCGATCACTCCCAGCCCGGCACCGGGCCCACCATTGCCACCGCCGTTGTTACCACCACCGTTGTTGCCGCCGCCGCCGTTGTTGCCGCCGCCGTTGTTGCCGCCGGTCGGCGCCACCTGGCACTCCGCGAGCCGGGCCAGGCCCTGCGGCCGGGGGCCCACCCGGTCGATCGCGATGGTGATGCGCTCCAGCGTCGCCCGGCGCTTGCCGGCCAGTGGCTGGAGGATCGAGGTGCGGACGAACTCCTCGCCCCGCCGGCCCTCGGCGGCCAGCCGCCGGTCCGCCTCGGCGATCTGGGTCTGCAACAGGCTCAGGTTCCGGTCGACCTCGGCGCGGGCGCGGTCGGGCACCCGCGGCAGCCTGCCGGCCACGTCCGGGCAGGCCACGGCCGAGCCGCCGTTGTCGGCGCCGCCACCCCGCGTCTGCTCGCACTCGGCGACCGACTGCTGCCCGTCCCCCCAGTGGTTGCGCACCCATCGGCCATCCTGCCAGGTCCGGCTGGTGCCCCGCCCGCTCGGCGCGGTCGCGCCCGGGCTCGGCTCCACGCAGGCGGCGGAGGCCGGCCGGGTGCTGGTCGGCCTCCGGTCCTCGGCTGAGGAGATCTGGGTCACGGCGACGATCCCGCCGAAGACCGCGAGCGTGCCGACGACGGCCAGCAGTCGCTTGCTCCGCGCGCCACCGGATGACCGGCGCGCCCGTGTGGACCTGCGCATCGAATTGCTCTCCTTCGCGATCCGGTAGTTGATCTGAGACCTCGGCGGACCGACGGAATTGCGGAGCGCGCCCGACGGGTACCGTCGCGGCGTCCAGGTGGCACGTCGATGACCGACGATGCCCTTTCCGCACCGTCTTCCGCGCCGCGTGGCGCGGTCGGGGAGATCCTGTCCGTTCCCGCAGGAGTACGGGACGGCCCGCGCGAAGGTTCAACGCGATTCCGGGAATCCGGACGGGGCCCGGGCGCCGAGCGGTGACATGCGCCGGGCCGCCGAGCGGTGACGTGCGCCGAGCCGGCGACCGGTGGCGCGCCGGAGAAGGGCGGGTCAGTCCGCGCAGAGGTGGGCGAACGCGAAGCCGCCCGCCATCTCGTCGTGCCGGGACTCCAGCCCTCGGATCTCGGCGAGCAACTCGTCCCAGGGCGTCAGGACCGCCTCGGCGGCGTCCAGCGCGCGCAGCCGCTCCCCGACGGCCACCGCCGCCAGGTCCTCGGCCAGCCGCCCCGGATCCACCCCGGCGGAGACGCGCTGCGGGTGCACCGTAACCCGCTCCACCAGGCAGGCGTCGGGGCGCACCCGTACCCAGCTCCACCCCTCGGCGGGCCCGCCCGTCCAGTGCACGTGCAGCCCCCGCACGATCGGGTCGGCCAGCCGCCGCGACACGTACGCCTCGACAGCGGCGGCCCGGGCCAGGGCGCCGAGGTCGTTGACGTGCCCGGTCCGCCCGTCGGGCAGCCGACCGAGGATGTCGCGGAAGCCGACCGGGGGCACCTCCGTGTTGTCGGGCTCCCCCGCGCCGAGGGCCGCGTACGCGCGCGCGTCGATCACGTACGCCACGATCCGGCGCCCGTGCTCCCCGCCCCGCAGCGTCGGCGAGCCGATCCGCAGCACCGCCAGGCCGACCGCCTCGGCGACCGCGTTCTTCAGCCGCTCGACCCGCTGCGCGGCGGAGCCGGGGGCCGCGACGGGGCCGACCTCGACGGCGAAGACCGGCCGGGCCGTGTCGGCGGCGCAGACGACGAGGTCGTAGCCCTCCCGGCTGGCCGTGCTCCACTGGTTGCCGGTGACGCCCGGCGGACGCCCCTGCACCAGTTCGCCGAGCCGGCGGGGACCGTGCACGAGCTGGCCGCCCCGGGCGAGCAGCGGGCCGCGCCCACCGTCCCCGGCGACCGCGCGCAGCCAGGAGCCGCCCCCACCACCGGTGCTCGTCATCCGCCTGATCCGTCCGTCCCGCCGACCGAGGCCGACGCGTCGGCCGGGGCGAGTCTAGGCGGTCGATCATGACCGGCGCGCCGGTGGTGCCCCCGGGCCGTCGGCCCGCAATTCGCTTGAGGTCACCCGCCCGCGCCGGTGGGATGGGCGGGTGAGCATCTTCCTGGGCACCGAGCGGCTGGTCCTGCGCGAGTTCACCGCCGACGACGCCGACCTGCTCGTCGAGCTGGACGGCGACCCCGAGGTGATGCGGTACCTCACCGGCGGGCGCCCCACCCCGCCGGAGGCGGTCCGGGAGCGCGTCCTGCCCCGGATCCTCGCCCACTACCGGCGGCCGCCGGGACTCGGGTGGTGGGCGGCGCTGGGCCGGGACTCGGGCGACTTCCTGGGCTGGTTCGAGTTCCGCCCGACCCGCGACGGCGACGCCCGCGAGGTGGAGCTGGGCTACCGGCTGCGCCGGTCCGCCTGGGGCGTCGGCCTCGCCACCGAGGGCTGCCGGGCGCTGATCGACGAGGGCTTCACCACGCTCGGCGTGCAGCGGGTCACCGCGAACACGATGTCCGTCAACGCCGCGTCGCGTCGGGTCATGGAGAAGTCCGGGCTACAGCTCGTGCGGACGTACGTCGGCGACTGGCCGGAGCTGATCGACGGGGCGGAGCACGGCGAGGTGGAGTACGCGCTGACCCGGCAGCGGTGGCTGCGCCGCGACGTCGACTAGGCCCGGCGCGAGCCGGCTGTCACTCCGCGCCCATCACCAGGCCCTCGATGGTGTGCTTCTGCCGGATCGGCGTCAGGGCGTCGACCACCGGGCAGGGCAGGTGGGCGCGCACCTGCTCGGGCAGGCCCGCCCAGTATCCCCGGGTCACCGCCATGTCGTGGTGCGCGGCGTTGCCCGCTCCCGGCGCGTCGACGCCGAGCACCAGCACCGGGCGGGGCAGGGTGGAGACGTTCGGCGTGCCGCGGTGGATGGTCAGCGCGGACCGGGCGGAGATGTCGCCGCGCCGCGGATACTTGCGGACGGCCCGTTGCGCGTAGCGGGGGTAGCGCTCCCTGGGCGGGAACATCTGGTGCGCGAAGTCGCGCCCGTCGTCCCACTGGGTGCCCGGGGCGATCTGGAACGGACCCATCTCCTCCACGGTGTCCACCGTGGTCAGGTTGAAGGCCAGCGAGGTCAGCCGCCGCTGCCGGCGGGTGTCCTCCGGCATCGGGAAGTCCCGGTGCCACGGCTGCATGGCCGCGCCGGGAAACGGGATGTCGAAACCGAGCTCGACGATCTGGTAGTCGGCCCCGAGCACGGCCCGGCACACCGAGTCCACCCACGGGTGGGTCACCAGGTCGACGAAGCCGCGCAACTGCTCGGGGTGGATCTCCACGTACCACCGCTGCGGGCCGCGGCCGACCGCGCCGTCGGGGCGGGAGCGGGCCTCCCGGAAGGCGGCCTCGACGTCCTCGCCGACCCGGTCCACCCAGTCCACGGCGAAGGCGCCCCGGCACGCGGTGATGCCGTCCCGGTAGAGGTCGCCGAGCGCCGCCAGGGGCACCTCCTCGTCCTCGACGGGGGCGACGGGCTGGTCGGTGCGCGGCACGGGCGCGGTGGAGTGGGACCTCATCGAACCTCCTGACGGGACCAGCCGAGTATTACAACGTTGTAGAGACGCCGCAAGGGAGGCCCGGGCCGCCACCCCCGCCCCGGGTCGGGGCATGATCGACCGGTACGCCGGTGGTCGGCGCACGGGACCGGGGAGGTACGCGGGGTGCGGGTCGTTTCGCTGGTGCCGTCGCTGACCGAGGCCGTCGCCCTGACCCTGCCGGGTCTGCTGGTCGGCGCCACCGACTGGTGCACCCACCCGGCCGGGCTGGACGTGGCGCGGGTCGGCGGGAGCAAGTACCCGGACCTGGACCGGGTACTTGCGCTGCGCCCCGACCTGGTCCTGCTCAACGTCGAGGAGAACCGCCGCGAGGACGCCGACGCGCTGACCGCCGCCGGCGTGCCGGTGCGGGTGACCTATCCGCGTACCGTCGACGAGGCGCTGACCGAGCTGGGGGACCTGCTCCGCGACCTGGGCGCCCCGGCCGAACCGGAGTGGCTCGCCGAGGCCCGCCGGGCGTGGGCCGGGCTGCCCACCGCCCGGCCGTCCCGCCGGGCGGTGGTGCCGGTCTGGCGGCGACCGTGGGTGGTGCTGGGCGCCGACACCTTCGCCGGTGACGTGCTGCGGCGGCTCGGCGTCACCAACGCGTACGCCGACGACGTCGAGCGCTATCCCCGGCCGGGCCTCGACGCGCTGCGTGCCCGCGCGCCGCAGCTGGTGGTGCTGCCCGACGAGCCGTACCGCTTCACCGCCGACGACGGGCCGGAGGCGTTCCCCGGCGTCCCCTGCGCCCTGCTCTCCGGCAGGCACCTGACCTGGTACGGCCCGTCGCTCGCCGAAGCGCCCGCCGTGCTCTCCGCCCAGCTCGCCGACCCGGTCGTGCGGCCGGGCTGACCGCCGCCGCCCCCACCGCGACCGGTCACCCGCCCGCCCGCCGGCGCCGTTCCCGACGGGCGTCGACCATGCTCCACCCGATCGCGACCGACAGCGTCAGCACCACCACCGCGAGAGTCGACCAGACCGGCAGCTTCCCGACCGGCGTCTCGGCCAGGATCAGCTTCGCCCCGGCGAAGGCCAGCAGGAAGGCCAGCCCGTACCGCAGGTAGCCGAAGTGGCGCAGCAGCCCCGCCAGGCAGAAGTAGAGGCTGCGCAGGCCGAGCACGGCGAACGCGGTCGCCGTCCAGACGAGGAACGTGTCGGTGGTGATGGCCAGGATCGCCGCCACCGAGTCGATCGCGAAGACCACATCGGTGGCCTCGATCGCGACCAGCGCCACCAGCAGCAGGGTGGCCCTGCGCCGGCCGTCGACCCGGACGGTGAACCGGCCGCCGTGGTAGCCCGGCTCCGTGGGCACCAGCCGCCGGAACGCCCGCACCACGACGTTGCGGTCGGGGTCGACGTCCGGCTCGCCGCGTACGGCGAGTCGCCACCCCGTCCAGACGAGGAAGGCGCCGAGCACGACGCCGGCCCAGGTCAGCCGCTCCAGCAGTTCGGCGCCGGCGAAGATGAAGGCCAGCCGGAACGCGAGCGCGCCGACGACCCCCCAGAAGAGCACCTTGTGCTGGTACGCGGCCGGCACCCGGAAGTACCCGAACAGCAGCGCGAAGACGAAGACGTTGTCGACGGAGAGCGCCTTCTCCAGCAGGTAGCCGGAGAAGTACGCCACGGCCGGCTCGCTGCCCCGCCACAGCCAGACGACCAGGCCGAAGGTAAGCCCCGCGGTGATCCAGACGCCGCTCCACAGCAGCGCCTCGCGCAGCTCGATGACGTGGTTGTCGCGGTGGGAGAGCAGGTCCACGGCGAGCATGACGGCGATGACCGCGCCCACCGCCGCCCAGGCCCACAGGGGTGCCGCGAACGTCGCCTCGTCCACCCGGCGTCCTCCGCATCCCCGACGGCGGCTCCGCTCCCGACGCGCGGCCCGGGCCGGCTCGCGTGGTCCCCGACGGCCTGCGGCGCGGACACGCCCCCGGCGGCCTGCGGCGCGGGCCGGCTCGCGTGGTCCCCGACGGCCTGCGGCGCGGACACGCCTCCGGCGGCCCGGCCGGCGGGCGCGGAGCGCGTCCCGATCCCGAGCCTAGGCGAGCCGCCCACCGGCCGGCGGCGGTCCGGGCAAGTCGATGCCGTCGACGGGACGGTTCGATGCCCCGGCGGGCCGGACGGTTCGCGCCACCGACAGGCCCGGCCCGTCCGGGCTTCAGGCCCGCCCGGCCCGCGGGGATGTCAGGCGGGCCGGGCGGGCCCGGACGTCAGGCCACCGGGGCGATCCGGGCCGGGTCCAGATCGGCGAGCGCGGTGTCGTCGACGTCGTAGGCGAGGGTGCTGGTCACCCGGACCACGCCGCTGACCTGCCCCGCGAGCCGGCCCGCCAGCTCGACGGCGCTGCGCCGGTCCAACCGGCCGTCGAGCGTCACCTCACCCCCACGCACCCGGACGGTGACCAGCCCGTCCCGCACCGCGAGCACCCGGCGCAGCACCTCCTGCACCACGTCCTCGCGGATCTCCGCGTCGGTGCGCAGGTGCACCCGCAGCAGGTCACCGCGCGTGACGATGCCGACGAGGCGACCCAGGTCGTCGAGCACCGGCAGCCGCTTGACCGACTCCCGGTCCATCTGCCGGGCTGCGGCGGAGATCGTCGCCTCCGGCCAGGTCGCCACCGCCGGGGCGGTCATCAGGTCACGCGCCAGCAGCGCCTCGGCCTTCTCCCGGGCGGTGCGGCGTCGTCGCCCCTCGAAGACCCGCCGCTCGTCCGGGTGGCCGGCCCGCTCGACCTTGTGCAACAGGTCCGACTCGGAGACCACGCCGAGGACCCGACGGAAGCCGTCCACCACGGGCACCCCGCTGATGCCCCGCCGGACCAACGCGTCGACGATCTCCCGGTAGGGGGTCTCCTCCCCCACCGTCGTGACCTCCCGGGTCATCACGTCGCCCACCTGCCACGTCCTCATCACGACCTCCCTGTCGTTTCCCACCGCGACGCTACGGCCGCGGCGGGCCGCCCGGTCAGGGCCGCCGGACCGGACCGGCACGGCCGTACGGACCGGTGCGGAAGGGGTCCAAGGTCCCGGTCCGGTGGGGCCCGGTCGGCCCTGCCCGCCCGGCGCCGGCGGGCGTCCAATGGAGATGCCACCGGAAAGCGCGGTGCCAGGCACACGAAGGGACGTGGAGACAATGGCCGCGACGATCGAGCGCACCACCGCCAGGAACGACGCTGCGGTGGCGGAGACCCGGCACGTCGGCGAGACCCCCAGGGAACGGGCCGCCCGGTACGTCTTCGCCGGCATCCGGATCGCCCTCGGGTGGACCTTCCTCTGGGCGTTCCTGGACAAGGTCTTCGGTCTGGGGTTCGCCACCGAGGCGAAGAACGCCTGGATCAACGGCGGCAGCCCCACCAAGGGCTTCCTGACCTTCGGCGCGGCCGGCCCGTTCGCGGACTTCTACCAGGGCATCGCCGGGGCCGCCTGGGCGGACGTGCTCTTCATGGCCGGCCTGGCTGCGATCGGCGTCGCGCTGCTGCTCGGCATCGGGATGCGGATCGCCGCCGTCGCGGGAGCGGTGCTCTACGTGATGATGTGGACGGTCGTCCTGCCTCCCGAGAACAACCCCTTCATGGACGAGCACCTGATCAACGCGGCGCTGCTGGTCGGTCTCGCACTGGTCAACGCCGGCGCGACCCTCGGCCTGGGCGCGACGTGGGCGAAGCTCCCGATCGTGCGGCGGTTCCCCTGGCTGCGGTGACCCGGCGCGGCACCTCCCCCTCGGCGGGCGTCACCACCGGTGACGCCCGCTTCGGCGTGCCCACCACGTCTCGTCGTCGCCCCGGGGGCCGGCCGCGACGCGTGCGCCGGGACCGCCATGCATCGGTCGGACGCCATCGGGCAGGATCTCGGGTGACGGACATCAGGACCGAAACGGTAGGAGACTCCCGAATGAACCAGGCAGCAGGCGCCCGCTCGGGCAAGCCCGAGGTGGGTCCGATCGAGGGCGCGCCGCCCGCCGACCTCGTCGTCGAGGACATCACCGTCGGCGAGGGGCCGGAGGCCCAGCCGGGGCAGCTGGCCAGCGTCCACTACGTGGGGGTCGCGCACTCCAACGGTCGCGAGTTCGACTCCTCGTGGAACCGGGGTGACGCGTTCGAGTTCCAGCTCGGCGCTGGTCACGTCATCTCCGGCTGGGACCGGGGCGTCGTGGGCATGCGGGTCGGCGGCCGGCGCCGCCTGACCATCCCGCCGCACCTGGGCTACGGCGACCGGGGCGCCGCCGGCGTCATCAAGCCGGGCGAGACCCTGGTCTTCGTCGTCGACCTGCTCGGCGTCCGCTGAGCGGAAGATGACCCACTGGGCGGGCAGGCACCGCCGGGCGGGGGATGATCCCTCCGAACGGACGGTGCACCGCTCGAGTGGACGGCGAACCGCTTGGCCACGGGCCGGTGCGGACGGTGGACGACGCCGTCGGCACCGGCCCGCTGCCAACGTCAAATGGACTGGCTGGGCGGGCTCCCGGTCGAGGCGCTGCACGCCACCGCGCCCCTGGGCCTCGGGCGCCGGAGGTCAGCAGGGCACCAGCTCCCGGTCGGCGCACGGGTCCACGATCGGGATGACCCGGTGCAGGCCGGTGGCCCGCAGGACCCGCTCGACCACCGGGTCGGGGCGGACCAGCACCAGCTCACCGCCCTGGGCGCGCATGCGCAGGTGCGCGGCGACCAACGCCCGCACCCCGGCCGCGGAGAGCAGGCGGACGCCGGAGAGATCCAGCCGGAGCACGGGCCGGGCCGGGGCGGCCCAGAGCGCGGAGCGGAACGTGGCGACCGTGGCGATGTCGACCTCGCCGGTCGCCCGCACCTCCACCTCGTGGTCGGCCACGGTGATGTCCACGTGGAGCCGGTCGTCGCGCTGTCCCATGCGACGAACCTATCCCCCGCCACCGACAATTCCGCCCTGCTGAGGGACCGGATCCGGGTACGCCCAGGGTCATACCCCGAGACTCCCGGATCCCCCTCAGGGATGACGCGACGAGGGCCTGCGGGCTGCACATCGGCGGGCGAGAATGAGCCGATGGTCGCTCCCCGCCGCCGCGCGCCCCGGCTGATCCGCCCCGTCCGCGAGCCCGCCACGGTCCCGCCGCCGCTCGACGGGCCGTGGACGCCCGCCGACCGGCGGCTCGACTCGGTGGAGCTGCTGCCGCTGCCCGACGGGGTGTCCGGCCCGGAGGACGTGGTCGTCGACCCGTCCGGCCGGGTGGTCAGCGGGACGGAGGACGGCCGGCTCTGGTGGTGGCCGGTCGACGCGCCCCCCGGCACCCGGCCCCGGCCGCTCGCCGACACCGGGGGCCGGCCGCTGGGCGTGGAGGTCGACCCGCTCGACGGCAGCCTCGTGGTCTGCGACGCGTACCGGGGGCTGCTGCGGGTGACCGGCGACGGTGCGGTGCGCGAGCTGGGCGGCCTCGGGGCCAGGGCGAACCTGGCCGACAACGCCACCGTCGCCCGCGACGGCACGGTCTACTTCACCGACTCGTCCGACCGCTTCCCGCTCTCGCACTGGAAGCGGGACCTGCTGGAACACCGGCCCAACGGTCGGGTGCTGGCGTACGACCCGCGCAGCGGGCGCACCGACGTCGTCCGCGCCGGGTTCTACTTCCCCAACGGGCTCGCGCTCAGCCCGGACGAGTCGGCGCTGATGCTGGTCGAGACCGCCGCCCATCGGCTGGTGCGGGTCGCGCTGGCCGACGGCGCGGTCACCGTGCTGGCCGACCTGCCGGCGTACCCGGACAACCTGACCCCGGTGGGCGACGGGACGTACTGGATCGCGTTGCCCAGCCCCCGCGTGCCGGTGGTGGAGCGGCTGTTGCCCCACCCCCGGCTGCGGCAGCTGGTGGCGGTGCTGCCGGCGGCGGTGCAGCCGAAGCCGCTGCGCTACGGCCTGGTGGCCCTCGTCGACGGCGAGGGGCGGGTGCTGCGGACCCTGCACGGCCCGCGCGGGACCTACGACATGGTCACCGGCGTCCGCCAGCACGGCAACCACCTGTGGCTGGGCAGCCTCACGGGCCCCGGCGTGGCCCGGGTGCCGCTGGGCTGAGCCTCGACGCCGGACGGGGTCGGCGGGAAACGCCCCGGTGCGACCGCCGCGCCAGGGGACCGGCGCGCACGACGGGGTCGGCGGGAAACGCTTCGGTCCGATCGACACCCGGGGGACCGGCCCCGCGTGGCGGCGGACCGGTCCCCCGGGTGTGCGTACGGTCGGATCAGCCGCCGCGGACGGACGGCGCCGGCGCCGGCGAGCCCCCGGCCACCGCGCCGGGGTGCGGCACGGCCGACGGGGACGGCCGCAGCCCGGCCGGCACGGGCAGCGCGCTGCCCTTGACGAACTCGTCCCAGCTGACGTTCCAGGCCGTCCAGCCGTTGCCCTCGGTCAGCTCGACCTCAGTGCCCTTGATGGTGACCAGGTCGCCGACCTGGGTGACGCCCATCAGCCAGTCCGCGGCCTCGTTGGAGACGTTGGTGCAGCCGTGCGAGACGTTGGTGTTTCCCTGGTCCCCCACCGACCACGGCGCCGCGTGGATGAACTCGCCGCCCCAGGTGAGCCGTTGGGCGTCCTCGACGTCGACCACGTAGGGGTCGGCCGAGCCCCGGGTGTCGAACGTCGTGAACTGGTGCTTCTCCATGATCACCATCTTGCCGCTGGAGGTCGGCGTGCTCGGCTTGCCCATGCTGACCGGGATCTTGCGAACCACCTTGCCGTCGCGCAGCACGGACATCTGCTTGGTCGCGTTGTCGATCTCCAGGGCCACCTGCCGGCCGATCTTCGACGTGGCCGTGCGGTCGGAGTCGCCGACCCGGTCCTTGCCGATGGGCAGGCCCTCCAGCCCGGCCCGGACGCTGATGCGGGTCCCCGGGCGCCAGAAATCGGGGGCCCGGTAATAGGCCTGACTGCCGTCGGACACCCAAGACCAGGCGCCCGGCTGCGGCGGATCCGTCTTCACGAACAATCGGCGCTGCACGTCGTCCCTGGCCTCTTTCGGAATGGGTGGGTCGAACGCCACGGTCACCGGCATCGCGGTGCCGTACGTCCGATCACCGGCGAAGTACAACGTGCTGGTGATTTCCGGTTTCGTCGATTTCGGCATCGTGGTGAAGGTGGTCTTCCGGGTCGTCGTCGTGCCCGAGTCGCCCGTGGCGGTCACCTCCGCGGTGTAGGTGCGCCGCGGCTTCAGGGGCGCCTTCGGCACCCAGCCCGAGCCGTCCTCCCGGGGCTCCGCCGCGACCTGCGCGCCCTTGTCGTCGGTGATTCGCACGGCGGTGACCTTCCCGTTCCTGACCGCGGTCCCCACCTCGGCGGTGATCGGCACCTCGCGGGCGCGGTCGGTGGGCGTCACGGTCAGCTCCGGCGCCGCCGCCTGCCCCTCGGCCGGCCGGGCACCCGGCTTGCGGTCGGCGGTGCACCCGCCGAGGGCCAACGGCGTGGCCGCGATGGTCACGGCCAGCACCGTCAGTCGCCGCCTCAACTCCATGATGCGTCCCCCCGTTGTCTGGTGTCCTCAGCCACATTCTCTCCACGCCGCGCCGGATGGACGCGCAATTTCCACGGAATTGCGAAAGCAATTATGGGAAGCATTTCCCGCACTGCACGGAAAAGGGCCGCACGCGCCGGTTTCCGGGTCCGTCCGGAATCGTCCGGCGCGCCCACCGGCCGCCCCCTGACTCCCGCCGCGTCCCGGTTCGGGCCACCGCGTCGTCGGTGTCGGCGCACAGCCGTCCCGCACCCGCGATCCGGGCGGCGAGGCGACGGGTGCGGCACGACACGACCGGCGCGCCGCCGCCGACGGGGCCGGCCGCCCGGCCGGTCGTCGTCAGCCGTGGTTGCGTTCCCACCGGCCGCCGACCGGTGGGGTGTCCAGCCGGACGGCGGAGTCCGCGTTGCCGGCGAAGTCGTTGTCCTCGACCCGGCAGTCCACGCAGCTGCCCTGCTCGGTGATCCACAGTCCGTGGTTCTGGGTGCTCGGCTCGCGGCTGTCCCAGATCCGGTTCCCCCGGATGGTGGCCGACTCGACGGCGGCGTTGATCGCGATGCCGGCCCGCACCGGCGGCCCGGCGGGCAGCTCGTACGGGGTGCCCGGCGCCGGAGTGCCTCCGCTCCATGCGCTCGGGGAGTCCGGCCGGATCGGCGCGAGGGTGAGCTCGGTGTCGTCGTTGGCCGCTACCACGGCGATGCGCTCGCCGACCCGCACCACCTTGCCCCGGTGACCGTCGTTCGGCCAGGTCGCCCGCCGGTCCACCACCGACTTCTCGGAGTACCGCACCGAGTCGCCGTGTGCGCTCGTCGCGGGCGCCCACTGCCGCCCGTTGTTCCGGATCCGGTTGGCGACCAGGAAGGCGTCGCGGACCGGACGGTCGATGCGGATGGCGTCGGCGCTGTTGCCGTAGAAGTCGTTGCTCTCGATGACGATCTCCTCGGCGACGTGCTCCTCGGACCCGCCGAGGTTGCGCTGGTGGTAGCCGTACCGGCCGTTGCCGCTGATCCGGTTGCCGCGGATCGTGTACGGACCGGGGGTGTTGCCGATGCTCACCCCGTCGCGCAGGTTGCCGTCGATCACGCAGTCGGTGAGGATGCCGCCCCGGCCGGCGGTGTGCGTGGTGCCCTTCGCCGAGACGTGGAAGCCCGCCTCCAGGTTGCCGGTCATGGTGCACGCGGAGACGATCAGGCCGTTCGCGCCCCAGTCGGAGATGCCGAAGCGGTTGCCCTGGGCGTGGCAGCCGATGATCCGTACGCCCCGTGGGCGCAGGTGGTCCGCCTCCTGCAACTCCAGGAAGATGCCGTTGGTGGCGTTGGCCACCGCGCTGCAGTTGACGATGTTGAACCGCTCGACGCTGCCCCAGCCGCCGATGCCGATGCCGATGCCCGCGCCACCCATCTCGGTGCCGTTGTCCAGCCGCCCGCACCCGGTGACCAGCACCCCGTCGATCAGGCAGTCCTGGAGGAAGTCGCAGCCCAGGCCGGTGGCGGCGGTGTGGTGGATGTACAGGTTGCGGAACACGCCGCGGACGACGTACTGGAGGCCGAGGCCCTTGGCCAGCGGGTTGTAGTCCGCGGACGCCACCTCCGAGCCGTCGATCTCGAAGTCGGCGAAGGTGCAGTCGGACAGGTTCCGGTTCCGGCTGGCGCCGTGCTGGAGGGTGGTGTAGAACGCCAGCGGCGACGGGTCGGCCCGGTTGCCGGCGTTGCTGAGCACGAAACGGGTCGCGCCCGGTCCCGCGCCCATGAGCGACACCCCGCTGCGCCACACGGTGCCCGAGTCCCGCATCGAGTAGACCCCGGGCGGGCAGTAGATGATCCGGGCCCGGCCGTCGGCGGCGTACGCGTCGCCGAGCCGGTCCACCAGCGCGGCGAGCGCCGGCTGGTCGTTGGCCGTCCCGTCGCCGACCAGGCCGTGCTCCCGGGCGTCGCAGAGCAGCGGGGCGCCGGCCACCGCGTGCCGGCGCACGCCGCCGGCGGAGGGCATGTCCGGATAGGCCACCTCGTCCTCCCCTCGGCGAGACTGCCCGGCCCGCATTCCCGGCCCGGCTGCCGGGAAACGCCTGCCGCGACGGCGACGGTCCCGGCGCCGCCGGGAGGCGGAGCCGGGGCCGTCGCGTCCGGGGTCAGACGTTGGCGATCAGCACCGCCGGCCGCTCGACGCAGTCGGCGACGTGCCGCAGGAAGCCGCCGGCCACCCCGCCGTCGCAGACCCGGTGGTCGAAGGTCAGGCTGAGCTGCGTCACCTTCCGCACGGCGAGCTGCCCGTCCACCACCCAGGGCTTGTCCACGATCCGTCCCACCCCGAGCAGCGCCGCCTCCGGGTGGTTGATGATCGGGGTGGAGCCGTCGACGCCGAAGACGCCGTAGTTGTTGAGCGTGAACGTGCCGCCGGTCAGCCGGGCCGGGGGCAGCGTGCCGGCCCGGGCGGCCGTGGTGGTCGCGGTCAGCTCGGCGGCCAGCTCGGCGGTGGTCAGCCGCTGCGCGTCCCGCAGCACCGGCACGACCAGCCCTCGGTCGGTCTGGGCGGCGATGCCCAGGTGCACCCCGGCGGACTGGACGATCCGCTGGCCCTCGGTGTCGACCCGGGCGTTGAGCTGCGGGTACCGGCGCAGCCCGGACAGGCAGATCCGGGCCAGCAGGGCCAGGATGCTCACCGGCGCGTCCGGGGTCGCCGCGTTGATCGCCGCGCGGGTCTCCAGCAGCCCGGTGGCGTCCACGTCCACCCAGATGGTCACTTCGGGAATCTCCCGCCGGCTGCGGGAGAGCTTGTCGGCGATCGCCTTGCGGATGCCGGTCAGCGGGACGACCAGGTCCTCGGCGCCGGAGACCGCCGACGCGACGGGCTCGTCCGGCACCGCGGCCAGCCGGGCAGCCGGCGTCGCCGCCTCGGCAACGGCGGCCTCCACGTCCGCCCGGCGCACCACGCCGCCGGGGCCGGTGCCGCGCAGGGCGGCCAGGTCGAGCCCGTGCTCGCGGGCCAGCCGGCGCACGATGGGCGAGATGACCAGGGGCGCCGCCGCGCCGTGCGGACGGTCGGCCGCGCCGACCGCAGTCGCCGCCGGGGCGGGCGCCGCCGGCGGTGCGGCGTGGGCGGGAGCCGCCGGGATGGGATCGGGCGCGGCCACGAGACGGGGCCGGCGACGCCGCCGCCCCGCACCGCCGTGGCCGGTGCCGTACCCGATGAGGACGTTGCCGGACCCGGCGCGCTCCTCCTCGCGGTAGGTGGCGTGCGCGGCGGGCTCGTCGCCGGCCCCGCCGTCGCCGTCGAGGGGCGCGATGGTGATCAGCGGCTGGCCGACCGGGCGGGTCTCACCCGCCGCGCCGTGCAGCGCCACGACCCGCCCGGCGTACGGGCAGGGCACGTCGACGACGGCCTTGGCGGTCTCCACCTCCACCACGCTCTGGTCCACCGTGACCACGTCGCCCACGGCGACCCGCCACTCGACGATCTCGGCCTCGCTCAGCCCCTCGCCCAGGTCGGGCAGGAGGAAGACCTGCGCCCCGTCCACGGCGGTCACGCCGCGCTCCCCCGGCTCAGCCAGCGCCCGTCGGGCTGGTCGTCCCACTGGAGGCGGGCCACCGTGTCGAGGATCCGGTCCACCGACGGCAGGTGGGTGTGCTCCAGCATCGGCGCCGGGTACGGGATGTCCAGCCCGGACACCCGCAGCACCGGGGCGTGCAGGGCGTGGAAGCAGCGCTCCTGCACCCGGGCGGCGATCTCGGCGCCCACCCCCGCGAAGCCCTGGGCCTCCTGGATCACCACGCACCGGCCGGTACGCCGGACCGAGGCGGTGACGGTCTCGTCGTCGAACGGCACGATGCTGCGCACGTCCACGACCTCCAGGTCCCAGCCCTCCTCGCGGGCGGCCTCGGCGGCCTCCAGCGCGACCGGCACCGCCGGCCCGTACGCGACGAGGGTGCCGTCGCGGCCGGGGCGACGCACGACCGCCCGGCCGATCGGCGCGGTGCTGGCCGGCAGTTCCGCCTCGGCGCTGGAGAAGTAGAGCTTCTTCGGCTCCATGAACACGACCGGGTCGGGATCGTCGATCGCCTGGCGCAGCAGCGAGTACGCGTCCTCGACCGTCGCCGGGGTGACGACCTTCAGGCCGGGGGTGTGCGCGTAGTAGGCCTCGCTGGAGTCGCAGTGGTGCTCGACGCCGCCGATGCCGCCGGCGTAGGGCACCCGGATGACGATGGGCACGCTGAGCGCGCCCCGGGTGCGGTTGCGCAGCTTCGCCACGTGCGAGGCGATCTGCTCGAACGCCGGGTACGCGAACGCGTCGAACTGCATCTCGACCACCGGGCGCAGCCCGGACATGGCCATGCCGACGGCGAAGCCGACGATGCCGGCCTCGGCGAGCGGGGTGTCGAAGCAGCGCTTGTCGCCGAAGCGGGCCTGGAGGCCGTCGGTGATCCGGAAGACGCCGCCGAGCGCCCCGACGTCCTCGCCGAAGACGACCACCCGGTCGTCGTCGAGCATCGCGTCGGCGAGCGCGGCGTTGAGCGCCTTCGCCATGGTCAGGGCGGCCATCAGCGCTCACCCTCCTCGTCCTGGGCGGCGGCCAGCTCGGCGCGGACCTGCTCGCGCTGCTCGACCAGCTGCGGGGTGGGCTCGGCGTAGACGTGCTCGAAGAGGCTCATCGGGTCGACCGTCGGCTGCGCGTTCATGCGGACGCGCAGGTCGGCGGCGTACGCCTCGGCCTCCTCGGTGACCGCCGCGACGGCGGCGTCGTCGAGCGCGCCCCGGGCCCGCAGGTACGTCTCCAGCCGGGCCACCGGGTCCCGGTCCCGCCACGCCTCGACCTCGGCGCCGTCGCGGTAGCGGCTCGCGTCGTCGGCGTTGGTGTGCGCCTCCATCCGGTAGGTGTGCGCCTCGACCAGGAACGGGCCCTTGCCGGAACGGGCGTGCTCCACCGCGCGGGTGAGCACCGCGAGCACGGCCACCGGGTCGTTGCCGTCGACCTGTTCGCTGGGCACGCCGTAGCCCACGCCCTTGTACGCCAGCGACGGCGCGGCGGTCTGCCGCGACAGCGGGACGCTGATGGCGTACCGGTTGTTCTGCACGAAGTAGACGACGGGGGCCTTGAACACGGCGGCGAAGTTGACGCCCTCGTGGAAGTCGCCCTCGCTGGTCGCCCCGTCACCGATGAACGCCAGCGCGACGGTGTCGCGCCCCTGGTACGCCTCGCCGTAGGCCAGCCCGGCGGCGTGCACGCACTGGGTCGCCAGCGGGGTGCACTGCGGGGCGGTGTGCCGCTCGGCGGGGTCGTAGCCGCAGTGCCAGTCCCCGCGCAGCAGGGTCAGCACCTCGACCGGATCGATGCCCCGGGAGACCAGGGCCATCGACTCGCGGTAGGTCGGGAAGACCCAGTCCGTGTCGCGCAGGGCGAGGACGGCGCCGACCTGGCAGGCCTCCTGCCCGCGCGAGGACGGGTAGACGGCCAGCCGGCCCTGCTTGGTCAGGGCGGTGGCCTGGACGTCGAAGCGGCGGCCGACGACCATCCGCCGGTGCATCTCGACGAGCGCCTCGACGGGCGGCTCGGGGTAGTCGGCGGGGGCGCGCAGTGGCGTGCCGGTCGGATCGAGCAGGCGGACGGGCTCGGTGGCCGGGAGCAGCGGCGTGGCCGGGTCGGGTGGGGTGGCCTTCCGACGGCTGCGCGGGGATGCCCTGCGGACCGCCTCGGGTGTGGTCGTCACGGCGGGACCTCCTGGACGTGTGGTGGGCCTATGCTCCTGCTGTCGGATGATTGACTCAAGATCCAGGACAAACGCGGGACGGATGGCATGGGACAGGCGGCGGGATGAGCCAGGAGTCCGGGGGCGCAGCGGAGCCGGTGGCCGGAACGGGACGTTCGGCGCGACCGTTGGACGACGTGGACCGGCGGATCCTCGACGAGCTGGTCCGCGACGGCCGCACGTCGGTGCGTACGCTCGCCGAGCGGATCCACATCTCCCGCACCAACGCGTACGCCCGGGTCGAGCGGCTGCTGCGCGACGGGGTGATCACCGGCTTCCGGGCCCAGGTCGCGCCCGAGGCGGCGGGGCTGGGCACCTCGGCGTACATCGCGTTGAAGATCGAACAGAACACCTGGCGGGAGGTGTCGGCGGAGCTGGCCCGGGTCCGCTACATCGAGCACGCCGCCCTGCTCGGCGGCGACCACGACGTGCTGGCCCTGGTCCGGGCGCCGGACAACGCCACCCTGCGCGACGTGGTGCTGGGCCGGGTGCAGAGCATCGCCGGCGTGCTCTCCACCCGTACCTGGCTGGTCTTCGAGGAGTTCGACGGCGAACGCAGCCCGTGGGAGTGAACCGGCGCGGCGGTCTCCCGGCTCAGCGCTCCGGTGGGGCCTCCAGCCCCTCCCGGTCGGCCAGTTCCAGCAGCGGTTCCAGGGAGAACCGCCTGTCGTCGAGGCCGGCGTGCGGATCGCCGCGCTCGGCGAACCGGGCGGGCATCGTGGTCACGGCGAAGTCCTCCGGCCGGGCGTCGTCCAGCTCCGACCAGTCCAGCGGCGCGGAGACCAACGCCTGCGGGGTGGGACGGATCGAGTACGCCGAGGCCATCGTGTGGTCCCGGGACATCTGGTTGTAGTCGACGAAGACCGGCCGGTCCCGCTGCTCCCGCCACCACGTGGTGGTGACCAGCTCCGGCAGCCGGCGCTGCATCTCCCGGCCCAGCGCCAGCACCGCCCGCCGGCAGTCGCCGAAGCTCCACCGGGGCTCGATGGAGAGATAGACGTGCAGGCCCCGCCCGCCGGTGGTCTTCGGGTAGCCGGTCAGCCCCAGCTCGGTCAGGAACGCGCGCACCTCGTGGGCCACCGGCACCACCTGGTCGAAGCCCACCCCCGGCATCGGGTCCAGGTCGATGCGCAGCTGGTCGGGCCGCTCCACGTCGGCGGCGGAGACCGGCCACGGATGGAACCGCAGCGTGCCCAGGTTGGCCGCCCAGATCACCACCGCCAGCTCGCTCGGCGCGACCTCGTCGGCCATTCGCCCGCTCGGGAAGGTGATGTGGGCGGTGCGCACCCACTCGGGCGCGCCCGCCGGCAGCCGCTTCTGGTAGAAGGCGTCGCCCCGGTTGTCCTGCCGGGTGCCGATCTTCGCCCCCTCGAACACGCCGCGCGGCCACCGCTCCAGCATGGTCGGGCGGTCCCGCAGGGCGCGCAGGACGCCGTCGCCGACGGCGAGGAAGTAGGACACCACGTCCCGCTTGGTCAGCCCGAGCTCCGGGAAGTACGGCTTGTCGGGGCTGGAGACGCGTACCAGCCGCTCCCCCACCTGGATCTCCTCGGCCGGTGTCGCCACGCCTGACACCGTAACCCGCCCGGCCGCCCGGCACGGGCCCGCGCGCCGGGGTGTAAGGAAGGGCCCCTTGTTGACGCATTGCGTCAACAAGGGGCCCTTCCCTTACACGTTCACGCGGGCTCAGCTCATCTCCTCCTGGAGGCGCACCAGGAGCATCTTCTTGCCCTGTTCGCCCGCCTTGCGGTTGTTCTCCTGGATCTTCCGGAACCAGGTGGCCAGTTCCGTGTCGCCCCGCGCGTCGGCGTCGGCGACGTAGTTCTCCAGTTGCCAGATGTGCTGCAACGACATCTGCAGCGCGTGGATCAGGTCGTAGTTCTGGTCCTTCACCGGGCTCGCCGGCTCCCTGACCATGGTGGCCACGGCGCACCTCCCCGTCTCGGTGATCGGTGGAGGCAGCGCTTACCCGGCCCGGCACCGATCACGCCCGGCCGCGGGTCCCGGCGCCTTCCGGCGGACCTGGTCGACGGCCTCGCCCGAAATCGGACGCCCCGGGGCGATGACTCCGGCGTCCGTCGATCGTCATATCTCTGGACGGCGGCACGTGATGATCGGGTGGACAGGACGGAGGACGGTTCGTGGGTGAAGGTGGCACGGAATCGGGCGGGGTCGGCGAGAGAACGGTGGGTGACGCCGTCCGGGAGGGCGACGCAGAGGCGTTCGCGGAGCTGACCGACCGGTACCGGCGGGAGTTGCAGGTGCACTGCTACCGGATGCTCGGCTCGTTCGACGACGCCGAGGACCTCGTGCAGGAGACGTTCCTGCGGGCCTGGCGCAGGCGGGAGACCTTCCAGGGCCGGTCCACGGTGCGGGCCTGGCTCTACCGGATCGCGACCAACGCCTGCCTCGACTTCCTCGACCGCCGCCACCGGCAGCCACGTCCGCTCGTCGTGCCGACGGTGTCCCGCGCCGCCAAGCCCGGCCGGACCTCGTTGCCGCAGGTGGAGGTCCCCTGGCTCCAGCCGTACCCGGACCGGTTGCTCGACCCGGCCGCGCCGTCCGACGACGAGCCGGACACCGCACTGGTGGCGAAGGAGACCATCGAGCTGGCGTTCCTCGCCGCGATCCAGCACCTGCCGTCCCGGCAGCGGGCGGTGCTCATCCTGCGCGACGTGCTCGGCTGGCCGGCGGCCGACACCGCCGCGCTGCTCGACGGCACGGTCGCCGCGGTCAACAGCGCCCTCCAGCGGGCGCGCGCCACCCTCCGGCAGCACCTGCCGCGACGACGGATGGAGTGGTCGACGGCGACCGACCCGAGCGGTGAGGAACGGGCGGTGCTCCAGCGGTACGTGGAGGCCACCGAACGCGGGGACCTGACGGCGCTGGCGGCGCTGCTGAGTGAGGACGCCCGCTTCACCATGCCACCCGAACCGACGTGGTACGAGGGACGGGCCGCGATCGTGGAGTGCTGGGCCCCCGCGCTGGTCGGATCCGCCGGCGGGAAGGACTGGTGTCACGTGCCCACCCGGGCCAACCGCCAGCCCGCCGTCGCCGGCTACCTGCGTGAGCCGGGCCGGTCCCGCTACCGGGCGCTGGGCCTCGACGTGCTCCGCGTCGAGGGTGGCGAGATCGTGGAGGTGACCGCGTTCCCGCCCCGCGTCTTTGCGGCCTTCGGGCTGCCGCTGACCCGGTGACCACGGCGGCGGCGATGAGTTCTCCGTGCCCCGACCGTCTCAACCGGGGCGGCCGGCGGTGGCGGCGCGCCGCTGACGCACCCGAGAGACAGAGGCAGGAGCGAACCAGCATGACGCAGCAAAGAGTTGTCAGCCGGGACGAGTGGGAGACGGCCCGTGCGGAGCTGCTCGTCAAGGAGAAGGAGCTGACGCGGGCACGCGACGCGTTGAGTGCCCAGCGGCGCCGGCTGCCGATGGTCCGGGTCGACAAGGAATACGTCTTCGAGTCTCCGGACGGGCCGGTGGACCTTCCGGGGCTGTTCGGCGACCGTCGTCAGCTCATCGTCCGGCACTTCATGTTCCACCCCGACTGGGACGAGGGCTGCGTCGGCTGCTCCCTACAGGTCGACAACCTCGGCCACCCGGCTCACCTGCACGCCCGGGACACCAGGCTGGTGCTGGTGTCCCGGGCACCGCTGGCCAGGATCGAGCCGTTCCGGCGGCGGATGGGGTGGACGGTTGCCTGGTTCTCGTCCTTCGGTGGGGACTTCAATCCCGACTTCGGGGCCACCAGGGGCGACGCGGAGTGCTCCGGGCTGAGCGTGTTCCTCCGCGACGGCGCGGACGTGTTCCACACCTACTCGGCCTTCTCCCGCGGCGGCGACGCGCTGATCAACACCTACAACTACCTCGACCTGACGGCGCTGGGCCGGCAGGAGGAGGAGCTGGAATACCCGCAGCAGTGGTGGCGGCACCACGACCGGTACGACGATCGGCACCACGGGACCGGGCATGGTGACCGGATGCCCGCGCGGGTCGTCGGCCACCCGACGGAACTGGAGCGGCGCTGACCATGGCGACCTACGTGTTGATTCCCCCCGCGGGCAGCGGGCCCTGGTACTGGCACCTCCTGGCGGGCCAGTTGCGGGACCGGGGGCACGACGTGGTGGCGGTCGACCTGCCGTGCGCCGACGACTCGGCGGGACTGACGGAGTACGCCGACGCCGCCGTCCGGGCCATCGGAGACCGTATGGACCTGGTCGTCGTGGCCCAGTCGTTCGGCGCGTTCACCGGCCCGCTGGTGTGCGACCGCGTCGGCGCCGAGCTGCTCGTGTTGCTGACCCCGATGGTGCCCTCGCCCGGTGAGTCGCCGGGCGAGTGGTGGGAGAACACCGGCTACGCACACGCCAGGCAGGTCCAGGCCGAGCGCGAGGGCTGGACGCCGGAGCAGGACGGGGACCCCGGCGTCATCTTCTTCCACGAGCTGCCGCCGCCGCTCATCGAGGAGGCCACGGCGCACGCCCGGGACCAGTCGGGCACGCCGTTCGGCAAGCCCTGGCCGCTCGGTGCCTGGCCCGAGGTGCCGACCCGGGCGCTGCTCTGCCGGGGGGACCGCTTCTTCCCGATCGACTTCCTGCGCCGGCTGGTGTCCGACCGGCTGGGCGTCACGCCCGACGAGATGGACGGCGGGCATCCCGTGGCCCTCAGCCGGCCGCGTGAGCTGGCCGACCGGCTGGAGGAGATCCGGCGGGAGGTCGTCGGCGTCGCCCGCGCCACGCCGACCCGCCGGCGGTGACCGGCCGCGCCGGGCGGCCGGGTTCGGGGCTGGCCGCCCGGCGCACCGTGTCGTCCGGCGTCTCGAACCGCACCGACCCGCCCCACGGAGGCCGGTGCGGACGGAACCGGTGACGGGATCGGCCGGGGCCGGTGGCGGGATCGGCCGGCCCCAGCGGGAGCGGACACTGTCGGCCAGCCGGTGCGGTTACCCGGCGCGCGCCCCGGGTAGGGGTTGCCGCATGGCGGAACTGGCGACGCTCTGGATCGTCCGGCACGGCGAGAGCACGGCGAACGTGGCGGCCACGGCGGCCGAGGCGTCCGGCGCCGAGCTGATCGACCTGACCCACCGGGACGCGGACGTGCCGCTGAGCCCCACCGGGGAGGAGCAGGCGCGGGCCACCGCGCGGTGGCTGGCAGGGCTGCCCGAGGCCCACCGGCCCGACGTGGCGGTGGTGTCGCCGTACCTGCGGGCGGTGCGGACCGCCGAGCTGGCCCTGGCCGGCACCGGGATCCCGCTCACCCGCGACGAACGGCTGCGCGACCGGGAGCTGGGCATCCTCGACGGCCTGACCGGCCAGGGGGTGCGCCAGCGGCACCCGGAGGAGGCCGCGCGCCGCGACCGGCTCGGCAAGTTCTACTACCGGCCGCCGGGCGGGGAGTCCTGGACCGACGTGGCGCTGCGCCTGCGTGCCCTCCTCGGCGACCTGCGCCGCGACCACGAGGGCCGGCGCGTGCTGCTGTTCGGCCACGACGCCCTGGTCTTCCTGACCCGGTACCTGGTGGAGGGGCTCACCGAGACGGAGCTGATGGCGCTGACCCGCGAACACGTCATCGCCAACTGCTCGATCACCGGGTGGTCCGCCGACGCCGACGGCCGGCTGGCCCCCGACGTGTTCAACGACATCGGTCACCTGCACGAGCAGGGCGCCCGGCCGACCAGGGAGGACGAGGTCCATGCCGAACCGGTCTGACACCCGGGTGATCACCCCCGGCCTGCTGCGGGACTGGGCGCTGCCCGTGCCGACCGGCGGCAAGGAGGCCCGGGGCACGGTGCTGGTGGTCGGCGGCTCGCGCTTCACCCCCGGCGCGGTGCTGCTCGCCGGGGTGGCCGCGCTGCGGGCCGGGGCCGGGGTGCTCCAGCTCGCCGCCGCCGAGTCCACCGCCGCCGCGCTGAGCATCCAGGTGCCCGAGGCGCTGGTGGTGGGCCTGCCGGAGACCGCCGACGGGGCGGTCGCGGGGCAGCCCGGCGAGCTGCTGGGCGAACTGGTGGCGGAGGCGGACGTGGTGGCCGTCGGCCCCGGCCTCAAGGACATCGACGAGACCGGCCGCCTGCTGCGCCTGGTGCTCGACGCGGCCGGTCCGCAGACGTCGCTGGTGCTCGACGCGTACGCCCTGGGGGCCCTCAGCCACGCCCCGGACCTGCTGGTCGGGCCCGGGCGGCCGGTGGTGCTCACCCCCAACCTCACCGAGGCCCGGCACCTGCTCGACCGGGAGCCCGGCGACGACCTCGACGCCGAGGCGACGGAGCTGGCCCGCCGGTACGACGCGGTGGTGTCGCTCTACGGCCACATCGCCACCCCCGACGGCCGGAGCTGGCGGGAGGAGAGCGGCGACGCCGGACTGGGCACCTCCGGCAGCGGGGACGTCCGCGCCGGGCTGCTGGCGGGCCTGCTGTCTCGGGGCGCGGAGCCGGCGCAGGCCGCGTGCTGGGCGGCGTTCGCGCACGCGGTGAGCGGTCAGCGGCTGGTTCCCCGGTACGGCCGGATCGGGTTCCTCGCCCGCGAGCTGCTCGACGAGATCCCGCACACCCTCGCCACCGTCTGACACCTTCTGTCTGCCCGAACGGCTGTGTGTAACGCCACAACAGGCTCCTACGCTGGTCCATCGGAGGCGGGCGTCCCGCCCTCCTCCCGCCGGCCGCTCCCCGCCAGGGGGCGTACCCCGGCTGGAAACAGCCCCTGGGAGTCTGTGTGAAGAACCTCCGTCGCAAGACACTGGCTGCCGCGTCCGCCGTGACGCTCGGCGTCGGCCTCGCCGTCGCCGGCGGGGTGGCCCCGGCGGCGTCGGCCGCCGGCCCGGACACCACGTTCCTGGTCCTCGCCCCGCAGGGTGCCAAGACCGACAAGGCGGCCGCCCGCGTGGCCGCCGCCAACGGCACCGTGGTGGCCAGCTACGACCAGATCGGCGTGCTCGTCGTCCGGTCGACCAACCCCGACTTCGTCACGGACGTGGCGGGCGCGGGCGTCGACTCGGTGGCGTCCACGGCCGGCCTGGGCAGCGCCCTCGACGAGGGCGAGACCCTGGAGGTCTCCGCGGCCGAGGCGGCCAACACGACCGCCGACCCGACCAAGGAGCCCCTCTTCGGTCAGCAGTGGGACATGCCGATGATCGACGTCCCGCAGGCCCACGCCGTCAACGCCGGCCGCGCCGACGTGGTGGTGGGCGTACTGGACAGCGGCATCTCGTCCAGCCACCCCGATCTGGCCACTCAGATCGCGAAGAACAAGAGCACGTCCTGCATCGGTGGCGTCACCGACACCACCGAGGCCGCCTGGAACCCGACCACCTCCGACCACGGCACCCACGTGGCCGGCACCATCGCCGCCGCCGTCAACGGCGTTGGCGTGACCGGGGTCGCCCCGGGCGTCAAGGTGGCCGCCGTCAAGGTGGTCAACGACGACGGCTACATCTACCCGGAGGCCGCGGTCTGCGGGTTCATGTGGGCCGCCGAGCAGGGCATGCAGGTGACCAACAACAGCTACTACATCGACCCGTGGCAGCTCAACTGCCGCAACGACGCGCGCCAGCGTCCGGTGTGGAAGGCGGTCCAGCGGGCCCTGCGTTACTCGCAGGGCAAGGGCGTGCTGCACGTGGCGTCCGCGGGCAACAGCAACTGGGACCTCGCCCACAAGATCACCGACACGGGCAGCCCGAACAACGGGACGCCCGAGGAGCGCGAGAACCTCACCAACTCCTGCCTCATCCTGCCGGGTGAGGCGCCGGGCGTGGTGACCGTGTCGGCGGTCGGCCCGACCGGGCAGAAGAGCTACTACTCCTCCTACGGCCAGGGTGTGGTCGAGGTGACGGCGCCGGGTGGCGACACCCGCTTCCGCACCCGGGGTGCCAGCTCGACCTCCACCGACGGCATCCTGTCCACCACCTACAACACCACCACGAAGACCAACGGCTGGGGCTTCAAGCAGGGCACCTCGATGTCCTCGCCGCACGCCGCCGGCGTGGCGGCCCTGGCCGTCTCGGCGCACCCGGGCATGGCGCCCGGTCAGCTGTCGGCCTTCCTGGGCAACACCGCCGAGGCGATCTCGTGCCCCGGCGGCGTCTACAACCCGGTGCCGCTGATCGCCGCCGGCCCGAACGCCTACGACGCGACCTGCTCCGGCGGCAAGCGCAACGGCTTCTACGGCTCCGGCATGGTCAACGCGTACAACGTGGTGCGCTGACACCACGGCACGACAGTGGCAGGGCCCGGCGGTTCACCGCCGGGCCCTGCCCGTTTTGGCTGCTCACCCCGGGGGTACGGGAGAAGTCGTCAGCCGAGCGAGGAGGTCAACGGTGTCCACCGATGCCATCGTCCTGTTGAAAGAGGACCACAAGGAGATGCGCCGCCTGTTCAAGGCGTTCCAGGATGCCGAGGAGGGTCCGGCGGCGCGCCGGCAGAAGCTGGTGAACGAGATCCTGGAAGCCCTCACGGTCCACACCTACCTCGAGAACGAGGTGATGTACCCCGAGGTCCGCAAGCTCCTGCCCGACCTGGAGGACGACATCCTCGAGTCGTACGAGGAGCACCACGTCGCCGACGTGCTCTGCGCCGAGCTGTTCACCATGGACGCCGGCGACGAGCGCTTCAACGCCAAGACCACGGTGCTGATCGAGAACGTCCTGCACCACGTCGAGGAGGAGGAGCAGGAGTGGTTCCCCAAGGTGCGCGAGGCCCTCGGTCGTAAGCAGCTCCAGGAGATCGGCGAGCGGATGATCGCGCTGCGCGCAGACGCGCCGCGCAAGCCGACGGACCCGAAGGCGATCAAGAAGTCGCTGGACGCCGTGACGGCCTGAGCGGACGGACCTCCACGGGCCCCGGTGCGCCGGGGCCCGTCGTCACGCCTGGGGCGCGGGCAGGATCCGCCGCAGCGCCGGGGGCGCGGCCCGGGGCTGCCACTCCCGCGGGTAGCCCACCGAGACCTCCTCGAAGCGCACCCCGTCGTGCCAGGTGGTACGGGGGATGTGCAGGTGGCCGTAGACCACCGCGGCGGCGTCGAAGCGCAGGTGCCAGTCGGCGGTCAACTCGGTGCCGCACCACTGGGCGAAGATCGGGTAGCGCAGCACCCGGGTCGGCTCGCGCAGCAGCGGCCAGTGGTTGACCAGCACCGTCGGCAGCCCCGGTTCCCGTTCGGCGAGCCGGCGCGCGGCCTCGGCGACGCGGGCCGCGCACCACGCCGACCGGCTCGGGTACGGGTCGGGGTGCAGCAGGAACTCGTCAGTGCACACGATCCCCGTCCGGTACGCCTCCTCCAGCGCCGCCTCCGGGGTGTCGAACCCGTCCGGGCGCCAGCTGTGGTCGTAGAGCAGGAACAGCGGCGCCACCAGCACCGGACCGCCCACCCCCCGCCACACCGGGTACGGGTCCTCCGGGGTCAGCACGCCCAGCCGCCGGCAGGCGTCCACCAGGTACGCGTAGCGCGCGGCCCCACGCAGCGCCACCGGGTCGGCGGGCGGCGTCCACAGCTCGTGGTTGCCCGGCGCCCAGACGACCTTCGCGAACCGGCGGCTGAGCAGGCCGAGGGCCCACTCCACGTCGGCCACGGTGTCGCCCACGTCCCCGGCGACCAGCAGCCAGTCCTGCGGCGACGCGGGGCGCAGCCCCTCGACCACCTCCCGGTTGCCCCGGTGACCGACGTGCAGGTCGCTGATGGCGAGCAGGCTACCGCCCTCGCCGTCCTCCCCCGCCATGCCGCTGATCCTAGGCAGCGGCGCGCCCGGCCGCGAGGCCTCCGTGCCGGCGGCGGGCCGTACGACCCGCCGCCGGGCCCCGCAAGGGGTCAGCTGCCGGAGCCCGGCTCGGCCATCCTGCGGTGCTGCGCCGCCATGAGCTTGTCCGGGACGATCCTGCCGGCGGCGGTCTGCACCTTGTTGAGCAGCGAACCCGCGGTCACCGTCTGGTCGCCCCGCAGCATCGCCGCGAAGCCCTGCCCGGCCACGGTGCGCGGATCGTCCTTGCGTCCCGAGCCGACCCGGGTGTCCGCCATCTCGGCACGGTCGAAGAACTCCGTGTCGGTCGGCCCCGGCATCAGCGAGGTCACCCCACGTCCGCACCGCCCACCCCGCCGGGGCCCGCCGCCGGGGCGAGGTGGGCCGGGAACCGCCGAGGTCGACCCGGTAGGATCGGCGCGGGCCGTGACTGGCGCGTAGGGATGGAGAACCATCGGGAAGCGGTCCCGTCATGAGGACGCATGCCGAGCGCCTGGGCCTTCCGCACGTCACTGGAGGTCGCATGTCGCTGAACGCCGAATCCACCGCCTTCCGCAGCGCCCTCGAGGTGATCCGCGCCGTCGAGCCCCGGGTGGCCGACGCCATCGGCGCCGAGCTCGCCGACCAGCGCGAGTCGCTCAAGCTCATCGCCAGCGAGAACTACGCCTCCCCCGCGACCCTGCTGACCATGGGCAACTGGTTCAGCGACAAGTACGCCGAGGGCACCGTCGGGCGCCGCTTCTACGCGGGCTGCCAGAACGTCGACACCGTCGAGGCGCTGGCCGCCGAGCACGCCCGGGAGCTGTTCGGCGCCGCCCACGCGTACGTGCAGCCGCACTCCGGCATCGACGCCAACCTGGTGGCGTTCTGGGCGATCCTGGCCGACCGGGTGGAGTCGCCGGCGCTGAAGAAGGCCCAGGTGCGGCAGGTCAACGACCTCACCGAGGCGGACTGGTTCGCGCTGCGCCGGGAGCTGGGCAACCAGCGGATGCTCGGCATGTCGCTGGACGCCGGTGGCCACCTCACCCACGGGTTCCGGCCGAACATCTCCGGCAAGATGTTCGACCAGCGCAGCTACGGCACCGACCCGGTCACCGGCCTCGTGGACTACGACAAGGTCGCCGAGGCGGCCCGCGAGTTCAAGCCGCTGATCCTGGTCGCCGGCTACTCGGCGTACCCGCGGAAGGTCAACTTCCGGATCATGCGGGAGATCGCCGACTCGGTCGGCGCCACCTTCATGGTCGACATGGCGCACTTCGCCGGCCTGGTCGCCGGAAAGGTCTTCACCGGCGACTTCGACCCGGTGCCGCACGCGCACATCGTCACCACCACCACCCACAAGTCGCTGCGCGGCCCGCGCGGCGGCATGGTGCTCTGCCAGCCCGAACTGGCCGACCAGGTCGACCGGGGCTGCCCGATGGTGCTCGGCGGCCCGCTGCCGCACGTGATGGCCGCCAAGGCCGTCGCCCTCGCCGAGGCCCGCCGCCCCGACTTCGCCGACTACGCCCAGCGGATCGTCGACAACGCGCAGGCCCTCGCCGAGGGGCTGCTGCGGCGCGGCGGCACCCTGGTCACCGGCGGCACCGACAACCACCTGGTGCTGATCGACGTCTCCGGCTACGGGCTGACCGGCCGGCAGGCCGAGCAGGCGCTGCTCGACTCGGGCATCGTCACCAACCGCAACTCCGTCCCGCAGGACCCGAACGGCGCCTGGTACACCTCCGGCATCCGGATCGGCACCCCGGCGCTGACCAGCCGGGGCCTCGGCACGGCGCAGATGGACGAGACGGCCGAGCTGATCCACACCGTGCTCAGCCAGACCAAGCCGGGCGCCAACCCGGACGGCACCCCGTCCAAGGCCAAGTACGTCCTCGACCCGGCCGTCGCCGACCGGATCGGCAAGCAGGCCAGCGACCTGCTGAGCGGCTTCCCGCTCTACCCGGCCGTCGACCTCGGCTGATCCGCGCCACCCCGACGCCCCCGCCCGGCCCCGCCGAGCGGGGTCGTCGTCGCCCCGCCCCGCCCCATCGCGGCACTGACCCGCGCGGCATCGCCCAATGCGGCGTCGATCATGTAGTTGTGGTGCCCGTTTCATCCGCCTTGATGCCGTCCTGCGGCCCACCACAACTGCATGATCGACGCGCTGGTGAGGCGAGGGGGCAGGGTGGGGCGGGTCAGTGGGGGTGGGAGCGGTGGCGGAGGGTGCGGAGGCGGTGCAGGACGTCGGTGCCGCCACGGCCGAAGTGGTCGTGCAGGGCGCGGTACTCGGCGTACAGGTCGTCGTAGGCCGCCGCCCGGGCCGGATCGGGGTGCCAGGTCTCGCGCCGGCCGGCGCCCATCGCCGCCGAGGCGGCCGGCACGTCCGGGTACGCCCCGGCGGCGACCGCCGCGTGGATGGCCGCGCCCAGCGCCGCCGGGTGCGCGGAGTCCAGCACGTGCAGCGGCCGGTCGAGCACGTCGGCGTAGATCCGCAGCAGCAGCCGGTTGCCGGTCAGCCCGCCGGCCACGGTCAGCTCGTCGACGGCCACCCCGGCGGCGGTGAACGCGTCGACGACGGTCCGGGCGCCGAAGGCGGTGGCCTCCAGCAGCGCCCGCCAGATCTCCTCGGGGCGGGTGGCGAGGGTCAGCCCGACCAGCACGCCGCTCAGCTCGTGGTCCATCAGCACCGAGCGGTTGCCGCTGTGCCAGTCCAGGGCCAGCAGCCCGTGCCCGCCCACCGGTTGGTCGGCGGCCAGGGTGTCCAGCAGCTCGTACGGGCTGATCCCCCGGCGGCGCGCCTCGTCGGCGTAGCCGGCCGGCAGGGCGGTGCGGGCGTACCAGGCGAAGATGTCGCCGACCCCGCTCTGTCCCGCCTCGTAGCCCCAGGCCCCGGTGGTGACGCCCCCGTCGACCACGCCGCAGACGCCGGGCACCTCGCGGTACGCCGCCGCGTTCATGATCAGGCAGGTGGAGGTGCCGAGCACCGCGAGCATCCGGCCGGGCTCGACGGCGCGGGCCGCCGCGGCGGTGACGTGCGCGTCGATGGCGCCCGCCGCGACGGCGGTCCCGACCGGCAGCCCGGTCCACGCGGCGGCCGCGGCGGTGAGCCCGCCGGCCCGGGAGCCCACAGGCACGAGCGGACCGTCGACGCGCGGCAGCAGGCCGTCGAGGCGGGGGTGCAGGGCGCGCAGGAAGTCCGCCGACGGGTACCGCCCGTCCTGCCGCAGCCCCTTGTATCCGGCGGCGGAGACGTTGCGGGTCTCCCGGCCGCAGAGCTGCCAGACCAGCCAGTCCGTGGTCTCGATGAAGCGCTCCGCCCGGTCGAAGACCGCCGGGTCCTCCTCCAGCACCTCCAGCGCCTTGGCGAGCTGCCACTCGGCGGAGACCCGGCCGCCGTAGCGGGGCAGCCAACGCTCGCCGCGCGCGGCGGCGACGTCGTTGATCCGGGCGGCCTGCCGCTGGGCCGCGTGGTGCTTCCACAGCTTCGGGTACGCGTGCGGCCGGCCGCCCAGGTCGGGCAGCTCGCAGAGCGGGGTGCCGTCGGCGAGGGCGGGCAGCATCGTGCAGGAGGTGGCGTCGACGCCGATGCCGCACACGTCCCCGGGCCGGATCCCGGCGGCGCGCAGCGCGGCGGGCACCGCGACGCGGAGCACCTCGCGGTGGTCGTCGGGGTGCTGCAACGCCCAGTCCGGTGGCAGCGGCGTGCCGTCGGGCAGCCGCTCGCTGATCACCCCGTGCCGGTACGGGTGGACGGCCTCGCCCCGCACGGCGCCGTCGGCGACGTCGACCACCACCGCCCGGCCGGAGAGGGTGCCGAAGTCGACGCCGACGACGAACCGGGCCGACCCGGCCGCGCCTTCTCCTGCCGCCACGGCTGCTCCCTCCCGCCGCGGCGCGCCGGCACCCGGGCGGGCTACCGGTCGGCGGCGGCGGGAGGAAACGGTAGCAACACCGCCGCGCCCGCGGCACGTGACCGACAGCCGGCGGCCGGCCCGGGCCGGAGCCGGGGCGGGAGGGCGGGCCGGGGCGTCAGGCCACCGGCCGCTTGAGGTGGTAGCGGTGCACCTCGGTGCTGCCCTGGACGTTGTTCACGTCCTCGGCGGCGGAGACCAGTTCCCAGCCCTCCCGGCCGGCCCGGTTGAGGTGCGCGATCGCCGTGTCGCCGTACGCGGTGATGTCCCGGCGCGACCCGTCCGGGCCGTACCAGGTGAAGCTGACGTGAAAGGCGCGGCCCTGCCCCTGATAACGGCGGACCAGCAACGCGTACTCCCAGGCGACCATGGCGTCCATTATGAGTGTCCACCCAGGACGGCGAAACACGGGCAGTCGCGCTTTGCCATGCGGTGAACGCGTTGTGTCATCCCACCTCGGCGTTCGCCGCCCGGCGGGCCGTCTCGTCGGCGACCAGCGCGGCCAGCCGGTCCAGCCCGAGGTCGATCTGCTCCGGGGTCACGGCGCTGACCGACAGCCGCAGCGCGTCGACCGGGGCGCCGTCGTCGTAGAAGTGCGCCATCGGCGTCCAGAGCAGGCCGTACCCACGGGCGGAACGGTGCAGCAGCGCGTCGTCGACCCCGAACGGCACGGTGACCACGACGAAGAACCCACCGGCCGGGACGTTCCACCGCACCGGCGAGGTGCCCGCCGGGAAGCGCCGGGCCAGGCCGTCGACCAGGTGGCGCAGGTTGCGCCCGTACGCGGCCCGTTCCCGCACGGTGGCCGCCACGAGGCTGCACCCGTGCTCCAGCAGCGCCCCGCCGACGACCGCCTGGGCGATCGGCGAGGTGTTCACCGTGACCATGCTCTTGATCTTGGCGAGCTGGTCGGCGAGCAGCCCCACCGTGCCGTCGGCGCCGGCGACGCGCTGGTCGGCGACCACGTAGCCCACGCGCGCGCCGGGCAGCACCGTCTTCGCGAACGAGCCCAGGTAGACCACCCGCCGCGCGGTGTCCAGCGCCTTGAGCGTCGGCGGCCGACCCGACTGCGTCGGCGGCCGACCCGGCTCCGCGGCGGGGAAGAGACCGTACGGGTTGTCCTCCAGCAGCAGAAGGTCCTCCTCGGCGGCCAGGTCGAGCAGGCGCCGCCGGTCGGCCAGGCCGATGCTGGCTCCGGACGGGTTGGCGAAGTCCGGCATCACGTAGCAGGCGCGCGGGCGCAGCCCCGCCGCCCGGGCGAGGCGCACCTGCTCGCGCAGGTCGGACAGGTCGATCCCGGCGGGGCCGCCCCGCACCGGCCGCACCGGCAGGTCCAGCAGCCGGGCGGCGCCGGTCAGCCCCACGTACGTCGGGGCGACGGCGAGCAGCACGTCGCGCGGGTCGGCCCGCAGCGCCCGCAACACCAGGAACATCGCCTCCTGGCAGCCGACGGTCACCACGATCGCCTCCGGGTCGACCGTCAGCTGCTCGTCGACGGCGAGGTTGCGGGCGACGAGGTGGTGCACGATGCCCTTGGTGCGGCCGTACTGCAACAGCGTCCGGTGCACCTGCGCGGGGCTCTGCCCCAGGTCGTCGGCCAGGTGCCGGCGGAACCTCTCCAGGTGCCGGTGCAGCGCCCCGACGTCGAAGAACTCCTCGTACGGCCGGCCGGCCGCCAGCGACACCGCGTCGGGGTAGTGCTGGGCCACCTCGTTGAGGAAGTTCATCGAGTTCAGCGCCGGGTCGTCGACCGCCGGGTGCAGGTCGGCCACGCGCAGGTCCACCGTCTCCGCCACCGGTCAGCCCTCCCTGATCACGCGCAGCTCGCGGGCCGCCGCCGGGTCGGCGCAGCCGGCCAGCGCGAGAGCGTCGCGGAACTCGCCGGCCAGCAGCGCCAGCGCCGTACGCGCCCCGGCCTCGCCGCCGGCGGCGAGCGCCCACAGCATCGGCCGGCCGACGAGCACCCCCCGCGCGCCGAGGGCGAGCGCACGCAGCACGTCGACGCCGTCGCGCACGCCGCTGTCCAGCAGCACCTCGCACCGGTCGGCCACCGCCGCCACCACCTCGGGCAGCACGGTGGCGGTGGCCGGCGCCCCGTCGAGCTGCCGGCCGCCGTGGTTGGAGACCACCACGGCGTCCGCGCCGGCGGCCACCGCCAGCTCCGCGTCGCGCGGGTCCAGCACGCCCTTCACCACCAGCGGCAGGGCCGTACGGCCGCGCAGCCACTCCAGGTCGGCCCAGGTCAGCGCGGGCGCGAAGACCTCGCCGGTGTGCGCGGCGATGGCGGAGACCCCCGGGGTGGCGGTGTGCGCGAGGTCGTCCCGGCCGGCCGGCAGGTTGGCCGCCACGACGTGCGGCGGGATGGCGAACGCGTTGCGCACGTCGCGCCGCCGCGGGCCGAGGATCGGCACGTCCACGGTGACCGTCAGCGCCGTGCAGCCCGCCGCGTGCGCCCGCTCCAACAGGTCGGCGACCAGGCCCCGGTCGCGCAGCCAGTAGAGCTGGAACCAGACCGTCGCGCCGGTCTCCGCGATCTGCTCGATCGGCACGCTGCTCAGGGTGCTGGCCACGTACGGCACGTCGGCCGCGCGGGCGGCGGCGGCCAGCGCCAGCTCCCCGTCGGGGTGCACGAGCCGCTGGTACGCCATGGGCGCCACGGCCACCGGCATGGCGTACGACGCGCCGAGCAGCCGCGCCCCGGTGCGGGGGGTGTGCACGCCGCGCAGCACCCGGGGCAGCACGGCCACCCGGTCCAGCGCGCGGCGGTTCGCGGCGAGCGTCGTCTCGGCGCCGCTGCCACCGTCGACGTAGTCCCACACGTCGGGTGGCAGCGCCGCCCGGGCCGGCCCCGCGAAGTCGGCCAGGCTGGCCGGCGACGGCTGCGCCACCGGCAGGTCCGACTTCGGCAGTACGCCCTCCACCATCACCGGTCTCCCTTCCCGCCGGCGCCCGACGCGTCGCCGCCCGGCTTGGCGAGCCGGCCGCGCAGGAACGCGGCAGCCTGGTCCTGGGCGCGGCGGCCGTCGTCGAACGCTGCGGGCATGGCGAAGAAGCCGTGGATCATGCCGGCGTACCGGGTGAGGGTGGTGGGCACCCCGGCCTCGCGCAGCCGGTGCGCGTACCGCTCCCCCTCGACGCGCAGCGGGTCGTGCTCGGCGGTGATCACCAGCGCGGGCGGCAGGCCGGTCAGGTCGGTGGCGAGCAGCGGCGACGCCAGCGGGTGGCGCGCGTCGGCGGGGTCGGCGAGGTAGTGGCCCCGGTACCAGGCGACCGAGCGACGGTTGAACAGCAGCGGGTCCTCGGCGTCGGTTTCGGTGTCGGCGCTCTGGTCGGTGTTCGGGTACACCAGCAGCTGGGCGGCGAGCCGGGGCCCGCCGCGCTCGCGGGCCAGCAGGGTGACGGCGGCGGCGAGGTTGCCGCCGGCGCTGTCCCCGCCGACCGCCACGCGCAGCGGGTCGACGCCGAACTGCGTCGAATTCTCGGTGATCCACCGGGTGGCCGCGTGGCAGTCGTACACGGCGGCGGGGAAGGGATGCTCCGGGGCCAGCCGGTAGCCGACGGTGACCACCTGGCAGGGCACGGCGTTGGCCAGCCGTCGGCAGATGCCGTCGGCGGTGTCCACGCTGCCGAGGGTCCACCCGCCGCCGAAGAAGTAGACCAGGGTGGGCAGCGGCCCCTCCTCCGCCGGCCGGTGGACGCGCACCGGCAGGTCGCCGGCCGGGCCGGGCACGCGCGTGTCGCGTACCTCGTGCACCGGCTCGACCGCGCCGCCGCCCGCGCGGATCGCGGCGAGGTCGGCGGCGCGCGCCTCGGCCAGGCTCTGCGTGTACAGCGGCGGGGTGCCGGCCGCCTCGCGGGCGGCCCGGTATGCCGCCACCTGCGGATGGATGCTCACGCGGGTCCTCCTCGGGTGTGTACGGCCAGCCTGTCGACGCCGCGCAGGAAGAGGCTGCCGCTGTACGTCGGCGTCTCGGCGAGGGTGAGCCCGGGGAAGCGGGCCAGCAGCCGGGGCAGCGCGAGGCGACCCTCCAGCCGGGACACCGCCGCGCCGAGGCAGAAGTGCGGTCCGGCGCCGAAGGCCAACGGCGGCGGCCCGGTGCGGCGCGGGTCGAAGCGGTCCGGGTCGGCGAAGCGGGCCGGGTCCCGGTTGGCGGCGGAGAGGATCAGCAGGACGTTGCGGTCCTGCCCGACCGGCACCCCGCCGACCTCGCTGTCGTGGGGCGCGGCCCGGGCCAGGAAGTGCACGGGCGCCTCCAGCCGCAGGATCTCCTCGACCGTGCCCCGGGTCAACGCGTCGTCGCCCGGCAGCGCGGCGGCCACGTCGGGGTGGGCCAGCAGCAGCGGCAGCCCGTTGGAGAACATGTAGACGGTGGTGACGAAGGCGGCGTTGAACAGCACGATCAGGTTGCTCACCAGCTCGTCGACGGTCAGCTCCACGTCGCCTGCGTCGACCGCCTCGACCAGGGCGCTGATCAGGTCGTCGCCGGGCCGGTGGCGTCGGTGGGCGATCAGGCCGGCGTAAAAGTCGCGTAGCTCGGCGGCAGCGGTGTTGGCGGCGGCGAGGCGCTGCGGGGTCTGTCCCGCCACGTCCAGGAACTCGTCGATCCGTTCCACCCGCTGCCGGTAGAAGTCCAGCTCCCCGGCGGGGATGCCGATGAACTCCGCCATCACCAGGGCCGGCAGCGGGTACGCGAACTCCGCGACGAAGTCGAGGTCGGCGTCGCCGGCGTCGGCCATCCGGTCGAGCAGCCCGTCGACGACCCGGTGCACGATCGGCTCCAGCGCGGCGAGCCGGCGCGGCGTGAAGGTCCTCGCGAAGGCCGCCCGCATCCGGGTGTGCTGCGGCGGGTTGACGAACATCATCGAGGTCTGGAGGGTGCGCAGCACCTCCTGCTCCTGCCAGTCCGGCGGGGCCTGCTTGTACCACCGCGGATCGCGCAGCACCTGGCTGACCAGGTCGTAGCCGACGGCTACGGCGGCGACCGAGCGGTGCTCCGCGCGCGCCGGCACCGGGCTGACCGGCCCCAGCGCGTGCAGGGCGGCGTAGCAGGGGTACGGGTCCTGCCGGCCCTCGTCGCTGTAGAGGCGGGTCAGCAGCTGCGTGACGTCCACGGTCGGTAGGCCCCTCTCTGCGGCGGCGCGGGCGGCGGAGGGCCCGCCGCCCGCGCCGCTCGTCACAAACCGAGCAGTCGCAGCGGTACGGCGTCCGCCAGCGCCTGGTTGCCGGCGTCGTTCGGGTGGATGTGGTCCCCCGAGTCGTACGCGGGCAGCAGCCGGCCCGGCTGCGCCGGATCGCGCAGCACCCGGTCGAAGTCGAGCAGCCCGTCGAACTCGTCGCTGCCGCGCAGCCACGCGTTCACCGCCTGCCGGGTGGCCTCCTTCTCCGGCGTCCACACCCCCGGGTTGCCGTGCCCCTCGTACGGGGTGAGCGTGGCGACGAGGCTGCGCAGGCCGCGCGCCTTCACCTGCTGGTTGACCTGCCGCAGCGAGGCGATGATCTGCTCGGCGGAGTCGCCCGACATCCAGACGTCGTTGATGCCCAGGTGGGTGATCACGGTCCGGGCGTCGGTCTGTGCGAAGACGTCCTCGTCGAGCCGGGCCAGGGCGTTGGGGCCGAGTTCGTGGTAGCCGGGGAAGCCGCCCGCCCCGGGCTCGGGGCCCTCATGGTTGAGCCGGTTGCCGGCGAGGCTGAGGTTGAGCACCCCCGGGGTGCGTACGTCCGGGCGGGCGTCGATGAGCCGGTCGGCGAGCAGGTCGGGCCAGCGCTTGTTGGCGTTGACGGTGCTGCCGTTGCCGTCGGCGATGGAGTCGCCGAAGACCACCACCGAGCCGGGGCTGTGCCGGCGCTGCACGTCGATGCCCGACAGGAAGAACCAGCAGCAGTTCGGTCGGATCGTGAACCCGGCCCCGCCGGCGGCGGAGGTCAGGTCGCTGGCGCCGATGAAGTTGGTCTGCCGGGACTGGCCGTGGAAGGTCACGGGCCCGGTGGGGGTCGGGAAGTGCACGGTCAGCACGAGGTCCTGCTGGTCGCCGACGGGCAGCGCGACGGGGTCGCTGACCAGCTCGGCACCCCGGTTCATGGTGGCCGTGGTGGCGCCGCCGAAGGTCAGCGTCCGCAGGGTCGAGGGATCTATGTCGGACAGGTCGTCGGGGGTCGCGGTGTTCGGCTTCGCGACGGTGGCGCGGCCGACCCGGACGGCCTGCTCGCCGTAGGAGTTGCTGAGCCGGACCCGGAACCGCTCTCCGCCGACGGTGGTGTGCACGACCATCCGTACGCTCTGGTCGTTGAGGCCGGTGTTGGTCAGGCCGGTCGCGTTTCCCCTGGTGACCGCGGCGGCCCAGCTGCCAGCCCAGACCGTGCGCTGGTGGGACGCCCCGGTGTCCGCCGGACCGGCGCTGGCCACCATCGCCGGGGCGCCGGCGACGAGCAGGGTGGCCGCGGCCGTGATGACATGCCATCTCTTCGGAGTCGACATTGAACCTCCATCGTTGGCAGTCCAGGGCCGTCCGCTGACGGCACCGCCTGGACGATGGTCCAGAAACCTAGCCGTCCCGTTTCACGACCGTCAATCGACCTGATCGACGCGATCAAATGTCCTCCGGTCCGCCCGGAGCGCCGTTCAGGCTCTGTCCGGTGACAGTCGGTGGTACCTACGCTCACGGTCGGCGGCGGTGCGCTCGCCCGGCCGCCGCGCCGTGCCGGGCCGCCCGGCACACGGCCACACTTCTGCGGCGAGGGGGCTGTCGGATGACCGACCGAGCGGAACGACGGGCCGGCTACGTGCACCGGGCGCTGGAGCTCTTCGCGGGCTTCGGCGATCGGGAGGCGCTGGTCGGAAACGGACACCGGCTCAGCTACGCCGAGGTCGCCACGCGGGTACGCGGGCTGGCCGCGACGCTGCTCGGGCACGGCGTACGGCCGGGGCAGGCGGTGCTGCTCGCGCTCGGCAACCCGGTGGAGGGGCCCCTGGTGCAGCTCGCCCTGCACCTGCTGGGCTGCCGGACGATGTGGATCGCCCCGGTGACGTCCCGCCGGGAGGTCGACGAGTTCGTCCGGCTGGCCCGTCCCGACGCGTTCGTCTTCGACGCCCGGGACCCGGCCGGCCTCGGCCCGGAGCTGGCCGCCGGGCTGTCCGGCGTACCCGTGCTCTGCCTCGGCCCGGGCGGCGCGGGCCCGGACCTGCTCGCCGCGGCGGCGCGCGCCGGGGCGGTCGAGCTGCCGGCCGACGTGCCGGCGCCGGAGTCGTTCCTGCAGACCAGCGGCACCACCGGCACCCCGAAGCTGGTGCACCACCGGGAGAGCTTCTACGCCCAGATCCTCGCCCTGGCCGCCGACTTCCGCGCCGCCGGGCACCCGCCGCTGCGGCACCTGTCGCACTCGCCGATGTGGCTGGCCAGCGGCCAGATCACCACGCTGTTCAACCTCTTCACCGGCGGGGTGCTGTTCCCGCGCGACGGCTGGGACCCGGCGCGGTTCATCGGGACCGTCGACCGGGAGCGCATCAACTCCACATTCGTCACGCCGCCGATGCTCTACGAGGTGCTCGACCACCCGGCCCTCGACGGCGCGGACTTCTCCGCCATGTTCATGTTCAACGTGGGCGCCGGGCCCGCCGCGCCCGCCCGGCTGCGCCAGGCGATCGCGCGCTTCGGCCCGGTGCTGCGGATCGTGTACGGCCTCAGCGAGGCCGTCGTCGTCACCGCCCTGCCGGGGCTGACCGACGATCCGGCGCACCCGCAGCGGCTGCGCTCCTGCGGGCGCCCCTACGGCGACGTGCGCGTCGAGATCCGCGCCGACGACGGCACGGTGCTGCCGCCCGGCGAGAACGGCGAGGTGTGGGTGCACACCGGCCTGCGCTTCGCCGGCTACCACGGCCAGCCCGAGCTGACCGCCGAGACGCTTGTCGACGGCTGGGTCCGTACGCGCGACGTCGGGCACCTCGACACCGACGGCTACCTCTACCTCGTCGACCGGTTGCAGGACCGGATCCTCACCCGGCGGCGCAGCTGGCCGATCCACTGCCGCCCGATAGAGGACGTCCTGGCGGGACACCCGCAGGTACGGGCGGCGGCGGTGATCGGCGTGCCGGACGAGGCGGCCGGCGAGCTGCCGTACGCCTACGTGGTGCCGGCGCCCGGCGCGACGGTGACCGCCCTGGAGCTGATCGACCTGGTGACCGCCGAACTCAGCGACACCTGGGCGCCGGGCGGGGTGGAGTTCGTCGACCGACTGCCGCTCAACCGCTCGGCCAAGGTGGACAAGCGCGCGCTGCGGGCCCGGTACGCCGCGGACCATCCGTCGTCGGTCGAGCACCCGGAGGCGTCGATCGGCAGCCTGGCGTGACCCCCCGGCGGGAACTGACCGTCCTGGTCGCCGCCGACCTGATCTCCAACCTGGGCAGCCGCATCTCGGTGGTGGCGATCCCCTGGCTGGTGCTGGAGACCACCGGCAGCCCGGCGAAGATGGGTGCGGTGGCCGCCGCCGAGATGCTGCCCTACCTGCTCTCCAGTGCGCTCGGCACCCCGTGGGCGGACCGGATCGGGCTGCGCCGCACGTCCATCCTGGCCGACGCCGGCAGCGCCGCCCTGATGGTGGCGGTGGCCCTCACCCCGTGGCTCGGCTTCGGTGCGCTGCTCGCCCTGGTCGCGGTGGTGGGTGCCCTGCGCGGCGTCGGCGACCGGGTCAAGCACGTGATGTTCCGCCCGGCCGCCGAGGCCGCCGGCGTACGGCTGATCCGGCTGACCTCCGTCTACGACGGACTGGGCCGGCTGGTCACCCTGCTCGGCGCGGGGCTGGGCGGGCTGCTCGTCTGGTGGTTCGGGGTGACGCAGGCGCTCCTCATCGACGCCGCCAGCTTCGCCGCCTGCGCCCTGCTGGTCGGCCTGCTGGTCCGGCCGCCGGCCGCCCCGGAGGCACCGGCCGCCCCGGAGGGCTACCTGCGCGCGCTCGCGGGCGGGTTCCGCCACCTGGGCCGCGACCGGATGCTGCTGACCATGCTGCTGGTGATCTCGGCGCTGAACATGGTGGTCAACGCGAGCGTCGCGGTCTACATCCCGCTCTGGGTGGCCGACGTGCTGCACGGCCCCGCCGGGCTGGGCCTGGTGCTCGGCGCGTTCTCGGCCGGCGCGCTGCTGGGCAACCTGCTGTTCACGGCGTACGGTCCCCGGCTGCCCCGGTACCTGACCTTCGTGGTCGGCGCGGCGCTCGGCGGCGCCCCGCGCCTGCTGGTCCTGGCGCTGAGCGAGGAGCTGGCGGTGGTGCTGGCGGTGACGTTCGCCTCCGGCATCGGCATCGCGGCGGTGAACCCGCTGCTCGGGGTGGCGATCTACGAGCGGGTGCCGGCCGGCCTGCAGACCCGGGTGATCGGGCTGGCCGGGTCGCTGGCGTTCGCGGGCCTGCCGCTGGGCGCGCTGCTGGGCGGCTGGTCGGCCACCGCGCTCGGCCTCGCCCCCGCCCTGCTGGTCATGGCGGCGTTCTCCCTCGTGGTCACCCTGCTGCCGCTGCTGCCCGGCCTGCGGCCACGGTCGACGGTGGCGCCGGCCGAGCGGGCACCGGGTGTCGTGGGCCGGGCGTAGGGCCGGAACACGGCCACGCGGGAGGACGTACGCCGGATCGCGCTGGGTCTGCCGGAGGCGGGCGCCGACCGACCGTAGCGTCGCGTCAGTCCGCCAGGCCCTTCTCCGGCCCCCGGACGTCGGCTAGCGTGCCGGCATGCCATCGACGTTGACCGAGGCGACGGATCCCTGGTGCCTGCGCGACGGGGAGAGCGCGGCGCTGCTGCGCGACCACCCGTGGCGGCGCTTCGCGGTGCTGGGCGACAGCGTGGCCGAGGGGCTCTGCGAGCCCGTCGACGGCTATCCCGACGTGCAGTGGGCGGACCGGATCGCCGCCGAGCTGCGGGCCGTCCGGCCGGAGCTGGCGTACCTCAATCTGGGCCTGCGGGGGCTGCGGGCGCACGAGGTGCGCGCCGCCCAGCTCGCCCCGGCGCTGGCCTTCCGCCCCGACCTGGCGCTGGTGGTCTGCGGCGGCAACGACGCCTTCGGGCGGGGCTATGACCCGGACGCCGTCGACGCGGAGCTGACCGCGATCATCGAGGCGCTTCAGGCCGCCGGGGCGGACGTGATCACCGTCGGCATGTTCGACGTGTCGCTCAGCCCCGCCGTGCCCGAGCGGCACCGCGCCGGCCTCGGCGAGCGGATGCGGCGGCTCTCCGCGCGCACCGGGGCCCTCGCGGAACGGCTCGGCACCCTGCACGTGCGGCTCACCGACCACCCGCTCACCGCTGACGCGACGATGTACAGCAGCGACGGCCGGCACGGCAGCGCCCGCAGCGACGCGGTCGCCGCCGCCGAGACCGTCCGCCGCCTCGGCGCCCACCTCGCGCCCTGACCCGGCGTCGACCGCGGCTCAGCGGTGCTGGACCCACACGTTCGGCTCGACGTAGGTGCCCTGGTCGAGATCGAGGTCCACGCGCAGCAGGCTGAGGCCGTCGGGGATGACGTAGTCGCCGCTGTCGGGGAAGGCCATACCGGTCCACTGCTGCCACTCGGCGACGGTGCCGGTCATCGTCTGCGACCGGGGCACCATGGCGATCGGCCGGGCACCCAGCCGCCAGTGGGTGCGCAGCCAGGGATCGAGCGGGGAGCCGTCCTCCCGGGTCCAGGCGGCGAACCGCTCGATCGGGGTCAGCGGGTAACGGGCCTTGAGGGTGGGCCGCACCGGGGCGATCACCCGCGACCAACCACGCTGCTCGGCCACCGACCGCAGCGCCGTGAGCAGGTCGCCGGCCAGGCCCTGGCCACGCCTGTCGGAACGCACCTGGGCGGCCATCACCACGAGGGTGTCGGGTTCCTCGTCGCGGTCGTGGCCGGTGACCGCGCGGCGCAGGGAGTCGGTGTAGCCCTCCGGCAGGTGCGCCGGGTCGCCGTCCCAGCGGATCGGGACCGCCCACCCCGCCGCGACGAGGTCGCCGTCGCCGTCGAGCAGCACGAGTTCCAGGTCGGCGAACACCTCCCGCACGCGGCCGAGGTACCGGCCGGCCTGCCGGTCGGCCGTGATGAACGCCGGCCAGCCGCCCGCGAACAACCGGTCCATCTGGTCACCCGGCCGCGGCCGTGCCCGCAGCGGCTCCACGACGGTACGCATGGACGCCTTCCTACCAGGACGTCGCCGGCCGCACCACGTCAATTGGTCGGCCCGCCGATCGGCAACTCGCCACCCACACCGACGCGGAACCGTCGGCGGGCCGTCAGATGTCGGTCTTCCGCGAGGCGACCTGGACGTGGTCGCGGTAGGTGAGGGCGATCAGGTCCGCCTCCAGTTGGTCGCGGTCGGCGTCGTCGAGGATGGCGCCCCACAGCGGTGCGCTGTTGCTGCCGTCCGCGGCGGCGATGACCATGCGGACGATCGTGGGTTCGAGGCCGTCGTCGAGGAGAGCCTCACGCCACTGTTGCGCGTCCTGCTGTGCGAACGCCTCCAGGCCGGGTTCGAACATGAGATGCGCGGCGAGGGCGATGTAGTCGCGTAGCCCGGTGAGGTCGCCGGCGTGGGCGAAGCTCGCGCGGATGTACGCCCTCGTGAGCCTGCCCGGCGTTCCTTCCTCCTCCTCGGCCGCGACCTGTTCGACGTCGTGTCGGAACTGGCCCATCAGATGGTTGGCCAGACCACCGAGGAGTTCTTCCTTGTTGGGAAAGTGGTAGAGCAGACCGCCCTTGGACACCCCGGCTGCCTCGGCGATGTCCGAGACGGGCACCGCGGTGCCATGCCTGCTGATGAGACGCGCGGCAGCGTCCAGGATGAGCCGTCTCGTTTCGGCTGCGCTGCGCCCAGCGGTCCGTGCCATGTCGACGTCCTTTCTCCTCCGGTCACGAACCCGGGAGGGTCAGTGCTCCGCTGGCGCAGCGTCCTTGTGGTTCGGGATGAGCGTGAAGGCCACGATCGCGGCGATCACCATGACCGCGCTCGCGATCAGGGTAGTTGCCTGCATGGCGACACGAACGCCTCCTGCGCGGCCTCCAGCGCCGCGCTGCCGGGCGCCAGGACCGTGCTGGCCGCCGCCAGGGAGTCCTCGGCCCGGGTCGCAGCCCCGCCGGCGACATCCGCAGGGAGGGCGAGGTGGAAGCGGTAGAGCACGGTGATGACGGAGCCCAGGATCGCGATGCCGAGGGCGACGCCGAGCTCGTACGCGGTCTCCGCGACCGACGCCGCCGCGCCGGCCTTGGCCGGGCGGACCGCGGAGACCACGGCGTCGACGCTGAGGGTCTCGGCCACGCCGATCCCCAGGCCCAGCGGGACCACGGCGAGCAGCACCCAGCCCAGTTGCTCACTGCCTTCCAGCGCGGCCAGGATCGCCAGCCCGACAGCACCGGTCAGCAGGGCGACGGCGATGGCTCGTCCCCGCCCGAGCCTGGTGAGAAGGAACCCTACGGCCGCGACCGCGGCCATCGCCGCCACCGCCGCGGGCAGCTGCGCCAGTCCCGCCCGCAGGGGACTGAGCTCGCGGGCGAGCTGGAGGTACTGGGAGAAGAAGAACAGGACGCCGCTGAGGGCGAACACGGAGATGAAGTTCACCAGCACCGCCCCGCTGAACGCGGGATTGCGGAACAGGTCCACCTCGATCATCGGCGAGTCGACCCGCCGCTGGCGACGCACGAACAGCACCCCGCCGACCACGCTCGCCACGATCGCGACGGCGGCGGTGACGCCGAACGCGCCCCCGGTGAGCTTCTTGATCGTGTACACGAACGGGATGATCGTCAGCATCGACAACCCGCTGGAGACCAGGTCGAACCGGCCGGGGTCGGGGTTGCGGGACTCGGGCAGGAGCCACCCGCCGACGATCAACACGAGCAGCATCACCGGGAGGTTGATCAGGAACACCGAGCCCCACCAGAAGTGCTCCAGCAGCGCCCCGCCCACCAGCGGGCCGAGCGCGATGCCACTCGCCGCCGCGGCCGACCAGATCGCGATCGCCCGCGTCCGCTCGATCTGATCGGTGAAGATGTTCCGGATCAGCGACAGCGTCGACGGCATGATCGTCGCACCCGCAACACCCAACAGCAGACGGGCCGCGATCAGCGCCTCCGCCGAGGGGGCGAACGCCGCCAGCGCCGAGGCCAGCCCGAACGCAGCCGAGCCGATCAGCAACAACCGCTTCCGGCCGATCCGGTCGGCCAGGTTACCCATCGTCACCAGCAGACCGGCCAGGGCCAGGGAGTAGATGTCCCCGATCCACAGCACCTGCGTCGCCGTCGGTGACAACTCCGCGGTCAGCGACGGTACGGCCAGGTAGAGCACCGTCGCGTCGATCGCCAGCAACGACACGGCGCCCACCAGCACGGCCAGTGACGCCCAGCGACGCGTGGGGCTCAACGCCGCACTCATCCGCATCTCCCTAGAACTAAACCGTCCCGACGGTACAGTTCTACCAGGGAGGAGACCGGAACGACGAACCGCCCGGCTGGTGCAGGCGTACCGGATCACCGCGTCGGTGCTGGCGAGACGCGGCGCGGCTGGCCGCCGACCGGGACCGTCCGACGACGCCGGCCCCCGTTGCGTCGACGTCGTCGGCGGCCGTGCCGCTCGCGACGGCGGATCACTCCCAGCGGAAGTAGCGGGCCGCGAACCCGCCCAGCACCACGGTGAACGCCGCCATCACGGCCAGGTGCGACAGCATGGGCCAGGAACCCGCCCAGGCGTCCTGCAGGGCCTGGGACGCGGCGCCCAGCGGGGTGAAGTCGGCGATCTTCCGCACCAGGTCCGGCATCTGCGGCCCCGGCGTCCACACCCCCGCGAAGAACATCATCGGGAAGTAGATCAACTGGCCGACCCCCGACGAGGCCCGGGCGCTCGGCGTGACCGCCGCCACGAGCAGCGCGACGGCGCACATCGCGCTCGACCCGAGCGTGAACGCCAGCACGAAGCCGACCGCGTTGCCGGGCGGGGAGACGTCGAAGACGGTCGCCGCCACCAGCCAGGCCAGGCCGCAGGCGACGAGCAGTGCGGCGACGTTCACGGCCACCTGCGCGACGAGCAACGCCGCCGGCGAGACCGGGGTGGTCGACAACCGACGCAGGACGCCCCGCTCGCGGTAGCTGGCCACCACGGCCACCAGCGTCACCATCGTCACCGTCGCGATGGCCAGCGTCATGGTGATCGGCAGGTAGACCTCCACGGGACGCCGGCCGCCCATCTCCTCCGACGGGTCTCGGGTCCCCGGCAGGGCCAGGCCGAGCACCAGGATCAGCAGGGCCGGGAACGCGACGGCGAAGAACGTACCGACCGGATCCCGGAGGAACAGCTTCGCCTCGACGCGTGTGATCTTGGAAAGGGCGGTCATCGGTTGCTCCTGGCGGCGGTGAGGGAGAGGATCGCGTCCTCGAGGGTGGGCCGTTCGACGCCGGACACCTGGGCACCGGCGATCAGGTTGCGGGGAGTGTCGACGACGACGACCCGGCCGGCCACGACGACCGCCAACCGGTCACAGAGGCGCTCCGCCTCGTCCATGAAGTGGGTCACCAGCACGACCGTGACGCCACGGTCCCGGACCTGCCGGACCAGCTCCCACGTGTCCCGCCGCGCCTGGGGGTCCAGGCCGGTGGTCAGCTCGTCCAGGATCGCCACCGACGGGTTGCCGACCAGGGCGAGCGCGATCGACAGCCGCTGCTTCTGGCCGCCGGAGAGCTTCGCGAACACCGTGTTCCGTTTGGCGGCCAGGCCCAGCTCGTCCATCAGTTCCCGCCAGTCGGCCGGGTGCGGATAGAACGAGCTGTAGAGGTCGAGCGCCTCCCACACCTTGATCCGGTCCGGCAGTTGGCTCTCCTGGAGCTGGATGCCCAGCTTCCGCCGCACCGCCGCGCGGTCCCGGTACGGGTCCAGCCCCAGCACCCGTACCGTCCCCGAATCCGGGGTCCGGAGTCCCTCGACGCACTCCACGGTGGTGGTCTTGCCCGCGCCGTTCGGGCCGACGAGCCCGAAGATCTCACCCTCGTCCACGCTCAACGACACGTCGGCGACGGCCACCTGGTCGCCGTACTGCTTGCGGAGGTTGCGCACCTCGATGACTGACATGCCGGCAACGCTAGGAATCGTGGCGGGCGCGCAGAATGGGTCCAGCCGCCCGGTGGGGGTGTACCCAGCCCCACCCCTGGTCGGTAGCCTGCCCCGATGCGGTGGCGGTCGGTGCGGCGAAGACTCGACCCGTGACCCGCTTCGTGCTCGCCGTACCGCGCTGCGTCGCCCTGGTCGTCCTGGTCGCGGCCGGGTTCGCCTACGGGCACCTCCTCGTGGTCGCCGCCACCCTGGTGATCCCCTATCCGCTCGGCCTCTCCGGCCAGTTCCGGCTGACCGCGCTGGCCCGCCGGCTCGCCCGCGCCTGGGCCGGAGCGGACCTCCCCGAGCCCGTACGGTCGCCGCCACCCGCACCGCACCGGCGCGCGGACGGCTGGTACGTCCACGGGGACACGGTGTTCAGGTCGCCCCGGGTGCCGGCGTTCCTGCTCACGCTGGACCACCACGCGAAGGACCCGACGCTCGGCCGGGAATGGGCGTGGCTGATCCTCACCCCGGTCACCGGCGCGGTTCCGCTCCTGGTGCCGCCCGCGCTGATCGCGGCCGGCGGGTTCCTGCTCGCGTCGCCCCCCTGGCCGCTCGCGTGGTCGGTGCCGGTGGCCGTCGCGGCGATCGTGGCCGCGTTCCTGCTCGCGCCGGCTGCGCTGCGGGCGTTCGGGCGGTGGACCGGCGTGCTGCTGGGCAGCGGCGAGCCGCCGCGGACGGCGGTCGGACGTTGGGTCACCCGGGCGTCGGCCGCGACCTGGCGGACGGCCGGCCTGGCCGGGCTGTCCCTCCCCGCGTTCGGCGGCCTGCTGCTCAACCTGCTCACCGCCGTCGTGTCGTGGGGTGGGCTGCTGCCGTACACCCTGCCGGCCACGCGGTCGGTGGTGGAGCTCTACCGACGCCACGTCCGCCGGTGGACGGGCGCCGACCTGCCCGCGCCGTACCGGCCGTACCCGCCGCCGCCCAGCCCCGGCGAGGACGGCAACTACCGGGTCGGGCGGGTCCTCTACACCGATGTCGTGGCGGCCGTCCAGGGTCAGCGGCCGGGGTGGCTGCTCGGCGACCCGGCCACCTGGCGGGACCAGGTGTGGGCACTGGGCTCGCTCGTCCTGGCCCCGCTCTCGTTCGTCCCGGCGGTCCTGGTCGGCTTCGGGTTCTACGGCCTGTTCTGCCAGCCGCTGACCTGGGCGAGCTGGGCGGTGCCGATCGGCCTGTCCACCGGCTACTGGGTCACCCCGTTCTACCTGTGGTTCGGCTTCGAGCACGTCGGCCTCGTCGGGCCGTGGTTACCCGACTGGGCGAGCATGCCCCTCGGGCTGGCCATGGCGCTGCTCGGGCTCGGCCTGGCCGGCCCGCTGATGAGGCTGCGGCTGGCGTGGGACCGGCTCCTGCTCACCCCCACTGCGGCCGCCGTGCTCGCCTCGCGGGTCGCGCACCTCGCCACCACCCGGGCCGACGCCGTCGACGTGCAGGCGGCCGAGCTGCGCCGCATCGAACGCGACCTGCACGACGGCGCCCAGGCTCGGCTCATCGCCGTCGGGCTCGGCCTGGCCGCCGTCACGCGACTCATGGAGACCGACCCGGCGCGGGCGCGGCTGGTGCTGGCGCAGGCGCAGGAGACGTCCGCCGCCGCGCTGGCCGAGCTGCGCGACCTGGTACGCGGCATCCATCCGCCGGTGCTGGCCGAACGCGGACTCGGCGACGCGATCCGGGCGATCGCGCTCGACACCCCGCTGCCGGTGGACGTGGACGTCGACCTGCCCGGCCGGCTCGACGCGCCGGTCGAGTCGGCCGCCTACTTCGTCACCTGCGAGGCCCTCACCAACGCGGCCCGCTGCGCGGCCCACATCACCGTCTCGCTGTCGCACCGCGACGGGGTGCTCCGGATGGTGGTGGCTGACGACGGTCCCGGCGGGGCCGACCCGGCCGCAGGGACCGGGCTGCGCGGCGTCCAGCGGCGGCTCGCTACATTCGACGGAACCCTGACCCTGCACAGTCCGCCCGGCGGACCCACCGTCGTCACCATGGAGATCCCGTGCGCGTCGTCCTCGCCGAAGACCTCCACATCCTGAGGGACGGGCTGGTCCTGCTCCTCGAGAGCCACGGCTTCACCATCGCCGAGGCCGTCGGCGACGGGCCGTCCCTACGCACCGCCCTGGCCCGGCACCGGCCCGACGTGGCCATCGTCGACGTACGGCTGCCGCCGACCTTCACCGACGAGGGACTCCAGGCGGCGCTGGCCGCCCGGCGGGACGTCCCCGGCCTGCCGGTGCTGGTGCTGTCCCAGCACGTCGAGCAGCTCTACGCCCGGGAGCTGTTGGCCGACGGGGCCGGCGCGGTCGGCTACCTGCTCAAGGACCGCGTCCTGAACGCCGACCAGTTCATCGACGCCGTGCGCCGCGTCGCGGCGGGCGGCACCGCGATGGACCCCGAGGTGATCGCCAAGCTGCTGACGGCCGGCGGCACCGCCTCGCCCCTGGCCCGCCTCACGCCGCGCGAGCGGGACGTCCTCGAACTCATGGCCCAGGGGCGTTCCAACGCCGCCATCTCGCAACGGCTGTTTCTCAGCGAGAGCGCCGTGGGCAAGCACACCGCGAGCATCTTCGGCAAGCTGCGTCTCCCCCCGTCCTCCGACGACAACCGCCGGGTCCTCGCCGTCCTCGCCTACCTCAACGACGCCTGACAGAGCGCTCCCCCGGCCCGACGACGCCACCGCACGCCCCCGCCACCACCGGCGCCGGCGGCAGGGCTCAGGCGAGCTGGTCCAGTGCCCGGGTGGTGTTGTGCGCGACGATGTCGAGCATGCCGGCCCGGTCGGGGAAGTCGCCGTCGAGCAGGCGCAGCGGGCCCGCCACCAGCGACAGGTGCGTCGCGAGCCGGTAGAGGCGCAGCCGGTCCTCGTCGAGACCGGGCACGGCCAGCGCCGGATAGTCGTCGCCGAAGCGCAGCTCGAGGAAGGCGTGCTCCCACTCGACGTCGAGGAACATGGTGCCCTCGATGTCGACGAGCACCGGGCGGTCCCGGTCGTCGACCAGCACGTGGTCCGGGCCCAGTTCGCCGTGGATCAGTCCGTGGCGGGAGCGGGGGGCCACGGCGGCGTACCGCTCGGCCAGGGCGTCGGCGAGCCGGTCCCGCACGGCCGCGATCCGCTCGACCCGGGCGGCGGCCTCGGCCAGGTCGCGCAGCGCCCGGTCGAGGACGAGCCGCTCCACCGGCCGATCCGCCGTCGGGGTGTCGGCCCCCGGGCGGCCGTACCGGTCGCGGCGCCGGGCGTGCATGCTCCGGAGGGCGTCGCCCAGCCGGGCCGACACCGCCCCGGCGCGGCGCGGGTCGCGCTGGCGCAGGTCGTGCAGGGTGCCGCCCCGGACGTCCTCCACCACGGCCACCTCGCCGGGCAGCAGGGTCGCGGTGGGGTGCAGCAGCAGCCGCGGCACCCGCACCCCGGCGGCGGTGAGCTCCCGGTGCGCCGCGGCGAACAGGCCGGCCCCGGTGGCGTGCCCGAACGGGTCGTCGGGTGCCGGTGCCGCCGCCGACCAGTAGTCCTCCCCCGGGTGCCAGACGTAGGCGACGCCGGTGGAGCCGTCGTCGAGGGTCAGCCGGTAGACGCCCTTCTTCGTGCCGCCGGTCAGCCGCCGCACCGAGACCAGCGCCCGCCCCCGCCCGAACGCCGCCCGCGCCACCGGAAGCAGCTCGTCGACTGTCAGCCCCACCCGCGCGCCACCCACCCGGCCATCCTGCCCGGCGGGCTCCCGCGGTGAAAGATCAGGCGGCAGACGTGCCGCCGCCGCGCACCGCGACCACGCGGCGGCGCCGGACGAGGAGCAACAAGACTCCGCCGCCCGCCACCAGGGCGAGACCGGTTCCCGCGACCAGTCCGACCCGCGGCCCGGTGATCGGCAGGTCGCCCCCACCGCCGCCGTCGCCGCCACCACCGCCGTCGTCCCCGGCACCGTCCTTCGCCGCGACCAGGACCGCGAACCCGTCCCGGTTGTCGCTGTCGTCCACGTCGGCCGCCGGCACGGCGACGGCGTTCGCCGGCAGCCCGGTACGCGGCAGGCCGGAGCGACCGTCTGTCCGCGCGGCCAGGCCCTCGACCTGCACCGTCCCGCCCGCCAACGTGACGGGCGCCTTCATGGCGGCCGCCACCGTCACCAGATCGTGCAACTCGACGGCGGAGTGACTGCCGTCGGTCGGGTCGGTGTCCTGGCCGGCCGGAATCAGCGCGAGCGTGTCGTAGGTGCAGACGGCCGACCGCCGGTCGCGAGCGACGACGCACTCCTTCGGCGGTCGGGTGAACGTCACCGCCTCGGGCAGGCGCAGCGTGACCTTGATGCCACCGACCGCCTCGCGGCCCTGGTTGACGATCCGGTAGCGCACCGCGCCCGTCTCACCCGGCTGCAACGTCCCCGTGGGTTCGAGCCGGCCGCCCGCGCCGATCCGTACCGACTGCTTCACGTCCGGCGCCACCACCGACAGATCGGCCTCGGGTTCGTCGACCAACCTGAGCGTGAACCGCTTGGGGGCAGCGGTCTGCATCTGCTCGTCGCCCCAGGCCATGCCGGCCTCGACGGAGAAGGTGCCTTCGTAGGGCTGCTGGTTCTCCTGCACGTTGACGTCGAAGGGAAGATCCACCGTCTCGCCGGCTGCCGGCAGCAGCTCCGGAAGCGCGTGCGGACCGATCCGGCAGTACCAACCCGCGGCGTCGCCGTCGCACTCGCCGGAGCCGCCGCCCTCCGGCCACATCAGGGAGATCCCGTCCGGCCAGTCCTGCTCGCCAGGGCGGACGTAGAAGATCGCCTCTCGCGGCGTGCTGTCGGTCAGATTGGTGAGTCTGAGGTGGATCCGTTTCTTCCCGACCCCCAACGGGACCGTCGTACCGGGCACGTCGACCGTGAACTTCGGATCCGCGTTCGCCGCCGCAGCGGGACCGCCGGGGACGGCCAGCCCGGCGAGGACGAGCAGCGTCACCGCCGCCGTGCGCGACAGCCATCGATGACCAAGACCCATGGCGGGCTCCTTCAGGCAGGCGGCGATCGTCGTCGACGACCCCCAGTCAAACCGCTCACATCGACTCTTGCAAATGTCTGCGCGGCGCGGCGTGCGGGATCCGCCGCACCCGGTCACCGGGGGCGGGAGCGAGCCGCCGCGCCGCGCGGCGTCAGTCGACCACCAGCAGGCCGGAGAGGAGGACGCCTCGGGCCAGGTTGAGCACGCCGTCGCAGCCGGGGAAGCCGGTACGGATGCAGGCGCCGGCGGCCCGGCGGCCGAACAGGTACGGGGCGATGCTGTACGGCACCTCGGCGGCGACCGTCTCGCCGGTCCCGATGTGCACGAAGTCCAGCGGAACGTCGTCGGCCTTCACGTACTCCTGGAGGATGAAGCCGCCCCGGTCGACGGCGCGGGTCAGCCCGTCGCGCCACGCGCCGGCGTCGGTCTCCCGGCCGATCAGCACGTCCACCCCGGCGGAGCCGTCGGCCGGCTTCGCCACCAGGCCGGCCCGGTCGGCGACCGCCCGGTCGAGCAGGTCCGCCGTCAGCGACCAGGTACGCGGCACGTACCGGTACACCAGGTCCCGGTCGGCGGCCGGCAGCGTGTCGGCGTCCTCCCACAGCCACGCGAAGGCCCGCTTGTTGGCGACCAGCCACGCCGCCGTCGACACCCACATCGGCACCGTGCCCGCCGCCAGCGCCGCGGACAGGGCGTCGACCCCGGCGCTCGGGGTGACCCGGTTGGGCACGAAGAGCCGGAACACCCCGTCGACCGGGGCGCCGCCGGCGACGAGCCGTTTCCGGTCGTCCAGCGTGACCTGGGAGACCGGCGCGACGACCAGGTCCATGCCGCACGCGGCGGCCCGCTCGACGACCGGCGACAGCAGCCGGATGAACCGCTGCGGGTCGTCGAGTCCCGGGTACTCGGCGTCGAAGTCGATAAGCATGGCGACGCGGGCCCCCTCGGGCAGGCCGAGGCCGGCGCGGATCGCGGCGAACCGCCGGTCGACGGCCGAGGGGGCCGCCGCGACGCGGACCCGGTCGGTGAGGCCGCGCCGCCGGTAGACCTCGACGAAGCGGCGCACGGTGGTGTCCGCGTCGAACGCCCCGCCGAGGCTGCTGTCGATGTTGTACTCGACGAACCTGGGCACCCCGTCGCTGAGCAGCACGTCCGGCCGGAACGCGTCGAGCAGCGCCTCGGTCAGCGGCTCGTCGTCGTCGAGCAGCCGGGTCTCGCCGTCGGGCACGTTCAGCAGCCGGCGCAGCTCCCCCGCCGTGCCGGCACGCCGCCGGCACGCCTCGAAGATGAGCTGGGCGATCCGGTCGGCGACGGCGTTGAGCACGCCGAGCGAAGTCTCGTCCATCACCGGCGGCCGGGCCAGCCGCCACTGCTCGTTGTACGTGGCCCGCCCGTCGAAGACCTCCCGCCAGGACTCCGCCCCGGCGGCCACCATCTCGGCGCGCACCGGCGCGGGCAGGTCGAGCCACGCCCGCGCGGCGGAGGGCCAGCGGTAGTCGACGTCGTCCATTCATCCCTCCTTCATGACGTGTCCGATGGCGGCCCGGAGCTGCTCGCGGCTGGGCTGCACGGCCCGGTCCAGCGCCGGGGCGAACGGCAGCACCGCGCCGTCGGGGCGGGTGACGCGGCGCGGCGGCGCCACCAGGCGCACCCGCTCGACCATCGTCGCGATGATCTCCCCGGCGATGCCGCAGGAGCGGTTTGCGTCGTCCACCACCACCAGCCGCCCGGTGCGCCGCAGCGACTCGGCGAGGGCGTCCCAGTCGAACGGGTACAGCGTGCGTGGGTCGAACACCTCCACCGACACCTGGTCGGTGAGTTCCTCGGCGACCGCGAGGGCGTCGTGCACCAGGTGTCCGACCGCGACCACGGTCACGTCGTCGCCGGGCCGGTGCACCCGGGCGCGCCCCAGCGGCACCGGGGCGAGCGCGGCGAGGTCCACGTCGGCGCGGACGTCCAGCGCGCCGGCGGGGGCGAAGACCACCACCGGGTCGTCGCACCGCACCGCCGACACCAGCAGCCCGTACGCGTCGGCCGGGGTGGCCGGCACGACAGTGGTCACCCCGACGTGGGCGAAGAGGCTGTACGGGTGGTCGGAGTGCTGACCCGCCCAGCCCGTCCGGGAGCCGGAGCCCGGCACCAGGTAGGTGACCGGCACCGCGCACTGCCCGCCGGTCATCAGCGGGAACTTGTGCGCGTGGTTGACGATCTGCTCGAAGACCAGGAACAGCAGCGACGGGATCTGGAACTCCACCACCGGTCGCATCCCGGCCAGGGCCGCCCCGGTGGCGAAGCTGGTGAACGCCTGCTCCGACAGCGGCGTGTCCCGCACCCGGTCCGGGCCGAACCGCTTGAGCAGCCCGGCGGTGACGTTCGAGGCGGCCACCCGGATGTCCTCGCCGAGCAGGAACACCGACTCGTCGCGGGCCAGCTCGTCGGCGAGCGCCCGGGTGAGCGCCCTGCGGTAGGAGAGCCTGGGCATCTAGCCACCTCCGGTGCGCGCGGTCAGGCCGCTGGCGTACAGGTGCGCGAGGGCGTCGGCCGGGTCCGGGTCCGCGCTGGCGAGCGCGAACTCGACGGCCCACGCCAACACCGCCTCCACCTCGGCGTCCACGTCGGCCCGTACGGCGGCGGGCAGCCGGGCGCCCTGGATGTCCACCGGGTCGCGGGAGCGGCCCCGGGCCACCTCCTCGGGCGGGCGGTAGTCGAGGCGTACCGCGTGTTCGAAGGTGTGGTGGGCGTCGAAGCGGTAGGTGCGGGCCTCGATCAGCTCGGGGCCGCCGCCGGCGCGCATCCGGTCGACGGCGGCGCTCGCGGTGTCGCGTACCGCCTCGGGGTCCTGGCCGTCGATGACGGCGGCCGGGATGCCGAACGCGGCGGCGCGGCCGGGGATGCTGCCCGCGACCGCGCCCGCGACGGGCATCGTGGTGGCGTAGCCGTTGTTCTCGCAGACGAACAGCACCGGCACCCGCCACAGCGCGGCCAGGTTGAACGCCTCCAGCAGCATCCCCTCGTTGACCGCGCCGTCGCCGAAGAAGCTCACCCCGACGATGTCGTCGCCCCGGCGGCGGCGCGCCCACACCGCCCCGGTGACGATCGCCCCGGACGCGCCGACGATGGCGTTGGCGCCGAGCACGCCGACCGCGAAGTCGGCGGCGTGCATCGAGCCGCCCCGGCCGGCGTTGAGGCCGGTGACCCGGCCGCACAGTTCGGCCATCATCCGGGCCGGGTCGGCGCCTTTGGCGAGCACGTGCCCGTGCCCCCGGTGGGTGCCGGCGACCACGTCGTCGGCCCGCAGCGCCGCGCAGACCCCGGCGGCGATCCCCTCCTGCCCGAGGTACGGGTGGATGCCGCCGACGACGTGTCCGGACCGGACCAGCTCGATCGCCCGCTCCTCGAAGCGGCGGATCAGCCGGACGGTCCGGTAGAGCCGGACCGGGTCGGCGTCGGTCACCGCTCGCGCCCCTGCTTGACGGCGGCGAGGATGTCGTCCCAGAGCCGGGCGCGGGCGGCGAGCGCGGTGTTGACGGTGTCCGCGCACTCCTGCCACCTGGCGTCGTCGTCGCCGCACAGGTCGGCGAGCATCTGCATGGCCATCGGGGTGTGCTGCTCGCCGTCGACCTCGATGTGCCGCTCCAGGTAGTCGACGAACGTGTGCAGCCGCCGGCTGCGCTCGTTGACCGCCACGACCTGGGTGAACATGTCGGGGATCAGGTCCTCCCGGCCGAAGGCGAAGGCGGCGGCCTGGCAGTGCACCGGGGTGCTCTCGATGATCCGCCAGGTGGTCGCGGCGAACGCCGCCGACGGCGCGGGCACCCGGGCCGCCACCAGCGCCTCGGCCACCGGGCGGCCGGCCCGCAGCAGGTCGATCAGCGCGTCCACGGCCGTGGTGTCGGCGCCGGCCTCGCGCATGCCCCGCACGTACAGCTCGAAGTGGCTGATGTAGCCGTCGCCCAGCTCGTCGCTCTCCTCCACCATGACGATGTCGTTGATGAGGCGGCGGCTGCCGGTCGGCCCGGTGGGGATCCACGGCACGGTGACGCAGGTGAGCTGCCGCTGCAACGACGTCAGCAGGGACATGAAGTCCCAGACGGCGAAGACGTGGTGCTCCATGAAGGTCACCAGCGCCTCGTGGGTGTCGAGAGCGGCGTAGAGCGGGTGCCGCACGACCGCCTCGCGGCGCTCGCCCACCGCCTTCTCCAGCCGTTCGATCCCCGGGTGCGTCCTACCCCAGTCGTACCGTGACATGTCAGCCTCCCTGCGGGGCGCGGTCGCGCCAGATGACCGGGCAGTACTCGGGGTCCGCGTAGTCCGGCCGCCCGTCGTCGGTGCGGCGGACCAGCACGTCGTGGTTGTACGCGGCGAGGGTGCCGTCGGAGAGCCGATACTCCCGCCAGGCGTTGTCGCCGTCCTGCAGGTGCAGCGAGATCGCCCGGCGCGGGCGGCCGCTGACGTTGGCGCCGCTGCCGTGGTAGGTGCGGCAGTGGTGGAAGCTCATGTGTCCCCTGGGGATCACCATCGGCACCTTGCGGATCTCCACGCCGTTGTGGGCCGCGTTCTCAGCGAGCATCTCCTCCAGCTGGCCGCGGTCGCGGTCGGCGAAGTGGCGCACCACCGTGTCGTCGGCGCCGATCTCCGCCCAGCGGTGCGAGCCGTCGACCATCGTGATGGTGCCCATCTCCTCGCCGCAGTCGTGGAACGGGATGAACGCGGTGAGCATGTTCTCCGACGACGAGGACGCCCAGTAGTGCTTGTCGAAGTGCCAGGGCACGATGTTCGACGGCTCGCCCGAGACCGGCGGCTTCTGGATCAGCGTGGACTGGAAGATCCGGATCTCGGTGGCCCGCGCGAGGCGGGCGGCGACCGCGCCGATCAGCGGCTTGCGCAGGATCGCCCCAAGCACGTCGTGCTCGTGGTGGACGTAGTCGTTGTGCCGCTGCACCGGACCCTTCGACGGCTCCCAGTAGGCGAGCCGCGCCGGGCGCACCGGCAGGCGGCGGTCCCGCTCGCCGGCGTAGTAGCGGCCGGCGGCGGCCGTGAGGGCGTCCACCTCGTCGTCGGTGAGCAGCTTCTTCGACAGGTACCAGCCGTGCGCGGCGTAGAACGCCACGTCGTCGTCGGAGGGCAGCAGCGCCTCCTCCTCGGCGGTCAGTGCCGGCTCGAACTCGGTCGCGGTCACGTCCGCACCTCCTGCGGTGTCGGGGCCGCGACGGCGGTGCCCGCCGCGGCCAGTTCCCGTTCCTTGGCCTCGTAGAGCGCCTTGATGTTGCCGCTGCCGAAGGTCCGCGCCCCGCGCCGCTCGATCAGCTCCAGGAAGAGCGTGCGGCGCACGTGCATGGACTCGGTGAAGATCTGCAGCAGCTGACCGCCGTGGTCGCGGTCGACGAGCACGCCGAGGTCGCGCAGCCGGTCCAGCGGCGCGTCCACCGGGCCGACCCGTGCCTCCAGCGCGTCGTAGTAGCTGGCCGGGGTGCCGGCGAAGCGCACGCCCCGCTCGGCGAGGGTGGCGACCGCGGTGACGATGTCGTCGGTGCGCAGCCCCAGGTGCTGCACCCCGGCGCCGGCGTGCTGGTCGAGGAAGGCGTCGAGCTGCCCGGGCCGGCGCGAACGGTCGGGTTCCAGCAGCACCAGGGTCACCCGGCCCGACGGGCTCTGCACCACCGTGGAGTTCATCGCCTGCCCGGCGACCTCCACGTGCTCGGCGAAGACCTCCGCGAACCCGAACACGTCCCGGTAGTGCCGGACGGTCTCGTCGAGCTGCCCGGGCGGCACGCAGACCGCCAGGTGGTCGATCTCGACGAGCAGCTTGCCGCCGTCGTCGGGGGGCGTCATCTCGACCGCCCCGGGCAGGAACTCGCCCCGGTCGCCGTGGCGGGACACGAGGCGGTGCAGCACGTCGCCGAAGCCGCTCACCTCGGCGGTCACCACCTCGGCGTCCGCGCCGGTGAAGGTGGTCGGCGGCGTCACCCCCACCGCTCCCCGGCGCACCAGTTCGGCGTACGCGCCCGCGGCGTCGTCGACCTCCAACGCGACCACGGCCACGCCGTCGCCGTGGCGCTGCACGTACCGCGACGCCGGGTGTTCGGCGGTGAGCCCGGTGGTGAGCACCATCCGGACGTCGCCCTGGCTCAGCAGCAGCGACCGCTGGTCGGCCAGCCCGGTCTCGGGACCGCTCTGGCCGCGCAGCTGGAAGCCGACCGCCCGGTCGAAGTAGAAGGCCGCCTGCCGGGCGTCCCCCACGAAGAGTTCGATGTGGTCGATTGCTCGGATGTCCAATGTCCTCAGCCCTTTCCACGGTCTCCGCCGTGGTTGCCGTCCGGGCGCGGTCCGCCCGGGGTGGTGCGGGGTCAGTCCCTCGGCCGGGCGGCCCGCGCGAGCAGCAGACTCACGTTCTGCCCGCCGAAGCCGAAGGAGTTGGTCAGCGCGTATCCGGTGTCCGTCCTGCGCGGCTCGGCGCGGATGTGGTCCGCCGGGCAGGCCGGGTCCGGGTCGTCGAGGTTGTGCGTGGGCGGCAGCAGGCCCCGGCCGAGCGCCAGCGCGGTGGCCGCCGCCTCCAGCACCCCGGAGGTGCCGAGCAGGTGGCCGGTGAGCGCCTTGGTGGAGCTGACCGGCACCCCGCCGGCACCGAACACGTCGGCCAGCGCGGTGGTCTCGGCGATGTCGCCGAGCTTCGTGCCGGTGCCGTGCGCGTTGACGTAGCCGACCCGCGCGGCGGGCACGCCGCCGCTGGCCAGCGCGCGCCGCATGCACTCCGCCGCCCCCGCGCCGTCGGGCCGCGGGGCGGTCGGGTGGTATGCGTCGGTGGTGGCTCCGTACCCGGCGACCTCGGCGTAGCCGGTGACGCCCCGGGCGGCGGCGTGCTCGGCGCGTTCCAGCACCAGCAGGGCCGCGCCCTCGGCGAGGACGAAACCGTTGCGGCGGGCGTCGAACGGCCGGCTCGCCGCGGTCGGGTCGGCCCAGCCCCGGGCGAGCGCCCGGGCGTTGCCGAAGGTGTCGGCGAAGGTCGGGAAGAGGGGCGCCTCGCTGGCGCCGCAGAGCACCACGTCGGCCTCCCCGGCGCGGATCAGCCGCAGCGCGTCGGCGATCGACTGGGCGCCCGAGGCGCAGGCGGTGCCGACCGACGAGGTGTAGCCGCGGATGCCGTGGCGGATGGCGATGCGGGCCGACGGCATGTTCGGCAGGATCCCGGTCAGCAGGTACGGGCTGACCGCCGACCGGCCGCGCGCGGCGCGGGTGAGCACCTGCGCCTCCAGGGTGGCCATTCCGCCGACGCCGCCGACGATCACCCCGATCCGGCCCGGGTCCACGTCCCGGCCCACCTCGATGCCGGCGTCGGCGAGCGCGTCGGCGGCGGCGAGCAGGGCGAGCACCACGACCCGGTCCAGGACCCTGGTCTCCGGCCCGGTGGCGACCGTACGCGGGTCGACGTCCGGCAGCAGTCCGGCGACCTCCAGCGACCCGGCGGCGGGGTGCCCGGCCGGCGGCCGGGTCAGCCCGGAGCGGCCGGCGCAGAGCGCGTCGAAGGTGGCGTCGACGCCCCGCCCGGCGGGGGTGAACAGCCCCATCCCGGTGATGACGGCCGTCATGACGGCGCCTCGGTGAGGTAGCGCTCCCGCAGGACCACCTTGCGCACCTTGCCGGTGACGGTGACCGGGATGTCGGCGGAGCGGACCGGCACCACCCGGCGCAGGGTCGCGCCGACGTCCGGGCCGAGCGCGGCCCGGACCCGCCCGGTGCGGTCCTCGGCGGGGTCGGCGCCGGCGGCGAGTTCCAGCAGCACGTCGGTGACCACCCCGTCGACCCCCGAGGTGATCACCACCGTGCAGTCGGTGACGTCCGGGCAGGCGGCGAGGACGCGCTCCTCGGACAGCGCGGTGTAGAACCACCGCCCGTCCCCCGCGTCGACCGCGTCGACGGCCCGGTCCAGGTGGTGGTAGCGACCCTCGTCGTCGGCGTACACCAGGTCGCCGGTGAGATACCAGCCGCGTTGCCGGGACCGGTACGTGGTGGTCGAGTCGTTCCAGTAGCCCCGGAACAGCGACGGCGAGTCGACGCCGAGCCAGCCCACCTCGCCGGCCGGCACCGGGTCCCCGTCAGCGGTGAGCACGGCGACCTTCGCGAACCGGTAGGGCCGGCCGACGCAGCGGCCGTAGCGGTCGGTGTCGACGCGGTGGGTGATGTGGAACATCGAGTGCCCCATCTCGCTGGAGCCGAGCCCGTCGATGAAGACCGAGCCGGGCACCCGGGTGACCCCCTCGCGGGTCAGCACGTCGCGGGAGCCGACCGCGACGAGCCGGCGCACGTGCGGCTCGTGCGAGCAGTCGCCGGTGTTGAACCACAGCGACACCGAGTCCAGGTCGTACGCGGACAGGTCGAAGCGGGCCAGCTCCGCCCACGTCACGGAGAAGCCGAACACCCCGTCGGGCCGCCAGCGCTGGATCGCCTCCAGCACCCGCTCCCCGCCCTGGTCGGAGAGCAGGAGCATCTCGGCGCGGTTGCCGAGGGCCTGGTTGACCATGAGCACGGTGGCGGTGTGCGGTGCGGGCAGCGCGTTGAGGATGCGGCCGGTGCCCTGCGCCTGCGGCATGGCGAGCAGGTGCCGGGTGGCGGCGAAGAGGCTGGCGTGCGAGTGCAGCACCGCCTTGGGCACCCCGGTGGTGCCCGAGGTGTGGGTGATGACGACCGGGTCGTCGCCGTGGTGCCGGTAGTGCTCCGGCGCGGCGGCCGGATCGCCGGTGCCCGCCTCGGCCGGGGTGCCGAGCACCGGCACGCCGAGGTCGTGGTCGGCCAGCAGGGCGCGGTGCGCGTCGTCGGCGAGGACCCCGACGCCGCGCAGCCGGCGGATGTACTCGGCGGCGATCTCGGGGCGCAGCCCGCCGTTCATCAGCGCCGGGATCGCGCCGAGCCGGGTCAGCGCGAGGTAGCTGAGCACCATGTCGGCGGCGGCGGTGGCCCACACGGCGACCGGGTCGCGGGGCTTGATCCCCCGCTCGTGCAGCCAGGCGGCGCGGGCGGCGACCCGCTCGTCGAGCCGGCCCAGCGTGAACGCCCGCCCGGCCGGGTGGCCGTCCACGGCGGTGTCGAAGGTGAGGCCCGGCCCGTCCGGGTCGGCGCCGTGCGCCAGCACCCGGGCCAGCACGTTGCCGGCGCCGATCCGCTCGTCGGCGGCCAGCGCCCCGCGCAGTCCCCTCTTCCTCATGGTGCGTCTCCTCCCCCCAGCAGCACCGCGACGGCTCGGGCTCCGGGCGGTCCGCCCGCGTCCCGCGCACCGCCGTCGACGGATGCCTGTTCGATCAGGACCAGCAACGCCCGGTCGGCGTCGCCGTCGTGCAGCAGCAGTTCGGCCTCGGCGGTGCCCTCGGCGCGCGGGTCGCCGGTCGGCGCGAGGCAGAGCACCGGCCCGCCGAGGCCCCACCGGGCGGCCACGTGCCCGGCCACGCTGTTGGGCACCGACTGGAAGAAGAACAGCGGCCCGGGCCGGCCGCCGGCGGCGACCGTGGCGCGCACGTGCGCCGCGCTGGCCCGGTCCCCGGCCGCGCTGACCAGCACGACCGCGGTCCGTTCGCCGTCGGGTGCCAGCCGCCGGCCGTACGCCCGGGTCAGGCAGCGCTCGGCCACGGCCGCGACGAGGGGCGGGAAACTGGAGTGCACGTACCCGGGCACCGGCGGCGGTGCCCCGTCGCCCGGCTCGGGCCAGGCCGCCTCGGCCAGCACGGTCAGTCGGCCGGCGGGGTGCTGCGCGGTGCCGCTCATGCCGCACCCACAAGCAGCGCCGTGTTGGCGCCACCGAAGGCGGCGTTGAGGCTCAGCGCGTACCCGGTGGCGGCGGGTCGGGGCGCGTCGCGGACGACGTCCAGCGGGCAGGCCGGGTCGGGGCCGAGCCAGCCGGCGTTGACGGGCAGCTTCCCGTGCCGCAGGGCGAGCACCGTCACCACCAGTTCCAGCAGGCCGGAGGCCTCCAGGGCGTGCCCGTGCAGCGCCTTGGTGGAGCTGACCGGGACGCGTGCCGCCGCCGCGCCGAGCGCGGTGCGCAGGGCCGCCGCCTCGGCGGCGTCGCTGTGGCCGGTGCCGGTGGCGTTGGCGTTGACGTACCCGATCGCCTCCGCCGGGAGTCCGGCCCGGCGCAGCGCCGCGGTGACCGCCCGGGCCAGGCCCCGCCCGCCCGGCTCCGGCTGGCACGGGTGGAACGCGTCCCCGGCCCGGCCCCAGCCGAGCAGGTCGGCGACCGCGCCCCGGGCGGCGGCCCGCGACTCCAGCACCACCGCGGCGATGCCGTCGCCGAGCAGCAGCCCGGTGCGGCCGGCGCTGAACGGGCGCACCGCGCCGTCGGTGGCGAGGGCGCGACCGGCGTCGAAGAGCGCGTACTGGTCCGGCTCGACCAGGTAGCCGGCGGCCACCACCGCCCGGGTGACGTCGCCCCGACGGATCAGGGCGGCGGCGTCGGCGACCGCGCTGCTGGCCGAGACACAGGCGGTGGTGTACGCCCGGGCCGGGCCGGTGAGTCCCGTCCGGGCGGCCAGCGCGGTGGTGAGCGCCGGCACGTGCGCGCCGCCGTGCACGGCCAGCAGCAGGGCCGTGCCGGCCCGGCGACCGGCGTCGAGCCCGGAGTCCCGGCAGGCCGCGTCGACCGCCTCGGCGAGCTCGGCGGCCAGGTCACCGGCGTCGGACAGGACGGCGGCGGCGTCCACCCGGCGGGGTGCGGTGTCGAAGCGGTCCACCGGCCGGAACGTCGGTACGCCTGCCAGCACGCCGGCGAGCTGCGCGTCCGCTCCCCTGCCGAGCGCGCTGGTCGCGTGGACGCCGGTGAGCTGGACGGTCGCCGGTTCAGCCATCGGCGGCGGCGGTCATCGGATCGGGCGAGGTGTGCGGCGGGGTCGCAGCCGCCAGGCACGCCCGGAAGACCGACAGGGCGTCGTCGACGGTACGGATCCCGGCGAGCTGGTCGTCGGTGAGGTCGAGGCGCCGGTCGAGGCGCTGCTCGACGAGGTGCACCAGCCAGGCCAGCTCCATGGAGCCGATCCGGTCGCCGACCTCGGCGGCCGGCTTACCGGCCAGGTCGGCGAGCATGGTCACCAGGTCGGCCCGTTCCAGGTCGGGCTGACCGGCCATCAGGAGTCGTCGCTCGTCGCCCCGGCGACCCGGTCGGCGACCATCGTGGTGAACTCGCCGACCGTCATCAGGGCCAGCTTCTCGGACTCGTCGTCGGCGAACTTCAGGCCGTAGCGGTCCTCGACGCGTACGGCGAGGTCGGCGAGGGCCAACGACTCCAGGTCCACCCCGGACGGGCCGAGGGTCGTCTCGTCGTCGAGGCCCTCGACGTCGTAGTTCATGTCCTCGAGCTGCTCGACGACGAAGGCGCGGATCTCGGGTCGCATGGTTAACCTCTTTCCGTGAGCCAGTTACCGGTGCCCGGTCGGGACACCGCGTACGTGTGGATCGGTCGGGGCGTCGGCGGTCGGCCGGTCCCGGCCGGGCGGTTGTTGCGGCGCGCGGGTGCCGCGCTGCTCGGCCGCGCGGAGGCGGAGATCGTGGTGGAGCACGGCCGCGACGGACGTCCGCTGGTCACGGTGCCCGGCGCGGGGGCCCGGGTGGAGCTTCCGGTCAGCGTCAGCCGGGCCGACGGGGTGGTCGCGGTCGCCGCCCGGGCGGCCGGCCCGGTGGGGATCGACGTGGAGTGGTGCCGTCCGCTGCCCGCGCTGGCGCTGGCCGGGCGGTGGTTCGCCCCGGCCGAGGCGGCGTGGCTGGCGGGGCGCGACGCCGGCGGGCGGTCCCGCGACTTCCTGCGGCTGTGGACGGCGAAGGAGGCCGTGGGCAAGGCGCTCGGGACGGGGCTGCGCGGCGGCGGTCTGCGTCGGCTCATGCCGGTGCCGGACGACCCCGACGGCGCGCTGCGACCGGGGACCGCTGCCCCCGACGGGGCGCTGCGGCCGGAGACCGGCACCTTCGAAGGCGCGTGGCGGCCGGTGCCCGAGGCCCTCGACGGGGCGCTGCGATCGGCGCTCGGCGGCAGGCGCCTGCGCGTCGGGCATCCCCGCGTGGGCGGGGGCCTGGTCCTGGCGGTCGCGGTGGTCGCCGACGAGGCGGTGCCGCTCCATGTGGTGTCGGTCGGGGCGCTGCTGGTCCAGGCGGTGCCGGTCGGATCGGACGGGGCCGTCGGGGCCGCGCGGTGCCGCGCTCACGTGGCGGCCGCCCGCAGCGCGTCGGTCGAACGGACCAGCTTGCCGGTGGTGGTACGCGGCAGCTGATCCACCAGGCGCAGGGTGCGGGGGCGCTTGTAGCCGGCCAGCCGCTCGGCGATCAGCTTGTCGAGCACCTCCTCCGACAGCGGCCCGTCCGGCTGCACGTAGGCGGTGATGCCGCCGTCGAAGACGACCACGGCGGCGGCGACGCCGGCCAACCCGGCGACGGTCGCCTCCACCTCCGTCAGGTCGACCTTCAGACCGCCGACGGAGACCTGCGAGTCGAGCCGCCCGCGAACGGTGACCAGGCCGGTGTCCGGGTGCACGACGCCGGCGTCGCGGGTGCGCAGCCAGCCGTCGGCCCAGCGGGTGGGGTCGCTCGGCCCGACGTACGGCGACGCGGGGCAGCTCACCCACAGCTCGCCGTCGACCTCGCGGACCTCGACGCCGGGCGCCGGGGCGATGGAGGGGCGGTGCCGGCCGTGCAGGTCGGTGCCGATGACGCCGACCTCGGTCATCCCGTACATGTTGCCCAGCGGCACGCCGTACCGGTCGGTGAAGGCGCGGACCACGGCGGCCGGCACCAGCTCGCCGCCGGTGGTCATCCGCTTGAACTGCGGCAGCGGCCCGGTGGCGCGGGTGGAGGCGAGCAGTCCGATGTGGAACGGCACGCCGAGCACCGTGGCCGGCGAGCCGTCGGCCGCGATCGCGGCCAGCACCGCGTCGCCGGCGAGCCGCTCCGGCGGCACCAGCTCGACGCCGGCGTGCAGGCCGTAGAGCAGGCCACCGACCAGGCCGAGCACGTGCACCATCGAGGGCAGCAGGACGATCCGCTCGCCGGGCAGCGCCACCCCGTCGATGCGGGTGTAGCGGCGCACCTCGGCGACCAGGTCGTCGGCGGTACGACCAATCACTTTGGACGGTCCGGTGGAGCCGGAGCTGAGCTGGATCACCGCGTGCCCGCTGACCGCCGGGCGGTCGGCGTACGCGGTGACGCCCTCCGTGACGTCGACGAAGATCCGCAGTCCGCCGCCGCCGGTGCGGACCGGGGCCACGACCACCTGCGGGGTGAGCCGCGCGAGTGCCCGGTCGACCTCGTGGTCGGTGAGCCGGTGGTCGAGCAGGATCGCCTGCGCCCCGCTGCGCCAGGTGGCCAGCAGGTTCACCACGTACGCCAGCGAGGGCGGCAGCCGCAGCGCGACGGCGCCCCCGGGGCGCAGTCCGGCGGCGCCGAGGCGGGCCTGCGCGTCGGCCACCAGCCGCCGCAGGGTGCCCCGGTCGACCGGTTCGGGAAGTCGGAGACAAATGTCGGTCGAACGGCCTTCGAGCAGAATTTCGTCAACCCAGAGCGGGTCTGTCGCCGCAGGATTTCCCGTCGCCACTACCGTTCACCGCCCAGCCTCAATTAGGGCGGAACCGCCCATAAGGTGTGCCTGTCGGGGTGCTGCGGGGAACTTTACGACGCCGTCCGGATGCATAGCTAGATGCAAATGGCTAGATCAGAAAGGGCGGCCGGCCGGATTGCCCACGACCGGTTCGGCGGGCAGTATCGGGCGTGTACGTCGACTGAGGGTATCCGCCGGATGACCCGTCGTGCGTACGGCGCGGCACGCCCACCGGACGGCCGATGGTGCTCTTCGAACGCGTCGGTACGGCCGCGCGGAGCGAGTCGGAGCGGGGACGGCCACACGGGCCGGACGGGCCTGCCTGCCGTCAGGCCTGGAGCGCATCGCGGGCGGCGTCGGTGACGGCAGACACGCGCGTGCTGCGCCATGGACAGCGCCAGGAGCGACGTGTGCCGGGCGACGCACCGCGGGCCACCGCACGAGTGGAACACCATGGGTGTCAACGACGGCCGGTGACACCCATGGTGTTCCACTCGTGCCCTGCGGTCAGCGGATGAACAGCCCACCGTGTCGCTGGCGGGCGAGGGCAGCCGGCGAGGGGGCGGAACAGCCGAGGCGGGGCTCAGGTCCGGGACGTGGCGGGGGTCTGGGCGTGGATGAGGAAGCGCAGCGACCGGGCGTCGGTGAAGCACTCCCGCATCGGCCGGACCAGGTCCCGGTGCTCCGGGCTGCGTTCCCACGCCTCGAAGTCGGCCAGGCTCACCCACTCGCTGGTGATCAGCCACTGCTCCGGGTCGGCCGACGACCGGCAGACCTGGTCGACGAGGTGCCCCGCGACGCCCCCGGCCACCAGGTGCCGGACCGCCTCGTACGCGGCCAGGAACGCCTCCGTACGCTCCTGTGGTACCCGTACCAGGAACACCACCCGAGCCCGTTGCCCGCTCGCGTCGGCTGTCCGCTGCGCCCCGACCCGGGACCCGACGGGTGTCGTACCGGTGACCTGCTCGCTCACGGCGTCACTCCCCTCTGCGGCGCGGCCCCACGCAGGACCAGCGCGCTGTTGAAACCGTCGAAGCCGCGGGCGCAGACCAGCGCCAGGCGGCTGCGCGGTCGCCGGTGTTCCCGCAGGAAGTCCAGCTCACAGCCCTCGGCCACCTCGTCCGGGCCGGCGGAGGCCGGCAGCGTGTCGTGGCCGAACGCGAGCAACGCGGTGGCCACGTCCAGCGCCGAGCCGCCCTGGTGCGCGCGGCCGGTCAGCGGCTTCTGGGTGCTGACCGGGGGCGGCCGGTCGCCGAAGACGGCGCGGAGCGCCACGGCCTCGCTGCGGTCGTAGCGGGGCACGCCGAGCGCGTCGGGCAGCACCACGTCGACCGTCTCCGCCCCGACGCCGGCCCGGTCCAGGGCCAGCCGCATGGCGCGGGCGTACTGGATCGGGTCGCCGGCGGTGTCCGGTCCGGTGTGGACGGCGTCGTGGGTGGCGCCCCAGCCGGTCACCTCGCCGTACACGCGGGCGCCCCGCGACAGCGCGTGGCCCAGCTCCTCCACCACGAACACCGCGCCGCCCTCGGCGGGCAGGTAGCCGCTGGCCGCGGCGTCGAACGGCCGGTAGGCCCGCTCCGGGTCGGCCACGTCGCTCAGCAGGCCGGAGCGGAGCTGGCAGGCCAGGGCGTACGGGCTCAGCGGGCACTCGGTCGCCCCGGCGATCACCACGGGCGTGCCCCGGCGTACGGCCCGCGCGGCGTGCGCCAGGCTGTCCAGCCCGCCGGCGGTCTCGGCGACCAGCACCCCGGACGGACCCTTGAACTGGTGGTGGATGGAGAGCTGCCCGACGCTGGCCGCGTAGAACCAGGCGATCGACTGGTACGCCCCGACGGTGCGCGACGGCCCGCCCCAGAGCCGTTGCAGCTCCCGCTGCCCGAACAGGTTCCCGCCCGACGAGCTGGCCAGCGTGACGGCGTAGCCGTACGGGTCGGGGGCCCGCTCGGGCAGGCCGGCGTCGGCCAGTGCCAGCCCGGTGGCGGCGAAGCCGAGGTGCGTCCACCGGTCGGTCTGCACCAGCCGGCGGTTGTCGGCGTACGCGGCGGCGTCGAAGCCGGGCACCTCCCCGCCGTGGCGGGTGGGGTAGCCGGCGGGGTCGAAGAGCGTGATCGGCCCGGTGCGGCGGGTGCCGGCGAGCACGGTACGCCAGTGCGCGTCCACGCCGATCCCGCTGGGCGCGACGACGCCGATGCCGGTCACCACGGCCCGCGCGGTCACCACGGCCCGCGCGGTCACGGCAGCACCCGCCCGGGCAGCCGGCGGAACACCATCGCCGACTGGAAGCCGCCGAACCCGCTGCCCACCGAGAGCGCCACGTCGACCGGCAGCTCCCGCGCCTCGTTCGGGACGTAGTCCAGGTCGCACTCCGGGTCGCGGGTGCTCCAGTTGGCCGTCGGCGGCACCACGCCGTACTCCACGGCCAGCGCGCACGCGGCCATCTCGATCGAGCCGATCGCGCCGAGCGAGTGCCCGACCATCGACTTGATCGAGCTGATCGGCACCCCGTACGCGGCCTGACCCAGCGCCCGCTTGAACGCGGCGGTCTCGTGCCGGTCGTTCTGTCGGGTGCCCGAGCCGTGGGCGCTGATGTAGGAGACCTGCTCGGGGGCGATGCGGCCCTGCTTCAGCGCGGCCGAGATGGCAAGCCCCATCTCCAGCCCGTCGGGCCGCAGCCCCGTCATGTGGTAGCCGTTGCTGCGGCTGGCGTAGCCGGCCACCTCGCAGTAGACGTGCGCGCCGCGGCGCGCGGCGTGCCCGACCTCCTCCAGCACCAGCACCGCCGCCCCCTCGGCGAGGACGAAGCCGTGCCGGTCGGCGTCGAACGGGCGGGAGGCGTGCGCCGGGTCGTCGTTGTCCGGGCTGGTCGCCTTGATCGCGTCGAACGAGGCGACGGTGACCGGCGAGATCGGCGAGTCGGCGGCCCCGGCCAGCACGACGTCGGCCTCGCCGTCGGCGATGAGCTGGTGGGCGTACCCGATCGCGTCGATGCCGGAGGTGCAGCCGGTGGAGACCACCTGCGCGGGGCCGTGCAGCCCGTGCCGGCACGCCACGTCCGCGGCGAGGCTGCTGGGCACGAGCGCCTGATAGAGGTACGGGCCGCCGCGCCCGGCGTCGACCAGCCACCGGCGGCCGGTGTCGCTGACCGTGACGTACTCCTGCTCCAGGGCGGTGGTGCCGCCGACGGCGGTGCCGAGCACCACGCCGGTGCGGTCCCGCTCGGCGTCGGTGAGCTCCAGACCGGCGTCGGCGACGGCTTCGGCGGCGCAGGCGAGGGCGAACTGCACGTACCGGTCGGCGCGCCGCAGCTCGTCTCCGGTGAGGCCGGCGGCGACCGGGTCGAAGTCGCACTCGGCGGCGATCTGGGAGCGGAAGGCCGACGGGTCGAAGAAGGTGATCCGCCGGGTCGCCGTACGCCCCTCGGTGATGGTCTTCCAGAACCGGTCCCGGCTGGCGCCGCCGGGGGCGACCACCCCGACGCCGGTCACCACCGTGCGGCGCCCGCTCACGGCGCCACCTCGGTTCGCGACTGCGGGGCTCGCAACCCCGGCTCACTCCTCACGCTCACGGCGCCACCTCGGTTCGCGACTGCGGGGCTCGCAACCCCGGCTCACTCCTCACGCTCACGATCCGCCTCGCTGTTCGACCAGTTCGGTGTCGACGTGACCGAGTTCGGGGCGGGGCGCCAGCGGTCCGAGGTGGAAGACCACCTCGGCCGGCTCGTCCCCGGTGTTGCGCAGCCGGTGCCGGACGTTGCGCGGCACGAACAGCGCCTCTCCGGCGGCCAGCGGCACCGGCTCGTCGTCCAGGTCGACGGTGATCGTGCCGCGGGCGACGTAGAGGAACTCCTCGCTGTAGGGGTGGTAGTGCTCGGCGATCCGCTCCCCCGGGCGCAGCGTCGCCACCCCCATGAAACCCGAGGTGCTGCCGACGGTCTTGGGGCCGAGCAGCACCCGCAACTCGCCGCCGCGGCGGCCGTCGGGCGCGACGTCGGCGGCGGCGACCAGCCGCAGGGTCCGCTCACTCATCGCCGGCTCCCGTCGCCCGGTCGGCGCCGGCGAGCCGCTCGATCTTCTCCTTGATGACGGCGAGCTGCACCGCGCTGTTGGCGTTGATCCGGCCGGTCATGCCCGCGTCGTCCACCGGCGCGGTGGGCTTCATCGCGAAGTCCTGCACCCAGGTCATCCGGGTTCCGCCGGGCTCCTCGGTGTAGCGCCAGTGGATCCGCATGTACTCGAACGGCCCGGTCTCCACCCGCCGGGCGTCGACCTTCCTGCTGACCGGGTCGGCGGTACGTTCGCTGACCCAGCTCCACACCGTGCCGTTCTCGTCGGGGTGCATGGTGAGCCGGAACCGCACCGTGTCGCCGTCGCGGTGCAGGATGTCCGCGCGGGCGTACTCGGTGAACAGCTGCGGCCAGTTGGCGACGTCGTTGGTGACGTCCCACACCAGCGGCAGCGGCGCGGCGATGAGCACGCTGTTCTCCGTGTGTCCGGGCTGATCGGCGTCGCGGGCGACCAGCTCGGCGACGCCCGCGATGCTGAGCTGCCCGGCCTGTTCGGGGATCTGCACCTGCCACCGGTCGGCGACCACGGCGGAGAGTTCGAGCAGCGCCAGCGAGTCCATGCCGAGTTCCTCCAGGGACGCGGCCGGGGCGCGGGCGGCGGCGTCGGCGTCCAGCCCGCAGTTGGCCACCAGGATGTCGGTGATCTCGGCGGTCAGCGGACGGCCATGGGTGACGGTCATCGGAGCCTCCTGTGGTGTGCGTCGGGCGGGCCGGCGAGCAACTGCTCGACCAGGCCGGTGGAGTAGCGGCCCTTGCGGAACCCGGCGTCGTCGAGCACCCGCCGGGCGAACGGGATGGTGGTGCGGACCCCGGGGCCGGCGATGTCGAACTCGTCGAGGGCGCGTTCCAGCCGGTTGAGCGCGAGCTCCCGGTCCGGCGCCCAGACCGCCACCTTGGCCAGCAGGGAGTCGTAGTGCGGGCCGAACAGGTAGCCGGCGTGGCCGTGCGTGTCGACCCGGGTGAACGGGCCGCCGGGCGGGACGAAGCGCTCCAGCCGGCCGGGCGTCGGCGCGAAGCCGCGGTCCGGGTCCTCCACGTTGACCCGGCACTCGATGGCGACCCCGTGGAACCGGACGTCCTCCTGCCGCCAGCGCAGCGGCACCCCCGAGGCGATGTGCAGCTGCTCGTGCACCAGGTCGATCCCGGTGATCATCTCGGTGACGGGATGCTCGACCTGGATCCGGCAGTTGATCTCCAGGAAGTGGAACCGCTCGTCGGAGTCGACGAGGAACTCCACGGTGCCGGCGCCGGTGAAGCCGGCGTGCAGGGCGCCGCGCAGGGCGCACTCCGCGATGGCCTCCCCGGTGCCGGCCGACAGCGCCGGGGCGGGCGCCTCCTCCACCAGCTTCTGGTGGCGGCGCTGCACCGAACAGTCCCGGGTGCCCAGGTGCACGCCGTTGCCGTGGGAGTCGCACAGCAGCTGCACCTCGACGTGCCGGGCACCGGTCAGGTACCGCTCCACGTACACCCGGTCGTCGCCGAAGGCGGCCTGGGCGGCGGCCCGGGTCCGCGCGTACGCCCGGGGCAGTTCGGCCGGGGTGGCGACCACCGTCATGCCCCTGCCCCCGCCGCCGGCCGCCGCCTTGACGATCACCGGGTAGCCCACCTCGGCGGCCACCTCCGCCGCCGCGGCGGCGGTGGGCACCGGCGCGACGCTGCCCGGCGGCAGGGGCAGCCCGGCCCGGCGCATCAGCGCCCGCGCCGAGGACTTGTCGGCCAGCACGGACATCACCTCCGGCGGCGGGCCGATGAAGACCAGGCCGTTGTCGGCGCAGATCTCCGCGAAGTCGGCGTCCTCGGAGAGGAACCCGTAGCCGGGGTGCACCGCCTGCGCCCCCACCTGCCGGGCCGCCTCCACGATCGCGGCGGCGTTGAGGTAGCTGCGCCGGCTGGCCGCCGGCCCGATCCGTACGGCCTCGTCGGCCAGGCGCACGGTGGCGGAGTCGGCGTCCGCGGTGGAGTAGACCACCGCCGTACGCACGCCCAGCTCGCGGCAGGCGCGCAGCACCCGCAGGGCGATCTCCCCCCGGTTGGCGATCAGGACCTTCTCGAACATCGCGTCCTGCCCCTCACGCCGGGTCCAGCGCGACCAGCGGCTGGTCGTACTCGACCGGGTGGCCGTCGGCGGCAAGGACCTCGACGACCCGGCCACCCCGGTCGGAGGTCACCTCGTTCATCAGCTTCATCGCCTCGACGATGCCGACGACCTGCCCGGGACGGACCAGGTCGCCGACGGCGACGAAGGGCGCAGCGCCCGGCTCCGGCGCGCGGTAGAACGTGCCGACGATGGGCGACCGCACGGCGTACCCCTGCGGCGGCGCGGCGGTCGGCGGGGGTGCCGGGCTCGCCGTGGCGGCGGCGTGGGCGGTCCCGGCCGGGGCGGCGTGCCACTCCACCTCCAGCACCGTGTCGCCGCCGCGCAGCCTGATCCGCCGCAGCGGGCCGGGCAGCTCGGCCGCCAGGTGCCGGGCGTGCCGCCGCAGCCCGGTGAGCACGCTGTCCACCTGCTGCCCCACCTCCGCGCCCGACGCCGCCTCCACGCCGGACGCCGCCTCCGAGTCCGACGCCGCCTCCAGGCCGGACGCCCGCGCGACGCCGGGCGACGGCTGCGGAGGAGGTGCGGGCACCGGGCCGGCGGCCCGCTCGACGTCGGGCGACCGCGCCGCGTCGGGCAACCGGCCCGCGTCGGGCGAGCGGTCCGCGTCGGGCGCGGGATGCGGGCCGGGCGTGGGGTGCGTCCGCGGCGTCGGGTGGGCGTCGGGGGCCGTCCGGGTGCCGGGTGCCGGCACCGCGACGACCGCCGCCGGCCCGGATGCCGGCGGCACGGCGGCCCGGATCGCGCCGGCGCTCACCGGGCACCCGCCCGGGCGCCGAGGCGGGCGGCGCCGAAGCGCCGGAAGCGCTGCCGCCGGCGGCGGACCAGCGTCGCGGGCGGCACGTCGAGCAGCGGCAGCAGGTGCGCCAGCGCCGCCTGGCGCAGCGCCCGGGCGGCGGCCTGCGGGTCGTGGTGGGCGGCCGGGGCCGGCTCGGGGACGAGGTCGTCGACGATCCCGAGCCGGCACAGGTCGGGGGCGGTGAGCCGCAGCGCGCGGGCCGCCTGCGGCGCGGCGCCCCGGTCCGGCCAGAGGATCGCCGCGCAGCCCTCCGGGCTGATCACGGAGTAGACGGCGTGCTGGAGCATGAGCACCCGGTCGGCCACCGCGAGCGCCAGCGCACCGCCGCTGCCGCCCTCGCCGGTGATCACGGCGACGACGGGGGTGGGCAGCACGGTCAGGGCGAGGATGTTCTCCGCGATGGCCGCCGCCTGGCCCTGTTCCTCGGCCCGCACGCCGGGATCCGCCCCGGGGGTGTCGACGAGGGTGACCACCGGCAGGCCGAGGCGGGCGGCGAGACGCATCAGCCGCAGCGCCTTGCGGTGCCCCGCCGGGCTGGCCATGCCGAAGTTGCGCCCGACCAGCTCGGCGGTGGTGTGTCCCTTCTGGTGGCCGATGACCATGACCGGTCGCCCGTCGAGCCGGGCCAGCCCGCCCACCACGGCGGGGCAGTCCGCGCCGAGCCGGTCGCCGTGCAGCTCGACGAAGCCGTCGAACGCCGTCTCGAGGTAGTCCAGCGTGGTCGGGCGACCCGGGTGCCGGGCCAGCCGTACCGTCTCCCAGGCGTCGCCGCCCGGGCCCGGCGCCGTCGTCGCGGCGGCACCGCCGGCCGGGCGCGCCACCAGCGGCGACGGCTCCTGCCGGGGTACGCCGGGACGCGCCGCCGGCCGCCGCCCGGCCCGCGCGGCGACGAGCAGCGCCACCAGCCGGCCCCGCAGGGCGTGCCGGGGCACCACCATGTCGACCTGGCCGTGCCGCAGCAGGAAGTCGGCGGTCTGGAAGCCCTCCGGCAGGTCCCGGCCGGTGACCTGCCGGATCACCCGGGGGCCGGCGAAGCCCATCCGCGCGCCGCTCTCGGCGAGCACCACGTCGGTGTTGGTGGCGAACGAGGCGGCCACGCCCCCGTACGTCGGGTCGGTGAGCACGCTGACGGTGAGCAGGCCGGCCTCCCGCAGCGCGGCGATCGCCTGGCTGACCGTGGCCATCTGCATCAGCGACAGGGCGCCCTCCTGCATCCGCGCCCCGCCGGAGGCGGTGACGAGGACCAGCGGGACCCCGTCGGCGAGGGCCCGCTCGGCCGCCAGGGTGATCAGCTCCCCCACGACGCAGCCCAGGCTGCCGCCGAGGAACCGGAAGTCCATCACGGCGAGCACGCACGGCTGCCGCCCGACGGTGGCGGTGCCGCAGACGACCGCCTCGGGCAGCCCGGTGCCGGCCCGCGCGGCGGTGAGCCGGTGCGGGTACGGCAGCAGGTCGACGAAGCCGATCGGGTCGACCTCGGCCGGCCGCTCCGGCAGGGCGGTGAACGACCCCGGGTCGACGAGCTGGAGCAGCCGCTCGGGCGCGTCGACCCGGGCGTGCGCCCCGCACTCGGGGCAGACGTCGAGGTTGCGCCGCAGCCGCTTGCGGTAGAGCAGGGTGGCGCAGCCACCGCAGCGGGACCAGAGTTGCCCCTCGCGGGGCGCGGTGGCGGTCACGACGACCGCCCGACGGGCGCGGCGTCGAAGCGGTAGAAGCAGCGGGCCATCGCGTCACGCGGCTCCCGCCACGTCGGCAGGTACGGCGACACGTACGGCTGCAACCGGGCACTGACCCTGGCGAACTCGGGGTGTCCCCGGGCCGCCTCGACCGCTGCCCCGCCCGGCGACTCCGTCTCCAGCAGGTGCACGTACAGGTCACCGAGTCGGTAGAGCGACCGGTGCCGGACCCCGACCAGGCGCGGCAGTTCGGTCGCGTCGGAATCGGCGAAGATCTCGGCGACACGCGCCTCGGCGCTCGGCACCACCTTCGCGACGATCAGCGAACGGTCCATGGGCCTCCCTCCACGGCATCGGGCGTCGGTGACGACGGCACCGGCCTAGCCGGACGACTGGCGACACGATCCGGCCCCCGGCGTCACGGCGGCGTCACCGGCGACCGCCGAGCGGCGACGCAGCTTCCGTGACGCTGCGTTGACGCCAGCTGTGTACCCGCTGTGCGGCACCGATCATCCGGTGTGGACTATCCGCAGTTCGGAAGGGTTCTCGTGGACGCCGGCAGGCAAGCGCCATCCCGGACAAGACATTGACCGAGAGTGACCACAATTGATAATCTTCGTCACGGTCAGCCCGGCGGCCGCGGCGTGCGACGCCGTGCCGCGGCGGAGCGATCCGACAGTGGGGTCATGGGCAGCCGCGCCGGGGACAGCAGACGAGTCGGGACGAGCGTTCCGCAGGGGGTGCCGCCGTGGCCGCTGATCGATCGACGCCGACCACCGATTGCCGGGCCGACGCCGAGATCTCCCTGCACCTGCTCGGCGGGTTCCGGCTGCTGCACGGCGACGCCCCGGTCGTGGTGCCGCGCGGCCTGCAACGCGTCATCGCCCTGATCGGGCTGCGCCCCGGCGCCACCCGCAGCAACCTGGCCGGCCTGCTCTGGCCGGACGCGCCCGAGGACCGCGCGCTGTCGTCCCTGCGGACCGCGCTGTGGCGGCTGCGCCAAGACCCCTGCTGCCCGATCACCACCTCCGGCGACACGGTCGCCCTCGGCCCGGCCGTCCGGGTCGACGTCGACGCGCTCGTCGGCACGGCCGCGCGGGTACGCGACGGCGACGACCCCTGCGCCGCCGCCGCGCTCGCCGCCGGCCGCCACGACCTGCTCCCCGGCTGGTACGACGACTGGGTGCTGGCCGACCGGGAGCGGCTGCGCCAGCTGCGCCTGCACATGCTGGAGGAACTGGCCGGCCAGCACCTGTCGGCGGGCCGCCACGGCGCGGCGCTCGAAGCCGCGTTGGAGGCGATGGCCGCCGAACCCCTGCGCGAGACGCCGCACCGGCTGGTGGTCCGCATCCACCTCGCCGAGGGCAACGCCTTCGAGGCCGTGCACGCCTTCTACGTCTACCGCGACCTGCTGCTGCGGGAACTGCGGCTGGAGCCCTCGGCGGCGATGACAGCACTACTCGACGACACTCTCGCGCCGATCCGCGAGGCCACCCGTACCGCCCTGGCCGGGCCCCGCCGGCCGCCGTCCAACCGGATCGCGCCCCGCGCGCGCTGAGACGGCGTCACCGGCGCGGCGGGGCGAGTGACGGACAGGTGACAGTCGCCGGGGCACGGTGGCCGCACAACAGTCCGTGGTCTGCGACACGGTCGCGGAGCGCCACCGGCGAGAGGGGTCCCATGAGCCGTCTACTGATCGTCAGCAGGATCATCCCGGGCGCGGAGGGGCGGGTGGCGCAGATCTTCGCCGAGTCCGACGCGACCGAACTACCCGCCCTCACCGGGGTCCGTCACCGGTCCCTGTACTGCCTGCACGACCTGTGCGTACACCTGATGGAGACCGCCGACGTGGCCCCGGACGCGCTGGCCGAGGCCCGCAACCACCCGCTCTACCGCCAGGTCAACGAGCGGCTCTCCGCGCACACCACGCCGTACCTGCCGACCTGGCGCTCGCCGCGCGACGCGATCGCGGGCTGCTTCTACCGGTGGGACGCCGCGGACGCGGCGGCGCACCCGGCCGGCTGAACGGGGGCGGTCGCCATGTCGTCCAGACCACCCCACGTCCTGATCGTCGGGGCCGGCACGGGCGGGCTGTGCCTGGCGCACGGCCTGCGCCGTGCCGGCATCAGCGTCGCCGTCTACGAGCGGTACCGCACCCGCGGCGAAGGGCTGCTCGGCTACCGGGTCGGCATCGGGCCGACCGGCAGTCGCGCGCTGCGCGAGTGCCTGCCGCCCGCCCTGTTCGACGTCTACCTCGCCACCTGCGCCCGTTCCCCCCGCTACTTCAACGTCATCACCCAGGGCATGCGGCGCACGGCCTCGTTCACGCTCCGGCCCGACACCGACCCGGTGAACACCGAACGGTCCGTCGCCCGGATGACCCTGCGCCAGGTCCTGCTCACGGGCATGGAGGACGTCGTCCACTTCGACAAGGCCTTCACCCGGTACGACCAACGCGACGACGGGACAGTGACCGCGCACTTCGCCGACGGCAGCACCGCCACCGGCGACCTGCTGGTCGCCGCGGACGGCACGCACTCGGCGGTACGCCGCCAGTACCTGCCGCACGCGGTCACCCGCGACGCCGGCACCATCAACATCGCCACCCGCATCCCCCTGACCCCGCACACCCGGGGGCTGCTGCCCGAACGGATCGAACAGGGCATCTCGCTGATCTTCGGCACCGGCGGGATGATGGGCGTGCTGCACGTGATGGAGTTCAAGTGGGACCGCGACGGCACGCTCAAGCCCGGCGTCGACCCCGCCGACGCCGAGCTGCTGCGCGGCTGGCCGGGGCTGCGCCACGACAACACCCGCGACAACATCAACCTGGTCGTCTGGAGCACGGCCCGCCGCTTCCCGAGCGACGTCATGCAGTTGCGCGGCGAGGACCTCGTCCTGCTCGCCCTGCGACTCACCCGAAACTGGCACCCCCACCTGCGTGAACTGCTCGCCCGCAGCGACCCGGGCAGCGCCCTGCCCATCAGGGTGTCCACCAGCGAGCCGGTGCCGCCCTGGAAGAGCAGCACCGTCACCCTGCTCGGCGACGCCATCCACACGATGACGCCGGGACGCGGGGTGGGCGCCAACACGGCCCTGCGCGACGCCGCCCTGCTCTGCCGCCAGCTGCGACTGGCCGCCACCGGAGACAAGACGCTGCTCCAGGCGGTGGCCGACTACGAGGCCGCGATGGTGCCGTACGGGTTCGCCCGGGTCGCCGACTCGCTCAACCGCAGCGGCACCAGCGGGGACGACCGGATGTACAAGCCGGTCGTCGGCCGGCTCGCGCTGCTCGGCGCGCGGGGCTACTTCGGCGTCACCAGCCGGGTACCCCGGCTGGCGCGGCGCTTCGTCGACGACTTCTACAGCTACCGGGGCGAGGAGGACTGACCGTCCGACCGGGACCCCGGCGCCGCCAGTGGGCGCCGGGGTCCCCGCCTGCCCGCCCACCGCCAGCGGACTCGGCGACCCTCCGTCGCCCCGGCGGACACCGCCCGTCGCGACCCGTCCCGCCGCCACGGTGGGCACCCGGTCCTGCCTGTCGGCGTCGTCGGGCGTGTGCGAAGCTGCGGCGAGTTTTTCTCGCGGGTTTCCGGACGTGAACGATAGGGAGGTTTGCCGTGGCGTGGTCTTTCGGGCACTGGCTGATACTGATCGTGGCTCTGTTGGTGGGTCTGGCGGGCGGCTGGTTCGGGCGCGGCCGGCGGGACGCGGCGGTCGCCACCCACGGCTCGCCCATGGTGGACGGTGACCCGGTCGCCGGCATGACCGCCGTGGTGGTCGACCCGTCGCCCGTCGCCACCCTGGACGAAGCACGCCCCGAGGTGACCGTGGACCCCGCGCCGGAGGCGGTCGCCGACCGCGTCCCCGCCGCGCCCGGGGTCGACGCCCCGACCGACGCCGACCCGGGCAGCACCGACGCCCCGAAGGCCACGGTCGTCGCGGCCGACGCGTCCCGGGCCGACGACGTCGACCCGGCCGACATGGCGCTGACCGGCGACCCGGTGCCGGCGCCCGACGCCGACCCCGTGCCGTCCGGCACCACCACCGACGTACGGCCGGGGCACGAGGTCGTGCTGCCGTTGGCCGCCGAGGTGACCGGCCCCGTCGACCGCCGCCCGGCGGAGGAGCCCGCCCCGAGCGCCGACGCGGAGCCCGTCCCGGCCGCCGCCACGGAAGCCCTTCCCACCGCCCACGCGGAGCCCGTCCCGGCCCCCGCCACCTCGGCGGCGCCGACGAGCGTGACCGCGGCCGAGCCGGAGACCGCACCCGTCCCCACCGCGGCCGGCCCGGCTGAGCCCGTTGCTGAGCCCGTGGCCGAGCCCGCTGCCGTGGCCGCCTCCGCCGTCGAGCCGGAGCCGGCCGACGCACCCGCCGAGCCGGAGCCGACCCGCGCCACGCCGGTCGAGCCGGCCCCGGTCGCCGCCAACACGGTCGAGCCCACGCCGGTCGAGCCGGCCCCGGTCGCCGCCAACACGGTCGAGCTTGCCCCGGCCGCCGCCACCGCGGTCGAGCCCACCCCGGCCACCGCCACCGCCGTCGAGCCGGCCACGGCCGCCGACGCACCCGTCGAGCCCGAGTCGACGCCGGCCGACGCGCCGGCCGTGCCGGTGGTCGTGCCGGCGCCGCGCGGCGAGGTGGACGCGACCGACTCCGACGCCGCCGACGACTTCCGCCGGATCCAGGGCGTGGGCCCGAAGATGGCGGCGGCGTTGCAGGCGGCCGGCATCCGGACGTACCGGCAGCTGGCGGAGCTCGACGAGGCCGCCCTGCGGGAGACGATCCGGGCGGCCGGGCTGCGGGCCGCGCCGAGCCTGGCGACCTGGCCGCAGCAGGCGAAGGTGCTCGCCGGCGCCCCGCAGGAGGCGGCCGCCGCCCTGCCGACCCCGGTGGGCGGCGCGGACGCCTGACCTTTGCCGCCCCGGCTGCCGCTTTTCCCGTCGGCGCCGGACGGCGGTACCCGGATGGATCGGATACCGCCGCACGACCGATCCGCCGTCGCCGACATCGCGGCGCCCCGAGCCCCGGGGCGCCGCGATGTCGGCGTTCAGGGCCGAAACGCGAGGAGATGACCGCGCATCGGCCCCTGCGGGCCCGTCCCGCCCACCTGCCGGCCGGCCGCCGCGCCGTTCCTCGGCGGCGGGACCGTTAGCCGTTCATCGCGATTGGGTACAACGCCCAGCACCTCGATCCACCACACCTTTGCGGAGGCAGCGATGCGCGGCACGTCGATATTCGGAGTCCTGGTCGTCATCTGGCTGATCATCGGCGCGGTCGCCGCCGGGCAGCGCGGCTACTACAGCGGCGACGACACGAACTGCGCCGAGGCCGGCACGATCCTGGTGACCATCGTGGCCGGACCGCTGAACTACATCGGGGCCAACCCGAAGGTCGACTGCGAACTGCCCCAGCCGTCCAAGTAGGACGTACTCCTCCGGCCCGCGCCCACTCGGGCGCGGGCCGAGCCGTGTCCGGGGTACGCCACGCCGACTCCCCGACTCCGTCCCTCCTGCCGACGCCAGCCACACCGCGTAGGGCGTCCTAGGAGGCTGGGTCATCGGGGGTGGCGTCCCGCGCGACCCGACGTTTGTCGACCCCCGCCACGGGAACCGGCGTTGCGCCACCAGCGCCGCACGGGACGGGAGCACCGGCATGAGGATCGGCTACAAGCTCGCCTCGGAGGGGTACGGACCGCAGGAGATCATCCGCCAGGCCGTCCGGGCCGAGCAGGCTGGTTTCGACTTCGTCGAGATGAGCGACCACTTCCACCCGTGGCTCGACACGCAGGGGCACTCGTCGTTCACCTGGAGCGTGCTCGGGGCGGTCGCGGCGAAGACCGAACGGATCGGCCTCGCCACCGGGGTGACCTGCCCGACCGGCCGGTACCACCCGGCGATCATCGCGCAGGCCGCGGCGACCCTGGCGCTGATCTCCGACGGCCGGTTCACCCTCGGCGTCGGGGCCGGGGAACGACTCAACGAGCACGTGGTGGGGCAGGGCTTTCCCAGCGTACGGGGCCGACACGAGCGGCTCCGCGAGGCGGTGGAGATCATCCGGCTGCTCTGGCAGGGCGGCTACCACTCGTTCGAGGGCAAGCACCTGCACCTGGAGGACGCCCGGATCTTCGACCTGCCGGAGACCCCACCGGTGATCGCGGTCGCCGCGAGCGGCCGGTCCTCGGCCACGATGGCGGCGGAGCTCGGCGACGGACTGTTCGTCACCGAGCCGAAGGCGTCGATCGTCGAGCACTACCGGCAGGCCGGTGGCGACGGTCCCCGCTACGCCGAGGTGCCGATGGCCTGGGCCACCGACGACCAGCAGGCCGTACGCGCGGTGCTGGAGACCAGCCGGTGGATGGTGACCGGCTGGAAGGTGATGAGCGAACTGCCGAACCCGGTCAACTTCGACGCCGCCAGCGCGTACGTCGAGGAGCGGCACGTCCGGGAACTGTTCTCCGTCGGGCCGGACCCGGAGGCGCACGTGGCGGCCGTCCGCCCGTACGTCGAGGCCGGCTACGACCACGTCGTGCTGCAGAACGCCGGCCCCGACCCGGACGGCTTCCTCGACTTCTTCGCCGGCGACCTCGCCGCCCGGCTGCGCGCCCTCGGCTGAGCCGTCCGCCACGCGGGGCGCGTTCGGCACCGTCCGCCGCGATCGCGATGATCGCCGGCGGGGCCGGACGCGCCCCGGGCGGGGCGGGCCGTCCCGGCTGGGACGGCCCGCGACGGGTCACCGGAAGCAGTTCGCGACCGGCACCCGGCTGCCCTCGCAGTTGGTCGGCTCGTTGTCGATGATGTCGGTCTCGTCGTCGACCTTGACCTGCGCCTTGTCGACGTGGAGGCCGCTCGGCTTCACGGTGGCGACGTTGCCGGCCACCGTGCTGGAGTACAGGGAGAGCCGGCCCAGCGACGCGAGGACGCCGCCGCCCGTGGACTTCGCGCCGACGGCGTGGTTGCGCTCGATCTCGCTGCGGCGCAGCAGGACGTTCGACTTCTGGGCGTGGATGCCGCCGCCGGATCCGCGCGCCGTGTTGCCCGACACGACGCTGTCGTCGAGCGGGAGCAGGCCCTGGACGGTGGAGATGCCGCCGCCGTTGCCCGTGGCGGTGTTGTCGCGTACCTCCAGGCCGCGCAGGAAGATCAACGCGTCCGAGTTGGCGATGCCGCCGCCGGTCTGGGCGGTGTTGCCCACCACCTTCGTGTCGGCGACCCGGGTACGGGCCGAGAAGCTGGCGAGGCCGCCGCCCTGCGCCGCGTTGTTGCGCGCGAAGGTGCTCGAGTGCACCTCTGCCGCGCCCCGGTAGTTGGCGAAGCCACCGCCGTACGCGACGGCGCTGTTGCCCCGGAACTGCGAGTTCTCCAGGCTCAGCACGCCACCGTTGAGCAGGCCCCCGCCCTTGCCCGCGGTGCCGGCGGCGTGGTTGTCGACGAACGTGCTCCCGGTGACCACCAGGTGCCCGTCGTTGAAGATCCCACCGCCGCCTCCCTCCGCCGAGAGGGAGGTGCTGTCGACGATCGTGGTGCGCTCGACCACGGCGGACGCGCCGTGCACGATGTGGATGCTGCCACCCTCGGCGGCGGAGAGGCCGTTGCGGAGCACGACGTCGGAGAGCGTCAGTTCCCCGCCGTCGCGGACGGTGAAGAACCGGAACGCCTCGGCGTGCCCGTTCCGGACGATGGTGGCCCCCTCGCCCCGGACGGAGATCGGGTGGTAGATGACGGGCAGCCCGGCCCGGTCGTGCTGCGGGTTGCGCGGGGGCGCCTCGGCGTCGCCGGGGTTCTCGGCGCTGTCGGCGGTCTCCCGGGCGTCGCGGATCCCGCCGTCGTACTCGTCGGGCTGCTGGAAGGCGTGGGTCAGCTCGTACGTGCACTTCGGCGCCAGCCGCAGGTCGGCGCCGCCCTCGGCGTTGGCCCGGACCAGCGCCGAGATCAGCTTCGTCGAGTCGCACGGCACCGCGACCTCCGCGCGGTTCCCCTGGCCCGGCCGTCCGGGGCGGTCGTCCCGCTGCCCGCCGCGCCGCTCCTCGCGCGCCTGGTCCCGGTCCTCGACGGCGTCGCCGCGCGGCCCACCGGAGTGGTCGCCGGCCCACTGCGACGGCGACGGCGAGGCGGTCGGTGCGGCGGTCGGCATGTCCCGGTCGGCGGCGAAGGCGGCGCCATCCGTGAGCCCGGCCGCCCCCGCCACCAGGCTGCCCGCCACGAGGCCGCCGGCTAAGAACCACCTCGACCGCCGCCTGGGTGGTGCCGCCCGCCGGCCCCCTTGATACGTCGTCATCAGGCTTCCCTGCCTCTCGTGCGTGCGTGACACGGCCGCGTCGAACGGGACGCGGGGCGGCTGACGTCGCGACAGCCACCGGAGGTCACGATACGGGCGAGAATCGGGCAAGTCCGTCAAACATGAATAAGCGAACTATTCACCTCGACAGGGGTGAGGGAGCGCAGCGCGGTCAGCCGCCGACGTGGATGCCGGGCCGACGGGCGGGGTCCGGCTCGGACTTGCGGATGATCTCCCGCACGACGGGCGGGGTGTCGCCGCGGCCGAGGATCAGGTAGCGCAGCAGGTGCGCGAGCGGGTTCCCCTCCGACCACTCGAAGTGGGCGTGCGGGCGTACGCCGGTGGCGTCGCGCAGCGCCAGCAGGATCGCCGCGATGGCGTTGGGGACGGCCGGGCTGCCGGCCCGCAGCACCCGGAAGCCGCCCACCTCCACGCCACGCACCCGCAGCACCTGGCTGAAGTCCGACGGGTCGACCACGTCGATCTCCAGGAAGAGGATGTCGCCCTCGCCGGGCACGGGATTCATCGACCGCTGCGCCCGTTCCTTTACCGTGTACTCCTTGACCGATCCGCCGGCCCGCTTGTGCGCGATGAGGTGCAGCCGGCCGTCGTGTGCCACCGACTCGGCGATGAACCGGCGGGCCGGCTCGTCGAACTCGATCCGGTCCGTGCGCAGCTCGGTGGTCCGGGTCACCCGCGAGACCAGCGAGACGGCCACGATGCCGAGGACGAACAGCGCGGAGATGGCGATGCCGTCCGGCTTCGCGACGACGTTCTCGGCGAGGGCGTACAGCAGGACCAGGGTGAGCACGGCGAAGCCGCCGGCCGCGACGCGTTCCCGGCGGCGGGCCGCGGAGATCGTGACCGCCACGGCGGCGGAGACCATCATCGCGAGGATGCCGGTCGCGTACGCCCCGGCCTGGTCGTTGACGTCGGCCCGGAAGATCAGGGTGATCGCGACGCTGACCACGGTGTAGACGATCACGACCGGCCGCACGGCCCGGGCCCACTCCGGCGCCATCCCGTAGGTGGGCAGATAGCGGGGCACGATGTTGATCAGGCCGGCCATCGCGGAGGCACCCGCGAACCAGAGGATCAGCGCGCTGCTGACGTCGTAGACGGTGCCGAAGGTCTCGCCGAGGCGCTCGTGGGCGAGGTACGCCAGCGCCCGGCCGTTCGCGGCCCCGCCCGGCTCGAACTCCCGGGCGGGGATCAGCACGGTGGTCACGAGGGTGGTCGAGACCAGGTACACCGACATGACCAGCGCGGCGGTGGTGAGCAGCCGGCGGGTGTTGCGGATCCGCGCCGCCAGCCGCGCCTCGCGGTCCGCGCCCCCGCCCGCCACCAGCGGCATCATGCTCACCCCCGTCTCGAAGCCGGAGAGCCCCAGCACCAGCAGCGGGAACGCCAGCACGGCGGTCACCGCCACCTCCCCGGGGCCACCACCGGCCGTCAGCGCCGCGGTCCAGTCCGACAGCGGCCGCGGGTCCGCCGCGATCCCGACGAGCCCGTCCGCCACGATCAGCGCGTTCAGGGCCAGGAAAACCGCCACCAGCGGGACGGCCACCGCGACCGCCTCCCGGAAGCCGAGCAGGAACACCCCGCCGAGGACGAGCAACAGTACGACGGTGACGCCCACGGCCACGCCGGTGCCGCCGACGCTCTCGGGCATGTGCGGGTTCTCCAGCAGGTGCACGGTCGCGTCGGCCGAGGAGAGGGTGATCGTGATGATCCAGGAGGTGGCCACGAAGCCGAGCAGGACCAGCACGAAGATCTTGCCGCGCCAGAACGGCAGCAGCCGCTCCAGCATCGCCACCGAGCCCTGCCCGTGCGGGCTCTCCCGGGCCACCCTGCGGTACATGGGCAGCATGCCGAACAGCGTCAGCGCGACGATGAGCAGGGTGGCCAGCGGGGAGAGCGCCCCGGCGGCCACGGCCGCGATCCCGGGCAGGTACGACAGGGTGGAGAAGTAGTCCACCCCGGTCAGGCACATGACCTGCCACCACGCCCGCGAGCGGGCCTGCCCCTCCGCCGCCTCGGGGCCGACCGGCTGCACCTGGTGCGCGAACAGCCACCGGCGCAGCGGGCTCAGCGGCGCGGCGCGCCGGGCGGGGCTGGCCTGCGCCTCGGGGACGGCGACCGGGCGTCCGGCGCGGTCGCCGGGACGGGTGGGGTCCCGGGCGGCGCGCAGGTCCCGTGGCGGGCCGGCGGGCGGCGGCCGGCGACCACGCGTGCGCCGGGACCTCGGCCCGTGCTCGTCACGCATGCCCCCTCCCCACCCTCGGCCGTCCTGACCCGACCGTAGGCGGTCGCCGGCCGGCCGCCCGCCCGAACGGTGAAGCCGGGACGGCTCAGTCGCCGTCGCGGTCGGCCAGCACCCGGGCCAGACCGTCGGGATCGGCCACGGTGACCGTCGCCCCGGGGTGCCGCAGCCACCCGCCGGGCAGCAGGGCGGGCACCGGCTCGGCGAAGCGCAGGCAGAGCCCGGCGGCGGTGCTGCTGGCGAAGGTGACGCCGGCGTCGGCCAGCGAGAGGCGCGCGCCGATCCCCCGCCACCAGCGGTACGGGCCGGTGGGCGCGACGCCGACGACGTTGCCCCGGGCGGTGCGCAGGTGCCACGGGCCGAACCGGACCACCAGCTCGGCCCGGTCGACGCCGACCCAGGCGGTCGCCGGCCGGACGCCCACCAGCGCGAGCGCCGGCCGGAAGACCGGGTCGAAGCGGAACGCGAACCGGTGCGCCTCGCCGGTCATCGCGCGCCGCCCCGGGCGTCGCCCGGTCGGGCGGGACGGAACGGGGCGACGGGCCGGGGACGGGGTCGGGCGGCGGGCCGACGGGCCGGGTGACTCATGGCGCGGGCGTACCCGGTGCGGGCCGGCCGACACCCCCCGGGCCGGCCGACCCGCGAACCCCTCGTCCCGTCCCGGGCCGCGCGGACCCCCCGGGCCGCGCGGACCGTGCCCCGACCCGGGCCCGTCGCCCCCCGACGAACGAGCCCTGGTCCGGCGGGGACGCGTCCCCGCGCTCCGCCGGGTGCCGGGTGCGGAGCGCGGGGACCCCCCGTCACGGCTACTGCAGGAACGCCCCGAGGGGCGAGAGCAGCAACCGACCGAGCGCCGCGGCGGTGTCGTCCAGCCGCGCGCGCTCGCACTCGTGGGCGGCCGGGTCGTGCCGGCACTGCCAGATCTTCTGCGCGTTGCGCCAGGCGACGTCGCGGGTGTACTCGACCAGTTCCCCCTGGTACCAGTCGTCGATGTCGCCGTTGAGCATGTCGATGAGCAGCTGCCACCGCTCCAGGTAGCCGCGGCGCAGGCCGGGGATCTTGTCCGCGAAGATCTTGTTGATCTCCAGGTAGTCGCGGTGCTGGTCGGTGCCGTCCACCGGCTCCGACTCCAGGCTGTCGAACGTGGTCACCAGCGCGAACGGCAGGTCGAAGTTGATGTGCGCGTTCACCCCGGCGGCCGCCGACGGCAGCGGGCGGGCGTCCGGCCCGCGCATCCGCTGGAACAGGCAGGCCCAGGCCTTCGGCGTACCCGGGCTGGAGTCGGTCCACAGCCGCATCGCGTCGAAGTAGCGGGCCGCGAACTCCACGTCGAGCCGGGACAGGAACACCGGGTCGGCGAACCGGTCGTCGTAGAGCCCGTTCAGGACGTTCTCGGTGATCGTCAGGTACAGCCGGTTGAAGTCGGCCAGCGGGCAGCTCGCCTCCAGCGGAGGCAGCCGGACCAGCATGTCCTGGAGCTTGGTGAGGTGGTCGACCACCGCCGGCACGTCGGCCGGATGGTCGGCGAGCAGATCGACGATGTCCCGATGCACGGGCCCCCACACCGGTTCCGTCATCTCTCCTCCACAGTGGTTCCCCCGGCACCCCCGTGCCGTCAGCGACGCAGCACAGCCTGCCAGCCGGCGATGGCCGGCCGGATCAGTAGAACGACGTATCCGCGCCGCGCGTCAGCCGGCCCGGTTGCGTAGGAAGATCGCGCTGGCCTGCACCCGGGTGCGGACCTGGAGCTTGTCGAAGATGTGCGAGACGTGCACGCCGATGGTGCGCTCGCTGATGAACAGCCGCTGGCCGATCTCCCGGTTGGTGAGCCCCTCGGCGACGGCGGCGAGGACCTCCCGCTCCCGGGCGGTCAGCGCCGCCAGCTCGTCGCCGTCCGCCCCGGCGGCCGGAGCGTCGGTGGCCGGACGTTCCTCCAGCGACACCCGGGCCCGGCCGGCGAGGGTACGGATCTCCGAGGTCAGCGGCACCGCGCCGAGCCCCTGTGCCACCTCGTACGCCTGGCGCAGCAGCTTGCCCGCGGTGGCGCTGCGGCTGCGCCGGGCCAGCAGCGCCTCCGCCTGCCGCAGCCGCGAGTAGGCCGCCGGGTAGGGGTGGTGGCGGCGGTCCCACTGCGCCACCGAGCGGGCCCACAGCTCCGGGTCGCTGCTGTCGAGGCGGCTCACCTCGGCGGCGCACAGCGCCAGGAAACCGTCCACCACGTCGCGTACCGGGCGGGCGGCGTGCCCGCTCTTGCGGGCGACCCGGTCGGCCACCTCCCGCAGCCGCCGCACCGCCGTCGGGTCGACGGCCACGTTCCGGCCGGCGTGCGCCTCGGCCTCGGCGCGCAGGCCGTGCCACACCAGCGCGGCGAGGATGCCCACGTCGTCGGAGCGGCTCTCGGTCAGGCCGCGCTGCACCGCCTGCCGGGCCAGGTCGTGCCGGCCCTGCCACATGGCCAGCCCCGCCCGCAGGGTGAGCAGCGGGATCACGTGCCGCGCCCCGCCGCCGGCGAGCATCGTGGCCACCGCGTCCAGGTCGCGGTCGGCGGCCTCGACGTCGCCGTAGCCCACCGACAGCCGGCAGCGCGCCAGCAGCAGCTCCACCGCGTCCGCGCCGGAGGGGCGGTGCCGCAACGCCGCCGCGACGACCTTCTCCGCCTCGGCCCACTGCCCGACGCGGAACAGCCCGTTGGTGGCGATGGCCAGCAGCCGGGTCTCGTACGTGCGGCCCAGGCCGAGCTCGGCCATCCGCTCGGCGCCCCGGCGGGCCACCACGACGCCCTCCTCCAGCACGTTCAGCGGGCCGGTCAGCAGCTCGGCCAGGTGCAGGTACGCGCACGCCACGTCCTCCGGCCGACCCGAGCGCTCGGCGGTCTCCAGCGCGCGGCGCATCACCGCCAGCCCGGCGTCCGGGTCCTCCAGATACGCCTCCGAGAAGCCGAGCGCGGCGCTGGCCAGCACCACCTCCGAGGTGGAGCCCGGCACCTCGGCGGCCAGCTCCAGCGCCTCCCGGGCCCGCCGGCCCGCGTCGGCGTACCGGCCGAGGTGCAGCAGCAGCTCGGCCAGGTGCGCCGCCGCCGTGGCCCGCTCCCGGGGCGTGCAGTCAGCGGCCTCCAGGGCCAGCTGGTACTCCGCCTCGGCCGGCGCCGAGCGGCCAGCGGCGGCCAGGTAGCGGGCCCGGCGGATGCGCAGCGCGCAGGCCGACGGATCGGCGTCGGCGGCGGCCAGCTCCTCGATCAGCGTCAGCGCCCGGGCGTGCTCGCCGCAGTGGTGGGCGGCCTCGGCGGCGTGCCTGAGCAGCGTGACCCGGTCCACGTCCGGCGGTGCGACGCCCGGCGCGGCGGCCAGCTGCAACGCGACCGACCAGTGCCGGTGCGCCTCGGCCCAGCCGTGCAGCCGCTCGGCCTCCCGGGCCGCGGCCATCGCCGCCGGCAACGCCCGCGCCGGCTCGCCGGCCAGCCGCCAGTGGTGCGCCAGGCGCGCCTGGTGCAGCTCCGCCGGGGCCGCGGTGAGGGCCTCGGCGTAGCGGCGGTGCAGGGCGGCCCGCTCGGCCGTCAGCAGCTCGTGCTCCAGCACCTCGGCGACCAGCCGGTGCCGCAGCCGGTAGCCGTCGTCCGCGCTCACCAGCAGCCGGTGGGCGACCGCCGCCCGGGCCGCCTCGATCAGCTCGTCCTCGGGCAGCCGCACCACCCGAGCCAGCAGCCAGTGAGCCACCGGCTCGACGCCGGCCGCCACCGCGTGCACCACGGCGTGCGCGTGCTGCGGCAGCGCGTCCACCCGGGCCAGGAAGATCTCGCGCAGCGTGTCGGAGAGCCCGTCGCGGCCGTCGCGCAGGTCGCGGGCCAGCTCCTCCACCACGAACGGGTTGCCGCCGCTGCGCCGCCACACCAGCTCCGCCGCCTCCGGGGTGAGCGCCCGGCCGACCACTGCGGTGGCGAGCCGGTCGGTGCCGGCCCGGTCCAGCGGGGCCAGGTCGAGCACCCGCACCGTACGCAGCCGGCGCAGCTCGGTGAGCACCCGGCGCAGCGGGTGCGCGCCCTGCAACGACTCCGCCCGTACCGCCGCGAGCACCGACAACTGGAGGTCGCCCAACCCGGCCAGCAGGTAGAGCAGCAGCTGGCGGGTGCTGCGGTCGACCCACTGGAGGTCGTCCAGGACGAGCACCAGCGGCCGTCCCTCGGCGATCAGGTGCAGCCCCCGCGAGACCCGCTCCAGCAGCGCCCCGGCGCCGTCCGGGCCGGCGGTCTCCTCGGCGAACACGCCCAGGAGGTCACGGACCGCCGAGGACGTCCGGGCCTGGGAGCCGGTCAGTTCGGCGTCGAGGCGGCGCAGCGCCTGGAGCAGCGGGTGCAGGGGCGACGCGTCGCCGATGTCCAGACAGGAGCCGGTGAGCACCAGGGCACCGGCGTCGCGCAGCCGGGTGCCCACCTCGCGCAGCAGCCGGGTCTTGCCGACGCCGCTCTCGCCGGTGAGGAAGACGGCGGCGGTGTTCCCCTGTGTGACGTCGTCGAGCAGCACGGACCGTACTGTCGTCACCAGGTCGGCCCGGCCGACGAGTGGTGCGGTGTCCACGTCGCTGGCCATGGCACGCAGCCTAGTCAAGTGCCCCCGCACCGTTCTACGGGTCTTTCGCGCCTGTGGTACTCCTCGCGTCGAGATCGCGACCGACGGTTGCGCAGGGTGGACATACGTCGTTCGGCAGATCCCCCGTCGGCCCATCGGTGACAGTGTCCGAGGCGTCGTCAGCACCGTGGGGAAGGCGGGTGCGATGCCCATGGCCACCATCGTCGCCGGTTCGCAGCGGTCCACCTCGGCAGGCTGGCCGGTACCGGAGGAGAAACGCCTGGTCACCGTGCTGTTCGTCGACATCGTCGGGTCGACCGCGCTCGTCGAGCGGCTCGACCCCGAGGACGTGCGGATCCTGCAACGGGCGTACTTCGACACCGTGGGCGGGGTGCTGCGCCGGTGGCACGGGGTGGTCGAGAAGTACGTCGGCGACGCGGTGATGGCCCTGTTCGGGGCCCGCCGGTCCGACGGGTTCGACGCGTACCGGGCGGTGCGGGCGGCGCTGGAGATCCAGGGGGCCCTCGACCGGCGACCGCCGCCCGGCGCGCCGTGCCTCCGGGTCCGGGCCGGGGTGGCCACCGGTGAGGCGCTGGTGGACCTCGCCGCGGCGCGCGACGGCGGGCACGGCGTGGCCAGCGGAGCGGTGATCACCACCGCCGCGCGGTTGCAGGAGTACGCCCCGCCGGGCGGGGTGGCGCTCTGCGCGGCCACCCACCGCGCCACCGTGGGGCTGGTCGACCAGCGCCGCGTACCGCCGGTGGCCCTGGCCGGCAAGGCGCTGCCGGTCGACGTGTGGCACGCCACCGGCACGACCCGACCGGCCCCGACCCGGCACGAGGGGCCGCTGGTCGGGCGGCGGCGGGAACTGGCCGCCGCCCGGGATCTGATCGTCCGGGCCGTGCGGGGCCGCGACCCGCGCTGGCTGTCGCTGGTCGGTCCCGCCGGCAGTGGGCGCAGCCGGCTGCTGCACGAGCTGACCCGGGCGGTACGGACCGTGGACGGGGTGCCGGTGCGCTGGTGCGTCGCGCACTGCGCGCCGTACCCGGAGCCCCTGGCGCCCGTCGCGGACCTGGTGCGCGGGCTCGCCGGCCTCCGCGACGGTGAGCCGCCCGCGACGGTACGGCAGCGCCTCACCGCCGCCCTCACGGACCTGGTGCCGCCCGCCGGCCTGACCGAGGCGGTGTACGCGCTGGAGGCGCTGCTGGGCACGCCGGACGGCTCCGGCGACGCGGTGCGGGGCGTCGAGGTGGCGCGGGAGGCGCTGCTGGGGCTCGCCGCCCGGCAGCCGGTGATGGTGGCGGTGGACGACCTCGACCGGGCCACCGCGACGCTGCACCGTTTCCTGCACCGGCTCTTCGCGGCGGCCACCGCGCGGTCGCTGCCGCTGGTGGTGGTGACCCTGCACCGTGCCGACTGGACGGACGTGCTGCCCGGCCCACGGGACCGGCGGCACCGGTTGGCGCTGCCGCCGCTGCGCCCGGTCGAGACCGGACGGCTGCTGCGGCACCTGCTCGGCCGGGCGGAGCGGCCGACGGCGGGTGTCGCCCGGCTGCTGCCGCTGGTCGGGGGCAATCCGGGGCGGGCCGTCGCGTACGCGGCGTCACCGGACGCGGGGCGGTCCGTACCGGAGGCGGTGCGCCGGGAGGTCGACGCCCGGCTGGATTGCCTGGACGGGGCGCGGCGGGCCGTGCTGATGGCCGTCGCGACCGTCGGCGCGGGGATCACCGCCGCGACGGTGGCGCGCCTGCTCGACTGGGCCCCCGGGCGGGCCGCCCCGGTGCTGCGCGCCCTGGCCTCGACGGGTCTGCTGGTCACCCGCCCCGACGGCCGGTACGCCGTCGCCGACCCGGTGGTCCGCGAGGTCGCGTACGCCCGGCTGCCGAGGGCGGCGCGGGCCGCGTTCGCCCGCCGGGCCGGGTGGCCGGCGGAGTCGGACGCCTCTTCGGTGCCCGCGGTCGTGCACGCCCCCACCGCCCAGGTGGCGTCGGTGCCGGCGCGCGCCGACGCCGACCGCCCGGCGGCCCGGGACGCTCGCGGGTCGCATCCGGCACCACTACGGCGGCCCGCCGCCGCGCCCCGTCCCGCTGCCGCGCCCCGCCCCGCTGCCCCGGCCCGGCCCGCCCGCGCGGTCCGGGTCGCCGACGTGTCCCGGGTCGCGGCGCTGCCGGGGGCGCGTTCCGCGCCCGGTCCGCTGGTCGCCGTCCCCGCGGAACGTGCCGGGGGCGGCCGGGTGGTGGAGCTGCGTGGCTGGGTCGCGGCCCGCGATCGCCACCCCTCGGCCGGCCCCGATCCGACGACCGCGCGCGACCGCGTCGTCATCGACCTGAGGACCGGCAGGTCCACCGCCGTCACGGCCAACGACCTCGCCGGGCACCCGGCCGGCCCCGCTGCGCCGGCAGCCCTCGGGGCGCAGGGTTCGGCGCGGCGGCAGGGGCGCGGGCAGCGGCCGAGGTGGGCCCTGCCGCGCGGCACGCCGGTCGCGGCGTGAGCGGGCAGTGTGCCAGGCGCGGCGGGAAGGGTGGGGCGACCAGGAGGATCTCCCCCCACGATCCAAGCTAACGGGGATTCGATCCGGGCGGTATCGGGCGGCCGACCGAATGCGCGCCCGGGGCCGGTTGGCTAGGTTCGCCCGATGCCTGTCGAAGACACCAACGCCTCCGCCGCCGGCACCTGGACGCTCGGCGACCGCACCGTGCACCGGATGGGGTTCGGCTCCATGCGGCTCACCGTCGACCCGGACCGGGCGCGTGCCGTCCGCGTCCTGCGCCGGGCCGTCGAGCTGGGCGTCAACCACATCGACACCGCCGCCTTCTACGTCTCGCCGGGCGGACCGCTCGGCGTCGGCACCGGCCCGCCCCGGTACGCGACCGACCTGATCCGCGAGGCCCTCGCGCCGTACCCGGACGACCTGGTCGTCACCACCAAGGTCGGGCCGTCCTTCGACGAGGCGACCCGGCACCGGGAACTGGGCCCGGCGGAGCTGCGCCGGGAGGTGGAGGAGAACCTGCGCCGGCTCGGCCGGGACCACCTGGACGTGGTGAACCTGCGGATCGTCCGGCGACCCGGGCGCGACTCGGTGGCGGAACGGTTCGCCGCCCTGGCCGAGCTGCGCGACGCCGGGCTGATCCGGCATCTCGGCCTGTCCAACGTGCGGGTGGACCACCTGGACGAGGTGCGGGACATCGCGCCGGTGGTGTGCGTGCAGAACGCGTACGCCCTCGACGTGAACCGGTGGGCCGACGAGCTGCTGCGGGTCTGCGGCGAGCGGGGAATCGCCTTCGTGCCGTTCTTCGCGATCGCGGGCGCCGGGCGGGAGGCGGGCGCGGGCGGCGACCACGACGAGGCCGTACGGGCGGTGGCGCGGGCGCACGGCGCGACCCCGCACCAGATCCGCCTTGCCTGGACGCTGCACCAGGGGCCGCACGTGCTGGCCATCCCCGGCACCGGCGACCCGGCGCACCTGGCGCAGAACGTGGCGGCCGGGGCGATCCGGCTCACCCCCGAGGACCTGGCCCGCCTCCGCTGACCGTCGGCGCCCCGCCCGCACGGCGTGGTGGCGCGTCAGCGACCGTGGAGGAAGGCGAGCGCCCTGTCCCACGTCTGAGTGGTGGCGGCCGAGTCGTGTTCGGGTAGGTCGGGGTCGGTGTAGAGGTGGCCGACGCCGGGATAGCGGTGGACGCTCAGGTCCGCGCCCGCTCCGGACATCGCCCGCTGCCACCGGCTCAGCTCGGGCTCCGGGGGGTATTCGTCCGGGTCGGCCATGTGCAGCTGCACCGGCAGGCCCGGGCGGACCGCCTCCGGCACACCGCCGGCGCCGTGCAACAGCAGCAGCGCGGCGGCTTCGCGCCGCTCGCTGAGCAGCGCGCCGGCCACCGCGGCACCCATGGAGAACCCGGCCAGCACCGCGTCGGGCGGCGCCTCGAGCAGCGCGGCCCGGGCCCGCCCCATCACCGCCGGCTCGCCGATCCGCTCGAGCAGGGCGAAGCCCTCCTCTAGCGTGTCGACGGCCGGCGCGCCGTAGAGGTCGGGGGTGACGACGTGGTGGCCGGCGGCGCGCAGCCGGTCGGCGGCCGTCAACACGGCGGGTCGCAGCCCGTAGGCGGAATGAAACAGCACGACGTGTCCCATCAGGACATTCTGTCTGACGAATGCGACAGGGCCGGGCCGCCGCGCTGACCCGCCGCCGACGCCGACGCCGGGTCAGCCCAGCGATTCCAGTCGCCGCACCAGCTCGCTCGGCGCCGGCATGGCGGCGATCTCGGCGCTGACCTGCCGCGCCGCGTCGCGCAGCGCGGTGTCGGTGACGAGCCGGGTCAGGGTGTCGGCGGTGATGTCGCGGGTGCGGGCGGCGATGCCGGCCCCGCGCGCGGTCACCAGCTTGGCGTTGTGCCGCCGGTCGCCCGCCCCGACGGTCGCCAGCTGCGGCACCCCGGCGATCAGCGCGCTCAGGACGCTGCCCGCGCCGCCGTGGTGGACCAGCGCCGCGCTCGCCGGCAGGGCCGCGGGGACCGGGATCCAGTCGACCGTACGCACGTTGCCGGGCAGCGCCCGGCGGGCCAGCCGCGCCTCCGGGCGGACCAGCACGAACTCGGCGTCGACCCGGTCGGCGACGGCCACCACGGCCGGCATCGGTCCGGCGCTGCCGGGGCCGGCGACGGTGCTGCGGCTGACCAGCACCCGGGGCCGCTCCCCCGGCTCGCGCAGCCAGTCCGGCAGCTCGCCGCCCGCCTCGGTGGCGTAGCGCATCGGCCAGCCGTCCTGACGCAGCACGCTGGGCGGGGCGACGGCGATCGCGGCGGCCGGCGGCGGCAGCTCGGTCAGGCCGTGCCGGCGCAGCGCCGGGCCGAGCCGCGCCAGGGTCGCCCGGGCCAGCTCGCGGCCGTCGAAGAGGGCGTTCTCCTGGCGTACGGCGGGCACGCCGAGCGTCGCGGCGGCGAGGGCGCCGGCCACCGCGAACGGCTCGTGGACCACCAGGTCGGGTCGCCACTGCCCGGCGAGGGCGACCACCCCGTCGGCGAGCTGGTCGTTGACGGCGCCGAAGAGCAGCCCGGCGCCCCGGGTGCCGGCGGTGCCGGCCAGTTCGGCCCGCGCGGTCAGCGGGTGGCGCAGCAGCACGCGGCGGGCGATGCGGCCGAAGTCGAACGCGGGCGCGACGTCGCGCACCGGCAGCCCGGGGCGCACCGCGCGCAGCCCGTCGGCGGCGGTGGCGACGAGCACCTCGTGCCCGGCGTCGCGCAGTGCGGCGGCCAGCGGCAGCAGCGGAGCGACGTGCCCGATCAACGGCGCGGAGACCACCAGTACTCGCACCGCGCCGATGCTAGCCGCGCCGGAGCCCGTCGTGGGGGCGCCGGGAGACGCGGCCCGGGGCGGCCGGCGGGGTCAGCCGGCGGTCGGGGGCAGGGTGCGGCTGCGGCCCCGGAACTCGGCCACCACCGCGCCGTCGTCCCGGGTGACGGTGACGTCGTAGATGCCGCTGCGGCCGTACCGGGTGCGCTCGGTGGCGTGCGCCGTCAGCAGGTCACCCTCGTGGGCGGGACGGACGAAGCTGATCTCGCCGCCGGCGGCGACGGTGGCCGGGCCGTGGCTGTTGCAAGCCAGCGCGAAGGCGGTGTCGGCGAGCAGGAACACGAACCCGCCGTGGGCGATGGCGTGGCCGTTGACCATCGCGGCGGTCACCCGCATCCGGGCCACCGCCGCGCCGCCGGCGGCCTCCACCAGCTCGATGCCGAGCCCCTGGCTGGCGACGTCGGCGGCGAACATGGCGTACGCGGCGTCGCGCCCGGCCACCTCAGCCGTCCCGCCGTCGCTCGACGATCGCACCGTCCCGCCCATCGACCGCTCCACGCCCGCCCGGGGCGGCCCCCTCGACCGCCGGTCCCGGTACGGTACGCCGGCCCGCGCGCCCGGGACCAACGCACCCGGACGTTAGGCTGGCGGGCGCGCCGAGGTCACGTCCGTGGCACCGGCGGGGAGGGCGAGGTGACCGGATCGGATCCGCGGGTCGACCCCGACGTCGACCTGCGCGTACCCGCCGACCGGGGCGAGCTGGCCACCCGACCCGGCGCGGTGCTCGGGTCCGTCGCGGCCGGCGGCGCGCTCGGTGCCCTGGCCAGGGCCGGCCTCCAGCACGCCGTCCCGCACGGCCCGACGGGCTTCCCGTGGGCGACCTTCGCCGTCAACCTGACCGGGTGCCTGCTGATCGGCGTCCTGATGGCGGCGCTGGAGCGCTCCGGTGGCCGCCGACCGTTGCTGCGCCCGTTCCTCGGCGTGGGCGTCCTCGGCGGCTACACCACCTTCGCCACGTACGCCGTGGACGTCCGCCTGGCGCTCGACGCCGGCGCGCCGGAGGTCGCCCTGGGCTACCTGGCCGCCACCCTGCTCGGGGCGCTGGTCGCGGTCTGGCTCGGCGACGCCGTCGCCGGCCGGCTGCTCGACGCCGCCCGCCAGGACCGGCGGCAGCACGGGGCCGGCCGGTGACCGTCCTGCTGATCGCGCTCGGCGCGGCCGTCGGCGCGCCCCTGCGCTACCTCACCGACCGGGCGGTGCAGGCCCGGCTCGGCAGCGCCTACCCGTGGGGCACGCTGACCGTCAACGTGACCGGGTCGCTGCTGCTCGGTCTCCTGGCCGGGCTGCCCGTCGGCCCGACCGCCGGCGCCCTGCTCGGCACCGGCTTCTGCGGCGCGCTGACCACGTACTCCACGTTCGGGTACGAGACGCTGCGGCTGGCGCGCCGGGGCCGGCGGTTCCTCGCGCTGGTCAACGTGCTGTCCAGCGTGGCCGCCGGCCTCGGCGCCGCCACCGTCGGCTTCGCCCTGGCCCGGGCCGTCGCCGGCTGAACGGGCGGTCCAGCGGGCGGTTCAGCGGGCGTGGCGCTCCGGGTGGGCCCGGTTCCACACCCGCATCCGCTCCGGGTAGCCGGTGCGGGCAGCCTCGTACAGCGGCACCGCGTGCTTGCGGGCGATGGAGCCGGCGGCGCGCGGCGAGCCGGTGCGACGGCGGATCCACTCGCCGTCGTGGGCAATGGCGACCACTGTGGTGTCGGTCGCCGTGGTCTCCGGTTCCAGGTAGAACTCCACGCCCCGGCGGCTGGCCACGAACGCCTCCAGCGCGGCCAGGTCCTCGCGGGTCGCCTCGCGGTCGAGCTTCGTCGGGATCGCGTCGGCGGCGCGCGGCCGCCGGTTGAACCAGCCCATGCCCGGCTCCTCTCCTCGGCGTCTGCCCAGTGCAGCACCGCCACCTGGCAAACGCCTGCGCCGCACCTGGGAGCCCCCTGCGCGGGCCGGTCGCCGCCGCGCGGGCCGGTCGCCGCCGCGCGGGGCCCGCCCCGGCGGGGCGGCGGACGAGCACGGGCCGGGTGACCGCTCAGCGGGCCGGTGGGCGGGTGGCCGGCACCAGGGCGAGGGTGGGCAGCAGCAACAGTGGCACCACGAGCAGGGCCCGCAGGGTGCCGACCCGGTCGCCGAGCAGGCCGAGCAGCGGGGGGCCGGCGAGGAACGCCGTGTAGCCGATCACGGCGACCACGCTGACCCGGGCCGGCGCCCGCCGCTCGTCGTCGGCCGCCGCGCTCATCCCCACCGGGAAGCCCAGCGACGCGCCGAGCCCCCAGAGCGCGACGCCGGCGATCGCCACCGGCCCGGAGTCGGCGAGCACCGCGACGCCCGCGCCGAGCGTGGCGAGCAGGATCGTGGTGGACAGGACGGGCACCCGGCCCCACCGGTCCAGCGCGACGGTGCCTGCCGTGCGGCCCAGGGTCATGCCGACGACGAAGACGCCGAAGACCGCGGCCCCGGCCGCCTCGCTGAGGCCGTGGCCGTCGATGAAGGCGACCGCCAGCCAGTCGCTGGCGCTGCCCTCGGCGAACGCCGACACCAGCACCAGCAGGCCGACGAGCAGGGTGCGGGGCTCCCGCCAGGCGGCGAGCAGTTCACGGCGACGCTCGGCCGGAGCGGCCGACGCGGAGGCGGTGCCGCTCTCGGCCACCGGCAGGAAGGACCGGACGGCCAGCAGCGTGCCGAGCAGCACCACCGCGGCCAGCGCGGCGAGGTGCGCGGCGACCGGCACGCCGAGGCGGGCCGCCCCGGCGCCGAGCCCGGCACCGGCCACCGACCCGAGGCTCCACGCCGCGTGGAAGCGGGGCATGACCGTACGCCCCAGCCGCCGCTCGACCGCCGCGCCCTCGACGTTCATCGCCACGTCGCAGAGGCCGGAGCCGTAGCCGACGGCGCACAGCCCCATCGCGACCCCGACCAGGGAGCCGGCCACGGCGGCGACCCCGGTCACCGTCAGCCCGGCCGCGAGGAGCAGGGTGGAGAGCGCGACCGTGCGGGCCGCCCCGAGCCGCTGGGCCACCAGGCCGGCGGTGGGCATCGCGAGCAGCGCGCCGACGGACATGGCCAGCAGCAGCAGCCCGAGCCGGCCCGCGCTGAGCCCGAGCGCGTCCCGGGCGGCGGGCACCCGGGAGAACCAGGTGGCCACGGCCAGGCCGTTGAGCGCGAAGACCACGGCCACGCCGGTACGGGCGGCCAGCACCGCCCGGGGCACGGCCGGGCGCGGCGCGGCGGGCGGGGCGATGGTGCGGCTCACGGTGGCGGTCCTCTCGTCTCGGGTGGTCTACCGCCCGATCCCACACCTGAGAGCGCTCTCAGGACAACCCGGTCCCACCCCTTACCGTGGACGCGCCGGAGGGGGATGATTCGGTCGACCGTCCACGCCGCGACGGCCGACGACGGGGAGGACCGGAATGGCGACGACACACCGACCACCGACCCTGGAGGACGTCGCCCGGGCGGCGGGCGTCTCCCGGGCCACCGCCTCGCGGGTGCTCGCCGGCACCGGCTACGCCTCCCCCGCCGCCCGCGAGCGGGTGAACGTCGCCGCCGACAGGCTCGGCTACGCGCCGAACCCGGCCGCCCGCGCGCTCGTCCAGGGCACCGGGTTCCGGCTGGTGGTGGCGGTGACCGGCCCCGCCGTGACGGTCCTCGACGACCCGTACGTCCACCGGGTGCTCGGCGCGTGCGCCCGGGTCTGCGCGCCGCACGGACTCGGGGTGGCGCTGCACTGGCTGCCCACCCGGTCGCCGGGCGAGGTGCGCCGGCTGGCGGGGGACCGCAGCGTCGGCGGGGTCGTCCTGATCAACACCACCGAGGGGGTGCTGGACGCGATCCCGGCGCGGCTGCGCGGTCGGGTGGCCTCGATCGGCATCGGCTCCCCCCTCGTACCGGCCTTCGACGTGGACAACGGCGGCGGCACCGAGGCCGTGGTCCGGCACCTGTACGCCACCGGGCGCCGCCGCATCGCCATGGTGACCGGGCCTCGCTGGCTGTCCTGCGCCAGCCGGTCGGTCGGCGCGTACCGGCGGATCGTGCACGACGCCGCCCTGCCGGAGCGGCTGGTGCCGGGGGACTTCAGCGCGGACCGCGGCCGGGCGGCGGCCCGGGAGGTGCTGGAGCGCTGGCCGGACACCGACGCGATCGTCGGCAGCAGCGACGCGACCGCGCTCGGGGTGATCGACCGGCTGCGCGGCGACGGCGTCCAGGTGCCCGGGGACGTCGCGGTCACCGGCTTCGACGACATCCCGCTCGCCGCGATGACCACCCCCGCGCTGACCACGGCGACGCATCCGGTGACGCAGATCGCCACGGCGGCGGCGACGGCCGTGCTGGGCGGGCGACCGGTGCCGCCGGCGACGATGTTCCCGTCCCGGCTGGTCCGCCGCGTCAGCGGATGAGCCGGTCCCCGGCCGCAGCCGCGCCGGCGGGACCCGCCGGTGGACGACCGCGCCGCTCGCCGGCCACGCCTGTGGCGGACCGCCGCTGGCCGATCGCGCCGTGGCAGGCCGCGTGGCGGGGCCGCGCCGCTCGCTGATCACGCCCGTGGCGGGACGCGCCAGCGGGATTGCGGGTCGGGTTGGCGGGTAACCGCCGGCGCATGCCCGCCCAGGACGAGGAGCGGTGATCCGGTGACCGAGCCCGCAACACCGCACCGGCAGCCGGAGGAGAACCCCCGGCACGGCCGGCTCGCCGCGCGTCCGGCCCCGCCGACCGCACTGGCCGCCGCCGGGCTGGCGTCGCTGACCGACCCGCGGGGTGCCGCGCTGGCGATGGTGTACGCCCCGGAGCCGGTCGACGGGCCGCCGTACCGGCTGGTGCTGCTCCTGCACGGGGCCGGCGGCTCGGCCCGGCAGGGGCTGGACCTGCTGCTGCCGGTCGCCGACGCGCACCGGCTGCTGCTGGTCGCCCCGCAGGCGGTGGCGAGCAGCTGGGACCTGATCGGCGGCGAGGGCTTCGGGACGGACGTACGGCGCATCGACGGCCTGCTGGCCACGGCCTTCGCCGGCTACCCCGTGGCGCGGGTGGCGTTCGGCGGGTTCTCCGACGGCGCCTCGTACGCCCTCTCCCTGGGCCTGACCAACGGCGACCTGGTCGACGCGGTGCTGGCCTTCTCCCCCGGCTTCGCCGCGCCGCTGGTGACCCACGGCCGGCCCCGGGTCTACGTCTCGCACGGCACGCGGGACCCCGTCCTGCCGGTGGACGTGTGCAGCCGTCGCCTGGTCCCCCGCCTGCGCTCGCTCGGCTACGACGTCACCTACGACGAGTTCCCGGGCTCGCACGAGATCCCCGCCCCCATCCGCACCCGCGCCACCACCTGGCTGACCACCTGACTCCACCCCCGCCCCGCTCCCGCTCCCGGCGCCGCTGCCGCTGCCGCTGCCGCTGCCGATCATGCAGTTCTGGTGGGCAATGTGGGATGTTATGCGGCATTCGCGGGGCACCACGACTGCATGATCGACGCTGGGGCGGCGGCGGGGCGACGGGGCGGCGGCGGGGCGACGGGGCGACGGTGGGGATCGGGCGTGGAGTCGCTCGGCGGGCCCCCGGTCGGGGTGCGGGTCGGGGTGCGGGTCGGGTCACGTCGATCGACGGTTCGGGCGTGACCGGTTGGGGAAAGTGACTCCGGCGGGACGATGAGGGGCAGGACACGGCGGCTGCTTGCGACCCGGAGACCAGCGCGGGGACAGGGGGCCGGGACGTGGATTCGAAGCAGCGCGTCGGACCGGCGGGCGCCGGGGCGTCCGCCGACGACCTCTTCGCCGGCGACGACCCGACCAGCGCCGCGCACCGGGCCACCGACTGGGCCGCCACCGCCCTGGGCCCGGTGGAGACCTGGCCGCCGGAGCTGTACGCGGCGGTGCGCACGGTGTTGCCGTCGAAGATCCCGATGCTGCTGTGGTGGGGCACCGAGCTGGTGCAGATCTTCAACCACGCGTACACCCCGGTGCTCGGCGACAAGTACCCGGCCGCGATCGGTCAGCCGGGCGCGCGGTGCTGGGCGGAGGTCTGGGACGAGTTGGGCCCGCTCACCGACCACGTGCTCGCCGGCCGCGGCGCCACCTACGCGCAGAACCAACTGCTCCTGCTCAACCGGCACGGCTACCTCGAGGAGACGTACTGGACCTTCTCCTACAGCCCCGTACGCGCCGGGCACGGCCGGGTTCCCGGCGTCTTCGTGGCCACCACGGACGTCACGGCCCGGGTGCTCGGTGACCGGCGGCTGGAGACGCTGCGCGAGCTGGGCTCGATCTCGATCGCGGCGGCGGACACCACCCGCGACGCCGTCCGGGCGGCGGCCCGGGTCCTCACCGGCAGCCCGGCCGACCTGCCCGCCGCGATGATCTACCTACGTCCCGGGGGCGTGACGCCGGACGACGACTCCCACCTCACCGGCCCCGGGCCGGGCGGCAGCCGGGAGTCCGACGACGAACTGGTCCTGGCCGCCTCGGTCGGCGTGCCCGAGGACGACGCCGCCGCGGGTCCCGGGTGGCTGCCGCAGATCAGCGAGGTGGCGCGCACCGGCCGCCCCGCGCGGGTCCGGGGAGTGGCCCTGCCCGGTGACCCCCGCGCCGGGGCCGGGGCGGTCGTCGGGGTGCCCGTGGACGAGGTGGTGGTGCTGCCCCTGCTTGCCACCGGGCAGACCCACCCGGCCGGCGTGCTGGTCGTCGGCATCAGCCCCTTCCGCGAGCTGGACGAGGCGTACCGGGGCTTCCTCGACCTGGTGGCCAACCGGGTCTCGACGGCGTTGGGCGACGTGCTGGCGTACGAGGCACAGCGGCGTCGCGCCGCCGCGCTGGCCGAGCTGGACGCGGCGAAGACGGAGTTCTTCACCGACGTCAGCCACGAGCTGCGCACCCCGCTGACGCTGATCGCCGGGCCGGTCCGGGAGAGCCTCGCCGACCGGCGCGAGCCGCTCCCCGCGGGCCAGCGCGAACGCCTGGAGCTGGTGCACCGCAACACCGGCCGGCTGCGCAAGCTGGTCGACGACATGCTCGACTTCGCCCGCCTGGAGGGCGGCCGGCTGGACCCCGAACGGGTGGAGACCGACCTGCCGGCGCTCACCGCCGGGGTCGCCGAGTCGTTCGCGTACGCGATGCGCCAGGCCGAGCTGAGCTACCGCGTCGACGTCGAGGCGCTGCCGCGCACCGCGTACGTGGACCGCGACATGTGGGAGAAGGTGGTCGTCAACCTGCTCTCCAACGCCCTGAAGTACACCCTGGCCGGCGCGGTGCGGCTGCGGCTGCGGGGCGACGACGCGCACGTCACGCTGACCGTCGACGACACCGGCGTCGGTGTCCCCGCCGACCAGCAGCCGCTGCTGTTCCACCGCTTCCACCGCGTACGCGGCGCCGGCGGCCGGTCGCACGAGGGCACCGGAATCGGGTTGGCGCTGGTGCAGGAGATGGTCCACCTGCACGGCGGCGAGGTCAGCGTGCGCTCGGTCGAGGGCGAGGGCTCGACGTTCACCGTCCGCCTGCCGTACGGCCGGCCCACCGCCTCGGCCACGCACCGCGAGCGGGCCCACGAGACGTACGTCGCCGAGGCCCTGCACTGGCTGCCGGAGGCCGCGCCCACCCAGGCGGACGCGACCGACGACGACGCCCGGGACGCCGCGACGGTGCTGGTGGTGGACGACAACGCCGACCTGCGCGCGTTCCTCGCGAGCCTGCTCGCACCCCACCACCGGGTGGTCGTCGCCGCCGACGGCCAAGAGGCGCTCGACCGGATCGCCGAGCGGGTGCCCGATCTGGTGCTGACCGACGTGATGATGCCCCGCCTGGACGGCTTCGGGCTGGTCCGGGCGCTGCGCGCCGACCGGCGTACCGCCGGGCTGCCGATCATCGTGCTCTCCGCGCGCGCCGGTGGGGAGGCCGCGGTGGAGGGGTTGCGGACCGGTGCCGACGACTACCTGGCCAAGCCCTTCTCCTCGGAGGAGCTGCTGGCCCGGGTGGGCGCGCACCTGGAGCTGGCCCGGTTGCGCAACGAGGAGGCGACCTGGCGGGCGGCCCTGATCGAGTCGTTGCAGGACGCGTTCGCCGTGGTCGACGCCGACGGCGCGCTGGTCGAGGCGAACGAGGCGTTCTGCCGCCTGGTCGGCGCCGCCCAGCTGGCGACGCCGGTCGCGCCGCCGCACCCGTGGTGGCCGGAGGCCGACGCCGCGCCCGCCGACCGGCGCCTGCTGATCGACGTGCTGCGCACCGCGCGGGACGCCCGCCGGGGACGGGTCACCCTGCCGCTGCGGCACGCCGACGGGCACCGGATCTGGGCCGAGGCGGTCTACAACTCGCTGCGGGAGCCGCGTACCGGCCGCCGCCTCTGGGTCGCCACCCTGCGCGACGTGACCGCCGACGTCCGCGCCGCCGCCCGGCAGTCCGCCCTGGCCGCGCTCTCCGGCCGGCTCGCCCGCGCCACCGACGTGGCCGAGGTGCTCGACGCCGGCCTGTCCGAGCTGTGCACCCTGCTGGACGGCACCCGCGGCCTGGCGGTCTGCGCCGACGCCGCCGGCACGCCGTTGGCGGTGACCCAGGGCCTGACGCTGACCCCGCAGGTGCAGCGGGCCCTCGACGGGCTGCCCACCGAGGGCGAGCCGCAGCTGGTCGTCGACGACGCGGGACGGGTGACCGCGCTCGGGGCACGCGTCGAGCCGGGCGGGGCACCCGGCGGGGTGTGGCTGGAGCTGGACCCGCCCCGGTCGGTGCAGACGGTGGACCTCCCGCTCGTACGACAGCTCTGCGCGGCGCTGGCCCAGGCGCTGGTGCGCGCGCGGGCCTTCGAGACGCAGCGGACGGTGGCCCTGGCCATGCAGCGGGCGATGCTCGGCCCGGTCGACCTGCCGGCCGGTTTCGCGACCCGCTACCAGCCGGCGGTGGCGCCGCTCGAGGTGGGCGGCGACTGGTACGACGTCGTCCAGCTTCCCGGCGACCTCGTCGGCGTGGTGGTGGGCGACGTGGTGGGGCGGGGCCTGCCCGCCGCCACCGTGATGGGGCAGCTGCGCAGCGCCTCGCGCGCCCTGCTCCTGCAGGCCAAGAGCCCCGCCGAGGTGCTGTCCGCGCTGGACGACTTCGCCCGGATGGTGCCCGGCGGGGCCTGCACCACCGTCTTCTGCGCCATCATCGACCGCTCGCTGGGCGTGCTCCGCTACTCCTCGGCGGGCCACCCGCCGGGCATCCTGGTGCACCCGGACGGCTCCGCCGACCTGCTGACCCACGCCGGTTCGGTGCCGCTGGCCAGCGTCACGGTGCCCCGCCGGCCGGAGGCCGGGGCGCGGCTGCAGTCCGGTTCGACGCTGCTGCTCTACACCGACGGGCTGATCGAGCGACGCCGCGAACTGATCGACGCCGGCATCTCCCGGGCGGTCGCCGCGCTCACTCAGGGCCGCGAGCTGCCCGAGGGCGCGCTGGCCGACCGGATGGTCCGGGACCTGCTGCCCGACACCCGCAACGACGACGTGGCGGTGCTGGTCTACCGGCATCGGGAGCCGGCGGTCTTCGCCGCGGCGCTGACCGCCGACGCCGAGCAGCTAGCGCCGACACGGGAGGCGCTGCGGGAGTGGCTGACCGGCCTCGGCATCGGCCGGGCCGATGTCGACGCGGTGCTGATCGCGGCCGGTGAGGCGTGCGCCAACGCGATCGAGCACGGCTACCGCTTCGCCCCGGACGCGTCAGTCACCGTCCGGGGGCGGCTGCGCGCCGACCGGCTGGAGATGGTGGTCAGCGACACGGGCGGGTGGCGGGACGCGAGCCCCGACGACAGCGAGCGCGGCCGTGGCCGGCTGATCATGACCCGGTTGATGGACGAGGCCACCGTCGCCGGCAGCGCCGACGGCACCACCGTACGCCTGGTCAAGCGCGTCTCCGGCACCTGACGGGCTGCCCCTGGCCGGGCGCCGCGGTGGCGTTCGGCCGGGGCTGCCGGCGTCGGGTGGGCGACGGCAGGGACCCCCGGCGGGGTGAAGATCGGCTATAAGTGGCGGATGGAGTTTCCCGCCTACCTGGCCACCATGCCGATGCACGCGATCACCGAGATCCACGGCGAGCCCGGCCTGCTGGCCCGGTTCCGGCTGGAGCTTCGCGCGTTCGACGAGGCCGCGCGGGAACGGCTCACCGAGGCCCTCGACCTCGCCGCCGAGCTGCACCGCGACGACCGGCGGGTCCGCGAGCCCTACCTGAACCACCTGCTGCGGGTGGCGATCCGGATGATGCACCACTACCAGGTCCGCGACGTGGACGCGATCGTCGCCGGCCTGCTGCACGACGCGGTGGAGGACCACCCCGACGAGCTGGCCGCCGCGTCCGGCGGCGAACGTGCCGTGGCGCACCACGGCGAGGACGCCACCGCCGCCGCCCTGGCGGTGCTCGCGGAGCGGTTCGGGCCGCGGGTGGCCCGCCTGGTCGGCGCGGTCACCAATCCGGCGTACGACCCGGGGCGCGACAAGCACGTCCAGTACCGGGAGCACGTGGCGGCCAGCCTCGACCGGGAGCCGTGGGCGCGGGTCATCAAGATCTCCGACTTCACGGACAACGGCGTGGGCGTCATCCACACCGTCGGCCCGAAGGTGACCTCGTCGGCCCGCAAGTACCGGCCGCTCGTACCGGTCTACCGGGACCTCGTCACCAGGGCGGACACTCCCCTGTCGGCGCCGGTGAAGGAGCACATCCTCGGCCAGCTCGACCTCGCCGAGGAACGCTTCAGCGCCATCCTCGACGAACCACCCCACCCGAACTGACGAGGGTCTCGATCCGGTCAGGTCAGTCCGACAGGTACACGGTCCGGGTGGGTTCGGCGAGCACCGCGCGTGCGGCCGGCAGGTCGGCCAGCCGCGCGGCCAGGGTCGCCATCGCCAGCCGTTCGGGCAGCGCGGCGCTGAACTTGAGGCCGGCGAGGGCCTTCTCGCTGACGTCTGGGAGACAGAGCCGCTCGGCGGCATCGGTCAGGGCCGCCCGCACCATGTCCCGGTCGACGTCGGGTCGCAGCCGGACCGAGGCGTCGTCGTACCGCTGGGTCGGGTCGGCGATCTCGCTGAGGGTGGCGATCAGAGTGGCGTTGGCCCGGAAACCGGCCCACGTCCACCATTTCGTCTCGCCGTCGCCGTCGCTGACGACCATCGTGCCGCCGGGATGGACGAGGGGAGTGGCCTCCTCGCGCAACTGCGCGAGCCTGGTGCTGGCCCGACCGGTGCGGGAGACCGGCGGGTCGGCACCGAGCAGCACGTCGCGGATCGCCCGGACCATCCGGTACGACAGCCCCTGCGGTGAGCCGCCGGTCATCCAGAGCGCCTTGCCGCCGCCCTCGGCGGGTTCCACGAAGCAACGCCGCCGCTTCCAGTCGACGTAGGTGACCCGCCAGCTCCGCCCGGCGAGCAGCAACAGTCGCGGGCCCTGGACCTTCGCGGTGAGCAGCGCAGGATCGGTCCGGCCGATCTCGGTGCGACCGGAAAGCACGGTGAACTGGGGCGGGGCGGTGAACACCGCAAGCATGTCCATGAAGTGCCGTCGACCGAACCGCAGTTCCGCCTCCGGCCCGATGAAGAGCATCCCGGAGTCGACGTCGAGGTAGCCGCGGTCGACGAGGTGCCGCACGATCACCTCGGCGCTCCTGTCGAAGGGGGTCAGGCCGTTCCACTCCCCCGGCCACATCTGGTCACCGACGCGGTGCCGCTGGAGCGACAGCGCCAGCATCTGCTGTGCCACGATGTGCCGGGGCTCCGGCGGTGGTACGACCGCCTCGACCCAGCCCTGCGACCAGAGGTGGAGCAGCCCTGCGGCGTGCAGCAACCCTTCCCCGTCGAGGGCCAGGAAGAGGCAGTTGCGCCTGCTGCCGGGACGCCGGCCGGTCCGGCCTATCCGCTGCAGGAAGGCGGCGACGGTGCGCGGGGCGTCGATCTGGATGACCCGGTCGAGGTCACCCACGTCGATACCCAGTTCGAGCGTGCTGGTGGCCACGATGACGCAGTCCCGCTCCTGCGCGAACGCCTCCTCGGCCCGCCGGCGCTCGTCGACCGAGAGCGAGGCGTGGGAGAGGAACGTCGTCACGTCGAGTGCCCGCAGCCGCTGGCCGAGTTCCTCGACCAGAGCACGGGAGTCGCAGAACACCAGTCGCTTCTCGCCCCGGTGCAGGGCCGCGATCACCTTTGCCGCGTTGTGCACGGACCCGACGTAGTCCAGCTCGATCTCACCGGCAGGGGGTGATGCCACCGCCGTGACGCCGGCCGTGCCGATGTCCGGCGCCACCACCCGCGCCGGGCGCTGGTCACGGCCGGCACCCTGCAGCCAGCCCAACAGCTCGTCGGGATTTCCCACAGTCGCGGAGAGACCGACCCGTTGCACCGGGCGACCCGCCACTCGCGAAAGGCGTTCCAGAACGGCCAGCAGGTGCCAGCCCCGGTCGTCTCCGGCGAAGGCGTGCACCTCGTCGACCACGATCGTCCGGAGCTGCCCGAAGAACTCGTCGTGGTCCACGGCGGCGCTGACCAGCATCGACTCGAGGGACTCGGGCGTGGTGAGCAGGACGTCAGGCCGCTCCCGGAGGATCGTGCGCCGCCGTCCCATCGTCACGTCGCCGTGCCAGAGCGCGGCACGGCGGCCAAGCCAGCCGGTGTAGGCCTCCAAACGGGGCAGGAGGTTGTTGAGCAGCGCCTTTAATGGACACACGTAGAGCACGGAGGTGCCCGACCAATTCTCCTGTGCCATCCGGGACAGGAGCGGAAACACCGCCGCCTCGGTCTTGCCGCCAGCTGTGGGCGCGAGGAGCAGGGCGTCCTCGCCCTCCAACAACGGCTGCACGGCGCGCTCCTGCAAGGGGCGCAACTTGGGCCAATGCAGTGTGTTCACCACGTGGTGCAGCACGACTGGGTGCAGCAACTCGACGCTGCTCATGTCTCGTCTACGCATGCCTCATCAAGTCGTTGGAGAAGCCTCTCACTCAACGATTTGAAGTCCTGGAAGCACCGTTGCACGAGGGTCTGAGTGCTGCCCAGAGCGCCATCAGCTGACCGGAGGTCGAACATTGGCTTGCGGGCGTCGTGCGCCAGCGGCATCAGACTCTGGTAGTTACGCAGCGTCGCGACCTCGTAGGAGTGGTCGTCCACGCCGCCCGTCTGGTTCAGCACCGAACTGGCGAAGACGACTGGCACCCTGTCAAGCCACCGTTGATACGCCTTTACCGGACGGTCGAGTCTCATCTTGGGCTGCATGACGACGTATCCGAGGGGCGTCATGGTGCCCTTCGGCGCTGCGATGTCGACCGGCACGTGCGGAAGCACGTTGCCTTGCCACACCCGTCGCCAGTCCCGCAGGGCCGGCCCCAGGTTACGAAGTCCACGTAGCGAAAAGAGATCGGCGGCGAGGGGCATCAGGACCGTGTCGGCCGCCAGCAGCGCTGCCCGGTTGATGGCGCCGAGGTTAGGCCCGACGTCGACCAAGGCGACGTCGGCGCGAACGCGGCGACCAGCATCGGTGATCAGGCGGTGGAAGGCCGTAGTGGTCCGAAGGGCCGCTGGATCACCGATCAAGCTGTTCGGCCACGCGGCGGACAACTTGTCCTCGAAGGCACTCAGGTTGAGGTCACCCGGCACGAGCCAGAGGCCATCGGTGATCGTGATCGGATCGGCGAAGCGTACGTCACCGAGCCCCTGCATGATCGGCTGCACAGCAGAGGCGACCGTGCCCGAGTCCCGGTACGCCCGAAGGAGGAGCTTCTGTTGCCCGTCCACGAGCGGCCAGGTCGACTCGTGCCCTTCCTGCCAGATCTCGCTGAGTTCGTCCTCGTCGAGAAACGCCGCCGTCAGGTTGGATTGCGGGTCGAGATCCACTGCGAGGACACGGTGACCGAGCCTCTGGAGCATGTGCGCGAGATGATAGGTCAACGTCGTCTTACCGACGCCACCCTTGTTGTTGAACAGCGCGACCGAGATCACAAAGCCCTCCTGATCAGGACGGTCCAAGAGGCGTCATCGACGACGAATTCAGGCGGCGGGTTCCCGTTCCTTGCCAGCGAGGCTCTGATGCGGCCGATTCCCCGACCGAACTGGTTGACGTACCCGAGTGACTTCATGGCGGCAGCCAGAGACGGGTTGCGGTAGTCGTTGACCCGGTCGAAGTTGTCGGCTCGAACCTGCCCGAAGGGGCCACCAGGATTGGTCACCTCGACGCGATCGTCGAACCATGCGATGCGCACTGGCGCGTTGGACGACTCGTAGTTCCGGTGCATGAGCGCGTTCATGCACACCTCCCGCAGGGCCTCGACGGGGTAATTGGGACGAGCCTCCTCACGGAAGCCGCTCATCTCCACCAGCCGGGTCCGCAGATGTCCCTTGAGTACCGTCTCCAGCCGCTCGGCTGCGTCGATGATGTTCAGTCGAAGCTCCTGCTCGTCCAGCACCGCGCCACCGACGTCCGATCCCTCGTAACGCACGAACTGTACGTAGGCGCCGGGAATCCGACTGGTCGGATCGAAGCCAATGAGCAGCAACCCAAGGACCGTCGGGTGGCTCTGCAGGTCAGCGAGGCGTAGCGAGGCGAGCTGTTGCTCGGTCGACCGATGGTTCTCCTCGAGCACGGAGACATCGACCGCCTGGCGGAGGTACCCCGATCGGAAGAGGTCGAGATCCAGCTCGTCCAGCGCACTGTCCGGAATGGGCCGTACGTCGAATGGCACGTCGTAGGAACGCCGCCGCTCGGAGAGTACCTTCTCGTCGTTGCTGCTCGCCGTACGGGTGGAAGGTCCAGGCCGGACGTAGACGATATTGTCGAACCGCACGGGTGGGGTGTGCGAGGCGTTGACCCGGATCCGGATGACCGGCACACCCTGGTACGGCTCGACACTCACCACCACTGACGGCCGGTCGAGGATCCTTCCCTCGTCCCGGATGCTGGTGAAGGTGAGCAGAGCTTCGTCGGAGGTGTCCAGGCCGTCCACGGGCCGCCCGTGCTTGTCCACGCCGATAAGCAGGTCGCCGCCCCCACGCTGCGCCAGGTCGTTGGCCAGCGCGCAGATGGCCTTCCGAATCGCGTTACGGTCCTTCGCCTCCCGCTTGAATTCGAGGGTCGCGGTCTCCTGTGTGCCGAGGAGCGAGGCGAGGTCGTTGCTCATGATCTGATTCTCTCCTAGAGCTCGAGTGATATTTCGTCAGCGCTGGAGGCATTTCGCTCGACGGCGGTCATCTCGGTGGCGGACATGGTGAGGGCATAGTGCTGCCGGGGGTCGAACTCGGGGAACTGGTCGACCCGGTCGAGCACCTCCCCGACGAGTTTCTTGAGGTACAGGCGCGGCGCGACACCCACCTTGCCGCCGAGCCCGCCAGCGACCGCCCGGGCCAACTGGCCGAGGTAGGCGTCGTCGACCAGAGCGGCCACTCGCGAAGGGGCCGTCGAGCCGTCCGCGTACAGGTCGCGGACCCGTCCGCCCAGCTCGGTCAGGGAGTCGACGGTGAAGCCGGGCAGCCGGATCTGCACGGCGCGCGGGTTGTCGAACCGGGCATCGGTGGCGAAGTCGACGGCGAGCCGCTGCGCCAGTGGCGCGAGCCGCTGCACACCCTGCGGCCCTTCAAAGAAGGCCGGGGTGCCGGTTATCACCAGGTACAGCCCGGGGAACCGCCCCGAGTGCACCTCGTCGATGAGCTGACGCAACGCGTTGAGAGCCTTGTCCCGGGCGTCCGAGCGGACGCGTTGCAGGGTCTCCACCTCGTCGAGCACGAGCAGCAGGCCGGGGTGGCCGCTGTCGCGCAGCACGGCGAGCAACCCCTGCAGGAAGCTCAAGGCGGCGAAGTGGTCGAGGTCCCCCTTGACGCCGGCGACCCGGCGGGCGGCTGCGGCGACGTGTGGCTGACCGCCGAGCCAGGCGAGCACCGCGTCCGCCGTAGCCGGATCTCCGTCGAGGGTGGCGCGTCGGTAGCCGCGCAGGGCGGCGGCGAAGGCGGGGGCGCTCCGGCTCACGGTGGCGAGTCGTTGGTCGAGCAACGCGGCGACCGCCCGGTCGAGGGCGTCGACCTCGTCGGGGGCGACCTCGCCGGCCGCGAGGACGTCCTCCTCGAGCGCGTAGAACCAGCCGTCGACGACCGGCCGCAGCGCGCTCGGTGGGAACGTCGAGGTGTTCAGCCGTTCCGTGAGCCGCCGGTAGACGGTCTCCAGCCGGTGCAGCGGCGTCTCGTTCTCGGAGACCTGCACCTCTGCGGTGGCGAGGTTGGCCCGTCGGGCGCGTTCGGCGATCCACCGGGTGAAGAACGTCTTGCCGGAGCCGTATTCGCCTCGAACGGCCTTGAAGACGGAGCCACCGGCGGCGACGGTGTCGAGGTCCTCACCGACGGCTGTGCCGAACCGGTCGAGCCCCACCGCGAAGAGGTCCAGGCCGGCAGAGGGCACGGCACCCCGCCGCAGGGCGTCGACGACCTCGCGACGGCGGGCCGGACTGACCGTGGTCACGGTTTCGCCCCTGGCAGCCCAAACTGTTCCCGCAACAGCGCCAGGTCCAGGCGAACGGTCCGGTTGTCGTCGATCTGCGAGAGGACGGGATAGTTGTCGACGTTCAGGATGCGCTGCAGCGTGGTGACGAACCCTCCCGCACGTACCGGTGCCTCACCGGCACGTTGCGCGAGGACCGCCACCGGCAGCACGCCCTTCGCGTCGACCAGAGCGCGCAGCGCCGCCTCGATCTTCCGCTCGTCCACCCGGCGCGGCGTCAGGCTGTGCTGAGCCTTGAACAAATCCGAGGCGAGCAGAGCCGCCACGAGGTCCCCGTTCCTGGCAGCCGGCACCGGCGCAGTCGCGGTCGTCGCCTCCGGTACGTCGAACAGCGCGTCCCCGGTGACGGCCGGTGCCTTGCGGCGCGGCTTGGGCACGGGTGACGCCGTTACGGGAGCCGCGGCCGGTGCGGCGGCGGTCGCCTGCCACCACAGGGGTCGGCGAGCCTCGACGGGTGCCCAACCTGCCGGCGGCTCGGCGACGTTCGGCAGCAGGAAGGCCAGCAGCGGAATGGTGACCTCGGCGAGCGAGGCGCCACCGTGGTAACCCGCCTTGCTGGGCCGGTAGCGCAGGAGCGGGTCCCACAGCGCGATGATCCGCTTGCCTTCCGCGACCACACGCGGGCCGGTCAGCTCGATCTCGCCCGGGGCGGTCGGGCCCGGGCCGGTCCGATGGCGGGCGGAGGCGGCGTCAGTGGCCTTGACGTGCTGGCCCCCGCGTTCCAGGACGTGCCCGTGGTCGCTCGTGACGACGATCGCGCGGCCGGAGGACCGCGCCTGGTCGAGCAGGCTGCGCAGGAACCCGACGTCGTCGAGCTGCCACCCTGCCTCGCCGCCCTCCCGACCGTGCGCCAGCGACTCGTCCACGGTGTTGATCACTACCGCGACCACGGGAGCCTGGCCCGCGACCGCCGCCGCCAACTCGCCGGCGAACACCTCGCCCGCGCCGCCCCGGGCCGGGCCCTTGTGGAAGATCCGCGAGCCCTTGCCCCAACGACCCTCGGCGAAGATCCTCTTCTCGTGCTCCTGGTTGCCGCTGCGCAGCGCGCCGGCGAAGAGCGAGGTCCGCGAGACGGCGGTCAGTGTGGGCAGCGCCGCCACGACGCCCCGGCGGCGTCCCGCGCCGGCTCGGGCCAGCGGGTCGTACTCGACCCAGTGCTGGGACAGCTCGTCGGCGAGCTGCACCGCGACGGCGGCGCTCATGCCGTCGAGGACGACGAGCAGCACCGGCCGGTCGGCGCGGATCATCGGCTCGACGACCCGTGGGAGGAGGTTCTCCACGGTGAACAGTCCACCGTCGTTGCCCGGCCCGGCGGTCGCCCAGGCGCCGAGGCGTCGGGCGAAGGCGCCGTCGAGTTCGCGGCGGCGCGCCTGTGCGCGATCGTGGATCTGTCGGAACGCCTGCTGCAACTCCGGGTGGGCGTCCTCGCCGGCCCAGACGTGGTTGAGCGCCAGGTCGGCCCAGCCCCACTCGGCGATCTGCCGATCCACGCCGTCCGCGACGCTCTCGGGCGGCGCCACGTCCGTGCGGAGCCAGCGCACGAGGCGCTGCGCCATTCGAATCCGCGTGATCCGCACCGTCTCGGCCGCTGCCAGCCGGTGCTCGGCGAGGTGTTCGACCGCCCGCTCCAGCGCGGTGTCCGTCGCGTCGTGCAGCCCGGCGAGCAGGGCCCGGGCCGCGACGCCGATCCGCTGGTTGAAGCCGGTACGCAGGATCGAACTGTGCCCGGTGCTGCCGGCCGCGTTGAATTGGACGAGCAGTTCCTCGGCGCGGTCGAGTACGGCGTGCCCCTGCCGTCGTACGTCTGCTTCGGCAGCGGCGAGCAGGCCGGCGACCACCTGTACGGTCGCCTCGGCGAAGCCCCGCACCGTCGCGTCGTCGTTGAGGCTGCCGAAGTACTGGTCGACCCGGCCCTGGGCACGTACCGCGTCGGCGCTGTCGGTGCTCCACAACGCGTCGCAGACGAGGCCGAGAGGCAGGGCTTCCTGGCCTCGCCCGGCGGCGGTCAGCGCGAACAGTGCCTTAGCCGGCCGGCCGAACTGCTCCACGAGCCAGCGGGACAGCCCGGCCTGTTCCTCCTCGCGCAACAGTCCGTAGGCCTCGACCCCGCCCGGCTGGGCGCTCCAGCGCAGCAGGGCGGCGACGTCGAGGTCGTCCGGGTTCTCGCCCCGCCGGTCGAGGCCGAGGCGCACGGCTGCCAGGTGCCGCAGCGCGACGTCGCGGGTCAGCACGGCGGTGGCGAGCTTTGGCCAGCCCGCCGTCGGCATCGCGTCGAGCAACGCCATGCCGGCCCACGACTCCCGCTCAAGAGCGGGGTCCGGCAACTGCGCACCGAAGGCGTCCACGACGAGGTCCCACGGCTCGACGGTGTGCACCCGCTCCCGGAAGACCCGGCTGCGGACGCCGTGATGCAGCACGGACTCCGGGATGTCGGTGAGCAGGACCAGCACCTCGTCGCCGCGGTCGGCGACAAGGTGCTCCCAGACGGCGAGCGGCGAGACACACGCCTCGATCCGGGCACGGCGGCCATCGGGCAACAGCATCGTCGGGTCGTGCGGCCACGCGGGTTCGGCGCGCACCACCATCACCGGGTACGCGTCGCCGTTGCGGTGTCGGTCGAGCTGCTGCGCCACCTTCTGGCGCAGAGCCGCCGGGCTGATCCGCAGCGCCTGGGCAGGGGCGGGTGCCTGGGTCACGAGACGATTCTCCAGGTCACCTCGATCGTGGCGCCCGGGTGGGCGGCCGCGAAGGCACGAAGCTTCTCGACCGCTTGGTCCACGTCGGCCGCCGGGACGGCAACCTCGTTCCTCGGGGTGGCCACCGTGCCGCCGCCGTCGCCCGGCCGACGCGTGCCACCGGGATCGCGGCTCACGACCTCACGGGACCGGTCGTCGATCGACTCCCGACTGCGCGTCACACGACGGATGAGTGTCACCGCGTCGGACTGGGCCCTCCGTAGGGCCGGGGACAGCGGGGCGGTCAGCTCGTCGGCTTGGCCGACCCTGCGCAGTTCGGTAAGGATCGCCATCGCCTCGCCGGCCCAGGCGCCGCCGAGACCGCTGATGATCTCGAAGTTGTCCCAGGAGGCGGCGGTAAGGTCGGCGGACACCTGGGCCGCGCTCTTGATGCTCTTCCCGGTCCGGTCGGCCGGGCCGCCGAGTTCGGCACGAGCGAGGCGCTCCACGGTCTCCACGGCGGTACGCGACCCGACCAGCCCTTCCAGCAGGTCCGCGGCGGCACGGGCGGTGCCGAGCCGGCCACCGGTCGACTCCGTGTCGATGCCCAGCCACCTCGCGTGTTGTTCGAGCCGGGCGACGAGCCCGTGCGCCGCTTCGCGGTAGCGGGTCGCCTGGGTCACCAGGTCACGGCCGAACATCGCCACGAGCCGTCCCCGCCGCAACGCGATCGGCTGGAACCCGAAGATGGCCGCCGCGTGGGCGCGGGCGACCTCCCAGTCCTCCTGGCCGGGGAGGCGTTCCTCGCGCAATGTGTGGTCGGCGGAGATCCGGCCCAGGTCGGGCGCCGGGACGAGCGGACTGCCGTGGTGGTGGAACGCGCGGTCAGTCTGCTCAGCGAAGGCGGCCACGACGAGCTGCGCCACGATCGGATCGAGGCCGCGCGCCTGCGGCTGGTCGATCCAGCGCAGCAGGTCGGCCACCCGCAGCTCGCCCGTGATGCCCTCGGCGGCGGCCTTGTGGTGGAAGTGCTGGGCCCACTGCCCTTCGATGACGAACGCCGCCTCGTGCATTGTCCCGAGCCCGAGCGGGTTGGCGATCCGGCGCAGCGTCTGCCGGTGGGCCCGGTCCACCTCGACGCGGCCCTCGGGCGACTCGACCGCCTGCCGGACGTGGTCGAGGACGACCTTGACCTCGGGCAGGCGTACGGCCTCGCCCTTGCGGTCGGGGTCGAAGTCCGGGTGGGCGGGGAACTGCTGGCTGAGCATCTGGTCGCCGACGCTGCGCAGCGCGTCGTTGAACGTGGCGCCCATCGGCAGCTTCGGTTCGAGAGCGCGGGTGAGCGACTGCAGGTGGTCGTCAAAGCCGAGCTGCACGTCCGTGGGCTGCTTGGCGGCCAGCCCGTACGCCTGCCGCAGCACGGCCTGCATCTTGGCGACCAGGGCGCTGCGCTGGTTGGTCAGCGCGGCTTGGGCGCGGCGCCGGTCGTCGGGGTTGAGGTGTTCGGCATGGCTGTCGAAGCGCTGGCCTTCGAGCAGCTTGTCGATGATGGCGAGCTTGCCCAGGTCGGTGCGGCGCTCGACGGTCAGCGCCGCCGGGATCCAGCAGACCGTCTGGGCGGTCGTCCGGCCGGTCAGCTCCTGCACCCGCTGTCGGTCGTCGGCCGGCCCGTGGCTGCCGTCGTCGAACGGGTAGTCGATGATCATGCGCCAGCCGGCCGGGTCGTTCGGGTGGAACGCCTCGTCCCGGATGTCGTGCGGGTCGCGCACGTTGCCGTATACCAGCTCGACGGCGCGGCGGCTCCCCCGCCAGGTGAGCCCCGCCTCGGCGAAGAACGAGTCGCTCCACGGCACGCCGAGCTGCTGCCAGAGCAGCCGCTGCACGAGATGCTTGCGGGCACCCTCGTTGTCGTAGTGCTTGGCGGTGGCCAGGACGCTGTCGACGTCGACGCCGACCAGTTCCAGGGAGACGACCGGGTCGTCGCCCTCGCCGATGCGGATCTCGGCGAACCGGCCCGCCCAGTCGGCAAGCTTGCGGCTGACCTGGGCTACCTCGCCACCGGGGATCGGGCTGGTGATGCTGCCGTGGTTGAGCGCCGACAGCCGCCGGGCGGTCAGGTTCCGCAGCGCCGGCACGCTGGGCGCGAGGGCCGCCAGCAGCAGCGTCTTGACCAACCGGTCGTCGCCGGTGAAGGCCCGGACCCGGCCCACCGTCTCGGCGGGCTGCGGGTCGCCGCGGCGGGCCGCGTCGAGGTCGTCGTCGGTGAGGTCGTACTGGCCGAGGAGGTAGGGACGCAGCTTCAGGTCATAGAGCTTCTGGGCCATTTCGAACTCGGCCTTGAGCTTCTCGGTGAAGGGCTGGTCACCGCCACTGCTGATCACGTCGTAGAGGTCGCCGAGCGGCACGAGCTGACCAAGGCGCAGCGTGTCGCGACGGTCGACGAGCAGCTGGCGCATCAGCTTCAACGCGGTGCGGGAGCGCTGCAGCGCGCTGGAGACGTGCACGAGCGTGGAGAGAAACGCCGGGCTGAACGGGTACGTCGACCGGAAGGCGTCGATGTCGGCGCCGCTGCCCGAATCGGTGCCGAGCAGGGTGTCGAAGACCTCCCGGCGTACCTTCGTGGTGGCGTCGAAGGCCCGGGCGATGGCCTCGCCGGCCGTGGTGTCGAGGGGTTTGAGCAGCCGGCGGCGCGCGATCTCCGGGAGGTTGCGGTCCTCCAACTTGATCACGTCGAAGCGGCCGCTGGCCAGGTTGAGCGTGTCCTGGTAGCTCAGCTCGTTGGCGCCCGTGACCTCCTCGCCGACGAGCTCGCGCAGGTCACGCTGGCGGGCGATGAAGCTGATCACCGGGATGGGCCGGCGGGTGTCGCCGCCCTCGACGAAGTTGGTGATTTTCTGGATCTCGCGGGAGACGAACTGCTGGTCGCCGATCGAGTTGGCCAGCCAGAGGATCAGCTCGTCGAGGAAGAGGATCAGGCCGTGGTAGCCGAGCTCCTTGGCGTGCCGGCTGATCTCGGTCAGGCCCCGGTCGAGCGAGACGAACGCCTCGGCGTCCTCGCGCGCGTTGCTGAAGAAGCCCTTGTTCCAGCTCGTCAGCAGGTCGTTGACGAGCTTGCGGCGCAGCTCGTCGTTGTACGCGCCGGCGAACGCCTGGTCGAGCCGCTCGGGCGTCCAGAAGGTCTCGCTCTCGCCCCACTCGTCCTCGACGTCCCCGCCCGGCAGCCCGTCGATGAACTGCCTGTCGCCGATCTTCTCCCGTAGCGAGGCGGTCTGGTCCAGCAGCGCGTCGGTGCGGTGCACCGCCGGGATGGGCGCCTCGGGGTGCAGCGCCCGGACCCGGTCGACGTAGCCGCCGAGCACCCGCTGCTCCAGGGAGCGGGCGTCGAGCAGGTGGTACGGCACCAGCAGGAACTTGCGGCCGTCCAGCCAGACGCTGTGCTTGGCGACCAGCGGCGCGAACTCGTCCCGACCCCGGGCGACGGACTCGCCGCGCAGTAACGCGTGCAGCACCGCCATGAAGTGCGACTTACCGGAGCCGAAGGAGCCGTGCAGGTAGGCGGCCTTCGACGCGTGCCCCTCGACCGCGGAGCGGATCAACCCGAGCGCCTCGTCGAAGTTGCCGAGCAGCCGATCCGTGACCACGTAGTCACGGAGGGTGGAGTCAGCGTCGGCGACACTGTCGGCGAGCTTGAGCACGAAGTCGCTCGTGCTCGTGCGCTCCGGGATGTCAATGAACTCCCGGAGCAGCGGCGCAGGGGTGGGCGAAGACATGCTGCATACCGTACCGATCACGGAACACGCCGTCATGCAACGCCGACCTGTTCCATCCGCACGCCTGGTTCGACCGCTCCGCCTTTGCGCAAAGGAGGAGGCCGGCGGACGGCCGGCCCGAACCGGCGGTCGACACGCCGACGGACAGGATCAGGCAGCAGCCGCGGGTTCCGGCAGCGACCGCCCCGACGACGTGCGGCGCTTCCGAACGTCGCCGAGCCGTTCCCCGGGCGTTCCCACCGCTTCTTCAGACGGAGACGGCCGTACCGCCCGCCCTCATAGACGGGATCCGGACGCTGGAACCGTTCGCGTACACCACGCGGAAGCCGAGGTGGTGGGCCAACGGCGCCCAGCGCGCCGAGGAGGCGAGTTGCTCGACGCTGTTGACTTTGCCGCTGTTGACGAGCCTGTCCAGCATCACCGTCTCGAACGCCGCGGACTCGATCCAGTCGATCTGCTTCGTGAAGCCGCACACCATCGACGCCCCGGTTCTGTACAGGAAGTCGGCGAGGTACGCGTCGGGTCCCCGCAGCACGGAACACCCACCGATGTAGATGCGCTTGCCCTGCCACCGGCCAGACATCCAGCCTGCGACCTCGTCGAGACTGGTCGAATGCGACTTTGATAGCCACAACTCGCTGGGCGCACCGTGCAGCGCGAAGAAGCCCACCTCGTAGGCGGAGTACCTCTTCGACGACCACTGTTCGAGGAAGTACCTCAACTGCTCCGAAGTGACGGCGCTCTTGTGGATGTGTTTGAGGCTTCCCAACCGCTCCAACATGTCCAACGTCGGCAGCACCGACCGACGCTTGGTCAGATCGCTGTCCCACTCACCCTCGACACAGAACACACCCTTGGGCTTCGGCACGCGGAACCCCCTCGCATCTTTGGAACCGCAAGGCTAAGAAGTGCCGCCGTGGCCGACCATCCCGAGAAAGGCCGAACTAATCAGCCGACCGTCCCCCGGACACCATCGGGGGGTCGACATGTCCGCCCCTCGCCGCTGACAGCGATCTTCGAGCATGATCGGGTAGCCTCCACGCAGCAAGTGCCTCCCGTGATGGGCGATCTGAGCCTCTGACAAGTCAGGTCCTCCCGTGCCAGGAGGCACTTCTTCCCCTGATCCACGATGCGCGCAGCCCTTGCCAAAGGGCCGAGGCTAATTCGGGAGCGGGGCTGAGACCGGCACCCGATGCAACACTTGGCCAGCACCAAGGGGGAGCGCATGCCCATACCACTCATCGCTGCGGCCCTGATCGCGATCGGCACAGCCACCGGAGGCGGCGGCTTGGCTCTCGGAGGCGTAGGTGCCTACGACATCGTGCAAGCCACCAGTCGACTGAAGAAGGCCCAACGCCGCTACGAGCAACGACGCAGCGAGTCCGAGGCCACGCTCACCGCAACGAATGACAAGCTCAAGGCGCTGGGCGAGCACCAGAAGCAGGCGCTCGACGATGTCGTAACGCGCATGGGCGACTTCCTGCGTCGCCACGAACGACAGGTGCGTGAGAGTGAGCGTCTCCTGGTGGAGGGCGTCGATGCCACCATGAGTCAGGTGCCGGGGCTTCGGGGCCTCGACGTGGAAGCAGTCGCGTGGATCAGCGGCGCCCTAGGCTCTGCCGCAGCAGGTGCAGGAACGGGAGCCGGCGTCACCGCCGCCGCAAGCAGCTTCGGCCTGGCCAGTACCGGCGCTGCCATCTCCGGTTTGTCCGGGGCGGCTGCCGAGAGTGCGACCCTGGCCCTTCTCGGCGGTGGGAGCATCGCTTCCGGGGGCGGCGGCATGGCGCTTGGAGCCACGGCCCTCAGCTTCGTAACCATCGGCCCGGCCTTGCTCGTCGGCGGACTCGTCGTGAAAGGACAGGGCACCAAGGCGCTCACCCAGGCCACAGAATTCGAAGCCAAGATTGCCGTCGCAATTGCGGATCTCGACGAGACAGACGCTCGACTCTCAGGGGTTGACGCTCGTGCCGATGAGCTGAGCCATCTCCTCACGACGCTCAGCGCCCACGCGGTGGGGGCGCAGGACCTGCTGGAGTCAGAACCGTTCGACCCGAAGGTCCACGCAGCACGGTTTCAACGTGCCATGACCCTGGTCATGGCGGTTCGCGACGTCGCTGCCACACCGGTGATCGACACGCAGGGTGAGCTGAACGAACGAAGTGCGAACCTGACGGTGAAGTACCGTCCCTTGAGCGAGGAGCCCGGGGATGCCTGACCAACCCAAGGTGCACGTAGGGAAGATCGTCAAGCCCAACAGAAGTTCGCCATCCGCCCTCGACGGCTTCACCGCCTTGAAACAGATCGTGGAAGCCACAAGCGAATGCATCCAGATCCACGAGGTAGAGCGCACCAAGCGCGCCAAGTTCCAGGCGTACGAATCCACCGAGATCGCGCGGATCAAGGCGGCGGAGACAATCCTGCGAGACTACTTCGAGCAGGCTTTCACCGAGCGGCGCAACCTCTATCGAGAGTTGTTCACCCGGCTCGACCGGGCTCTTGACGAGGGCAACGGTGAGGTTCTGCACGACGTGGTCAGAGGCATCGTCGACATCGCCCGCAGCTCTCCGTTGGCAGACATGGGTGATCTGAGCAAGGTCCGCGCAGCCCTCGACGACCCCGACCAGGTTTGGGACCTCTGAACGTCAGTTGCCGCCCTTCAAAGGCGCCGACATGACCTGTTCTGTCAGCGCTTGCGATAGTGGGGCTTCACGTACGTCACTCCCTTGGGGAGGCCGCGGCCCACGATGCGCGCGTCCCGGACTTCTTCAAGGTATTCCTCTTCAGATTCCGGGGATGCCTGTGCGCCGGGAGGCAGGCGACGCAGGTGCCCGGCGACCTGGTGCCCCCGCCGGTGCGGATGCCACTCGCCGGGTGTCTCGCTCGCAGCCGTCACCTTTTCCACCCGGGGGACGTATCGCAGCAGGGGAACGTGCTTGGCTCCGGGCTGGGACGGGTGCCAAGGGCGACCGTCCGGGTCGACGCTGCCTTGGACCCGGTGCAGCGCTCGACCGGCGATCAGCCGTTGAACGGCCTGATGGATGCCTTTAGCCCGTGCGGTCGGCAGACCGAGGCGCAGGCAGTTCTGCACCAGGGCGTCCTCGGCGAGGATCGCGCCGCCGTCCTCGGTGAGGTAGCCGAGTTTCCGCAGCGTGTGCAGTACCCAGCTCATGTCGGTGAGATCCGGCACGCGACCGTAGGCGTCCGCCCCGGGCCCGTTCTGTCGGGTCACCACACGCGGGTCGTACCGGTGGGTGAACTGGACGCCATCGATGCGCTTCAGCTCCGGCAAGGGCGTGGTTCGGGCGGTGGCGACGCCCCGGGTGGGGTCCACGGTGATCGTGAGCAGGGTGCCCGCGTTCAGGTCCGCCGGCCACTGGATGCCGGCGATCTCCCACCGGCCCTCGCGACGCCGCAGCGACACTCGCTGCGTCCTGGCGAAGGACGACCCGCTGCGTGCTTCGTGGTCGAGGTGCAGGCGGAGCTGTCGCCCGGGCGAATTGTCGCTCAACCCGTCGGGCAGGGGGCACCACTTCCCGTCGAGGTGCGCCCGGTGCAGGGCGATGCTCCACGACATCTCTGCCCGCTTCTCCCCGCTGCCGTCAAGCCAACGGGCGGGGCCATCCTCCTCCTCGGGGCCGATGAGCCGGTCCTCGACTGCGGTTGCCTGCGGCGTGACGACAGGGGTCGCTACGGGCTTCTGTTCCCCTGTGGTGTATCCCGGCTGCCCGGCGCGCCGCGCCAGATCTTCGGCCTGCACCGAGCCGCCGTGGCGTCCTGAGCACGGATCCGCCGAGACGGTGACAGCACGTCGGCCGGCGGCAACTTCCTGGAGCTGGCGCTGCGTGCCGGCCGACACGGTGGTGTCGAGCGGAGTGCACGCTCGACCAGCGCTGAGGCTGAGCCGAATGACGTTGGCTGCCCTCGCATGCCGGGTGACGAGATGAATTCTGCCTCCGGACCCGAGGTCGAGCGCTGCCCGGCACAGCGCCTGCACCGCCTCATCAAGCATGTTGACGGCTCGACCGTTGCCCTGGCCAATCTGACCGCTCCGGTCGACCCAGCCGTAGCCGAACCAACCATCGCCCCGTGAAAACGTCTCGACCATCACGACCCGCTTCTTGGGAAATTGCCTGACGACCGTGGGACAGACGAGGTTGCTGTCGGGTCGGTGCTCAACGGGCGGCTTCGGCAAGGGTTGTTCGTCATCGACAGCGGCCGGCTTCGGGTCAGAAACGCGGAGTATCGGGTCCGGCTCCGTCAGCGCACGCGCCCTCAGCCCCCTCACCACCTCCGCCACTGTAGGAGTGCACGAGCGGCACGGATCGGGTGCATCCGCGTCGGCGCAGCTCGCGCGGTGCTCCCGGCATGCATCCAGCACGATACGGGTGATTCCGGGGTGGCTTTCGGCCAGCGACATCATCGCTTCGGCGAGGCAGTCAGTCCGGAGTCGTCGCACTGAATCACTGCACAACAGGCGCGCGATTCGGACGTGGAAGCTACCGACGATAAGTCTGGCTTCCAGGCACAGGGCGCTTCCCCGGGCGTACGCCTCCCCCGTCTGCCGCAGCCGGGTCGTCAGGTCGGCACCGGCGCGTGTTTCCGCCTGCCGGAGTTCGGTCTCCGTCGTGTCACGTGCCTCGCTCAGAGCGGACATAATTTCCTCAGCGCAGGATATCCATTGCTCCGCCGCCGCCACATGGGCCAAGCCCGCATCGGCCTTCCGCCCATTGAGGTCGTCCAGGACCGTGCGAACGAAGGTGGCAGCGTTAATCTGCCGAACCCGTCGCACAGCGGCGGGCAACGGCTCCTGCACAGTCGTCTCGTGTGCGTTCAGCCAGCCCCACAGGTCATCGGTGGGTCGTTCCAGTGCGTGCCGAGGGAGGCCACGCCGCTTCAGCACCCGGGCCAGTGCCTCGTCGAACGGAAACGCGGCGACTTCCCGCATGACCGTGGTGTCCAGCCCTTCCGCTGCTGCGGGCGGACGTCCCAACACTGTCAGTTCCGCCTGGTAGGCGCTCTTGAAGGCGAGAGCTGCCGTCTGACAGGCGCTCATGAGCCGGTCCCGCGTGCGGTGCAGCCGCCTTGCGGTGTCACTGTCGCCGGCCAACTGGGCGAGACGCGCCTCCATGTCAACGAGTTGTTCGGCGTAGCGCGCGGCGGCGATCGCCGCCGGTTCACCGGCCCTGCGCCGAAGCAGGTCCTCCTCGGCGGGTGCCAGCTCCGTGCCCTCTGCTTTCGCCCGATGCAGCGAGGCCAGCCACATGATGTCCCGAGGCAGCGGACTGGCGATCGTCGGGGGCGGTCCGAATGGCGCCGGAGCCGGCTTCTTCTTGGCCGTAGCCGCCTTCTTCTCGGCGGACGCCTTCTTCTCGGCGGGCGAGGTTGCCCTCGTCGCCGCTAACTGCGCCGTGCCAGCCGTCGCTCGGCGTGCCGCGTCTGGCTGGCGACGCGCACCCGCCGATCGGGTGGTGGCTCCCCTGGGAATCCGTCGGTTGAAGCAACTGTCACACAACAACACGGACCATTTGCCGCCAACCGTGGCCACCATGTCGGAGGTCCTCGCCGTACCGCAGCGGGAGCAGTGGAACGTCATCGACCTATCGAGCCGGTACTGCTGCATCCGCTGATAGGACCGAAGGACCCGCAGGATGCGGTAGCCGCGCGGAACGTCAGCGATCAAGGCAGCCTCCCTACCCCGATGGCGGTCAGTTGGTCACTGCTTGGCCTTGCGGCCACGGGTCGCCTTGGCTGGCCGCCACGACGTGAGCGCCTCGTCGGTGAGGTGGAGGCGGTTGGTGGTCTCGGCGAGGAAGCCGGCGTAGATGTCCGCCGGCGAGGCACCCCACTCGGGGTCGAACTCGCCGTGCCACTGGCGTACCCAGGGAAGCATCTCGCGCAGCCCCGCGACCAGCGGCGACAGCCGGTCGGCGGCCCAGCCGTCCTCCTGCTCGCGGGCGACGATCAGGGTGGCCAGGGCCTGGGCCTGCTCGCGGTGGTCCCAGCCGGCCCAGCCGACCAGCAGCGACGGGTCACCGTCGCGGCTGGCACCCGGGTACGAGACAAACCGCTCCTTGGGGACGTCGAGCTTGCCCCGGTGCTTCCAGTAGCTGCCCTTGAGGAAGTCCGCCGAGGTGTACTTCGGCGGCACCGGGATCTGCTTGCGGAACTCCCGCTTCGCCGCCTCGTCGGGTAGCGCGTCCTCCTGCCGCTGCAGGTCCCACACGTGCTCCCAGTCGGCGCGCTTGGCCAGCCCGGAGTCCTTGTAGCGCAGCGCCGCCAGGTGCGGCACGTGCTCGTCGGCGACCAGGTCGGCGATCACCTTGCCGAGATCCTGACCGGGCGCGTAGAGGTTGGCGACGGTGAGCACGTCGTCGTCGCGGCGCAGCTCGTCGGCGAGCTGGGCGGTGGTCAGCGGGCGCGGCTGCTCCAGCCCGTCGACGTGGTGGTACCACAGCTCCCGCGCCTCGCACCGGTCCAGCAGCCAGTCGCGCAGCGCCTTGCGCTGCATCGCGTCCCAGCCGTCGGTAGCCCAGCGCCGCTTGCACTCCGGCCGCTCAATCAGCCCGATGTTGCGGTTGCCCTCGATGACCGCGATCCGCCGCTCCACGATCGCCTTGTACTCGTCCGACCAGGACGCCGGCAGCTCCGTGATCGGCGTCGACCCGTGCCGCGCGAACCACTGCGTCTCCAGGCCCTCGTCGCGCATCTTGCGGGCGAGCACGATCTCGAACGCCCGCTGCCCGAGCTGCAGCATCGGCGGCCGGACGCTCTCCGGGGCGGTCAGGTCCTCGTCCAGCAGCCCGTAGAGCGAGTAGACCTGCCAGTCCAACTCCTCCTGCAAGGCGATCATCATCCCCCGGACCGCGTGCCACTCGTAGCTGGCGGCGTCCAGCCGGTCGCGGGTGGGCACCCCGGAGGCCGCGACCGCCGCCGGGGTCACGGTGGCAAGCCGCTGCGCCGCGCCATCGATCTCCCGGCTCAGTTCGAGGGGGTACGCCGACGGCAGCGGAAACTCCTGCAGCTTCGTTCCCGTGAACTCGTAGAATTCTTCCCACTCATCGCCACGGTAGCCCTCATTGACGCCGCCATTCCCCTTACCATGGCACACCTGCTTCAACCAGAAGCAGGCGATAGAACTATTAAGAACTCCTAGCATTTGATCCCGAACTTCGCTTGACTGACCCTGCGGCATCAGAACAGGCGCATGCTGATTCACCACTTGACTTGACCGCAATTCGGCAAAGTGATTATGGGTAGCAACATCAGAAAAAACGATGCGCACAGCATGGCGGTACCTCTCCGCCACCCACCTGTACCAACTCCACCAGGGCTCCCCAGACTCCAAGCGGGTTGTCCTGTTGAAGCCAGTTAGGGCAAGAAGACTCCTGCGAAGACGCCACAAATGCCTACCCCAGGAATCATCGAGATTCGGCTCGACGAGGACTTGCTCGCTAGAATAGGGTACCAATGCAGTGTGAGACGGGCTCGCCGACCAGTCCCTCACATCCTCACCCGCAACGAATGGCCTTCTGGCGAACTCGGGCGTAGCTGCGCGACGATGCCAATCACCCCTGAGCTCGAATGCGTCATTTAGGCCAGGAAAGCTAGCAAAGCCGATGGGGCCAGCCAACAATTCTCCCAAATTCAACGAGCACGTTTCGTTGATCTTTCCCATTACTGCTGCCGCCCCGCCTCCGCTAAGGCTCCACGGGAAGGCTGCCAGCTGCAGACGCGGAGTGTCTGCAGCACTCACCCATTGGCTGTCCGAGCCAGGGCGGTCAACCTGTTCGACAATGGCTTTCCAGACGTGACCTTGACCCGGATGCGCAGGGGCGTTCGGCTCGCCTCGAATGCCCATGATGGTGCGAATCGTTCCCGCTCGACGGCGGTTGGTGTTGCGACCGACCAGGATGACAGTGGGGGTGCCATGTCCAGGGATGTAGGCACCGGATGTGTCGATGACGTGGGTTAGATTAACCTCGATGGCGAACAGCTTTTCGATCATCTTCTTGCCGAACTCGCGCTTCATGAAGGAGTTGGCGGTGATCTGGCCTACAAGACCCGCGCCCTTGCCGTCGCCGTCGCCGTCGGTCTTCGCAAGCTGGAAGAAGCGCTGCGCGAATGGCACCGAGAGGGCGTACTTGCCGGAGCAGGCGTCGTACATCTCGCGGTAGGCGTCGTTGAGACCTTTGTCCTTGACCGTGATGTAGGGCGGGTTGCCCACGACAACGTGATAGCTGCCGGAGCTCAGGATTCCTGGATGCTCTTGCACGTCCTCGGTCGCGTAGGCAAATTCCGTCATCGGGTCCTCGCCGAAGAGCATGGCCTGCCGCCGCTTGATCAGCGAGTCGCCAACGGCGAGATGCATCGGGAAGACATAGCCAGCCGCGTCGGCGAGCGTCTTGACGCCGCTGGCGCGGAGTGCGGCCGCCAAGAGCCGGAAGCGGGCGATGGCCACGGCGAAAGGGTTGATGTCGACGCCGTGGACGGCGTCGAGGGCAAGGCGTACGCGCTCGTGGGGGTCTCGGTTTGGGGCGTGCTGCTCCCACTCCTTCAGCAGTCGGTGAAAGGCACCGAGGACGAAGTGGCCCGAGCCGCACGTCGGGTCGATCATCTTGACCACGTCGTGGCCGAACTCGGCGATCGCCGGGGTGAGCGTCAAATCGAGGATGAACTCCTCGACGAACTCTGGCGTCTGGAGCAGGGCGTAGGTCTTGCGGGCCGCCTCGGAGAGATCCTGGTAGAGATCGCCGAGGAAGCGGGTGTCCCACTCCGGGTCGGTGAAGTCATGGACCAGTCCTCCGGTCTCGCTGCGTCGACGCCAGAAGCCAATCAGGTTCTTTGCCTCGTCGTGAGACAGCGGAATCTGGTAGAGCGGATTGTGCCGCTTGTCGAACAGCGACTTGCCGGCCTGAGTGCTGGCGATGGCGTCGAAGCCCTGGTGCAGCCAGTCACGCAGCGTCTTGTCGGGCTGATCGCGGAAGAACTGCGCCTCTGCTTCCTCGGCCAGCACCAGCCGGTCTCCGGGACCGGCCAGGTAGGGGTCGGGCAGCAGGCCGTTGTCCTCGCAGAAGCGTACGAAGACGGTGCCGAGCACCCAGGCCACGGCGACCTGGGTGACGCGCTCGTCGCGCCAGGCCGCCCAGGTGGCGGCGGTGCGCCCGACCTTGAAGGCGTGGTCGTACTCGCCACGCAGGCGGAGGCGCACCTCCTCGACCGATTCGGCCTGCTCCCGCAGGTCCTTTTCCAAGTTCTTGACCTGCTTCTGCAGGTCGGACAAGAGCAGCTTCCGGTCGATCACCCGACGACTCTAGCCGTCCCGTCGACGGGACGGGGGTACCCGTTGGGCCCGTTTCCGTCGCCGGCCCGCTACCTACGGCTCCCGCATCCAGGTCTTCGGGTCGGTGACGAAGACACCCTTGCCCTGCTGTCGACGGATGACGCGCAGCGCCTCAAGTCGAACGTAGGCCAACTGAACCGTGCCGTAGCTGACGCCATAGTCCGAGCGCGTCTGCGCGACCGACGGCAGACGATCACCAGGCTTCAGCTTGCCCGACTTGACGTCGGCTACTACGTCGTCGGCGATGCGGAGGTACTCGGCTGATTCGGGCATGTCACTCCTCGCGTGGCAACCCGAATTCGATCACAACTCAACTACCTGAACAACGTTCTTTGACTTCCCTGTGTTCCCTAGTTATGTTGGAGCGGAGCCCGTCCTCGCGTGGCAACGAGTTCGGCTCATCCCCTGGTCGGGGCGGGTGTCCGTGCCCGTCCCGGCCCCGTCCGGCTGCTCTGCTGTCGTACCGCCGAATTGGGCTGCGGCGGCCGAGCGGGCGGGTCGTCCGCGGCCCCCTCGCGGACGACCCGCCCTTCCAGACCCCACCCGCGCGGAGCCTGCGCGCTCCCGCCTGCCCTGGAAAGAGGATCGTCGTGGCTCAGGTGTACCGAGGTGCTCAGCCCCATCCCGCCGGCTACCCGGGCCGGTTGACGCCACACGAGGTGCGGACCCGCGAGTTCGCCGCGCGCCGGCGCGGTGTCGACCAGGTGGAGGTACGCGAGTTCCAGGCCCGGGTGGCCGACGAGCTGGCGATGCTCAACGAGACGGTACGGCTGCTCAGCCAGGAGAACGACCGGATCAGGCGGGCGCTGCGCGACTGGCAGACCATGCACGCGCGGGAGTGCCGGCCGCCGGAGGAGCACCACCGTAACTCCGGTCACTGGTGACCACGCGCCCCTCTCCCGGCGACCTGCTCGTCGTCGACGGCCGGGCCTCGGTGCAGTTCGCCGGGGACCGCGCCCTGACCTTCCGCGTCGTCTCGGTCTGCGACCAACCGACGTACGCCGGCTGGATCTGGCTGACCGGCTACGTCTTGAACCGGCGCGGCGAGGCGACCGACAAGCGCGAGATCTACGTCCAGCTCGCCGGTCTCCGCCCCGTCGTCAGCCCGCCGACCCCGCAACGCCCGCGTGCCACCCGCTCCTATGCTTCCCACGGTGACCAAGGTGACGGCGGAGCAGCTCGCAACCGCTCGGGGCTGCGTGCTCGGGCTGATGCTCGGTGACGCGATCGGCGCGGCGGGCGGAAAGGTGCCGGCGGGCGGAACACTACGGGTCACCAGCGCCGGCCAGCTCGCCTGCTTCACCATCGAGGGGATCATCCGGGCCAACATCCGGGGCACCCACAAGGGCATCTGCCATCCACCCGGCGTGGTGCGCCACGCCTACACGAGGTGGGCCGCGATGCAGCACATCCCAGGGATCAAGCGCTGGCAGGAGCAGGACTGGCCAGACGGCTGGCTCGCTCAGGTGCCGGTGCTGGCGTCCCGGCGTGGATCGGCTCCCGCCACCGTCTCCGCGTTGCAGAGCCAAGCCACGTACATGCCGGGGAAAGCTCCCTGGGCCAGCGCCGGGGCCCATGGGCTCACCCGTAGCCTGTTTGCCGGGCTCGTTCAAGGGTGGGGACCGCAACCGGGGCGCTTCGCGGCGGAGATCGCAGCCACCACCCACGGCCCGGCAGCGGCCGACGCCGCCGCGCTGGGTGCCACGGTCATTGCCAACGTCGTCAAGCGTCAGGACGTCGAGAAGGCGGTGGAACTCGCGCAGCGGGAGTGCCAGCCGATCGTGACGGTCCTGACCGGGCTGCCACTCGCACCGGCCCTGCACGCCGGGCGCACGCGTCCGCGCCGAGCAGAGGTCCTGGCGCAGCTCGCGCCGGACGCTCGTGCGGCGTCTGCACTGGCCGGAGCCGTCTACGTGGCGCTCTCCTATCCCGACCGCTCGCAGCTACGCGACGCCCTGCTCTTTGCCGCATCCGTTCCGCATGGCAAGCACGTGGCCGCTACCGCCGGCGCGTTCCTCGGTGCCGCGCACGGCGTCGATGCGCTCCCCGTCGACGTGGTCTCCCGAGTCGAGTTGGCGTGGGTCGCCGACGTCCTGGCCCGGGATCTCCTCACCGAATTCGCGGACGGCCCGTCCGGAAGCGGCTACGGCGACGAGACCGATCCGCACTGGTGGGAGCGTTATCCGGGCTGGTAGCCCATTCCCGCTGTCGGGACCGGGGCGTGAGTGGAGATGGCGGCAACCGTCAGCTTCGCTGCTGAAGCCATTGGCGTGCGGTTCTGATTGTCGGCACAACCGTCCCGTGCAGGTAGGGCACGCTGGTCAGCCGCCCCCAATGGTCGGTCAACCGCATGGCGGATGGGTGGTTGAAGGCGGCCACAAGCGTGTCGACACCAGCAATCTTCGTCCGCTCAAGGTTCGGTGTGATCTGACGACGACGGCCCATGAGCGTGGTGAGCGCCTTGTGTACCTCAACACCCTGGACGATGCAGAGGGTTGGCTGCAGTATCGCGATCGTCGCCGCCATGTGCGGGGCGCAGTTGCGGCTCATCGTGGCGTTACCGAGCGACCTGGTCGTGCCGCTGACCACGGCCGAGCACAGTCGCATGTTGGCCATGGCGTAGGCGTCGAAGAGGTGTACCGGGGAACGGACGCCGTTCAGGTGGAGCAGCTCACCGGCCCGGTCGGGCCCGGGTTCACGCCCGACGGCGAGCCGCAGCGCGCTCGTGACACCGCGCATGTGCGGGTTCCGGGCCGTGAACGCCAAGCCGGCGGACTGCATCACCTCGGCATGACGCTGTTTGAGCGTCACGCCCTCGCGCGCCCGCCCGGTCTCCATGGCGATGACGAGGGTCCGCTCCGGCACGCCGTCGAGGACCAGGTCGTAGTGGTGTCCGACGTGCGAAAGTTGCCCCGCGGCGAAAGCGGCCTCTGGCCGGGACGCCGATCGACGTCCGCCCAGGGCGCTCTCACGGCAGCTGCCGAGCCTGCGGCAGACGCAGGCCCCGGACGGCGCGAGGACGTGCTCGGCCATGTATTGATCGAGCTGCGCGATCCGGCTGGCGGTGACGACAGGGTCGCTGGCGTGGGTCATGAGGAGGGACCGATCGGGGTCGGAGCAGGGGTGGGGTCGACGGAGGCTCCCGCCCTGGGAGTGGGTGCCGTCCGGGTGCCGTCACTTTCGGCGCCGACGAGCGCTTCCCGCAGCAGGGCCGTCTCTTTGGCGCTCGGCGGTCCGGATGAACCTGAATGCCACTCGACGACCAGTCGCTGCCCCGACGGCAGCGCGTACGTCCGCACCGCCCGGCTGGGCACCTTCGACCCATAGTGCCTGCCGCCGGATCCCAGCCTGCCCGTCCGCGGCAGCTTGAGCGCTTGGGCGATGCCGTCCCAGGGCCGGCCAAAGGCGAACACGTCCTGCAACGGTAGCTCCGCGATCGGCTGCCACACGAACTCCTCGATGACCTCCGGCGGCGGCCGCAGCGGGGCCGTGATGGATTTTGAGTGCCACGGATAGCACTCGAAGATCAACAGGTCACGATGGTCGGCGCTCGGGTCCTGGAGCCACCGGCGGGTGAACTCAAGCCGCGCCTGGTAGTACCTGTTCTTCCCCATCTCATCCGGCAGGGTCCATGGCGAGCGGTTGTAGGGGCATGTCGTGGCCCACCTGCTGTACGAGCCGTGCTCCTTGATCTCCTTGGCGAAGATGCCGTCCCGCCCCTGGAAGCGGCGACGGAACTCGCCGGGGTTCAGGCCCAGCACCACCATCCGTGGCGTGTGCTCCAGACCGAGGAGGTCACCGTGATAGGGCTCCGGAAACCCGTCGCGGGTCACCTCGCCAGGGCCGGCGCCCACATAGGAGTCGAACCATGCCTTGAGTTCTTCCGGCATTCGATCGTCGCCGCTGAGCCAGGATTCGACGTGGGCGTCCCAGAAGGCCGCGACGCGCTGCCGCGCGGAGGTCGTCATGACGAAAAGTTAGCGACGCGTGACTGGTCAGGCCAGGGCGCAACGCGAAGAATCAGCCTCGTGACCGAAACCTTGCGCCAATTGGCCGTGTTGCTGCGGGATCGCGACGAGTTGGACGCCCGAATCGCGGCGCTCACCAGGCGATCAGCACAGCCGGGTGACATCGGCGAGTTCATCGCCGCCCAGGTGTTCGACATCGAGCTGGCCGACACGGCGAACCAGGCCGGCTACGACGGCACATTCCGAACCGGTTCGCTCGCCGGCCGGACGGTGAACGTCAAGGCCTACGGCGACGCCTTCGCCGGTCTCGACATCAGCCCGCACCACTGCGACCACTACCTGATCCTCAGCGGGCCGGCTCGTCCCCCTGGCGCAGTGCGACACCACCGGTGGCGGATCTCGGCGGCGTACCTTCTCGACACCCGCCGCCTGCTCGATACCCTTACGGTCAGGGGTGTGAAGATCGGAATCGCGACGAGCATTCGCAGAGCCGACCTCGAGGTCGCCCAAGTCTTCCCCACTACCGGGGCGCACGCCCCGATACGCCTCACGCCGGAACAGACAGCGCTGTTGTCGCTGTTCGCGTAGATCCCTCCTGCCCCGGTGCCACCACTCGCGGGCCGGACATGCGCAGCGCCGCTAATTGAACCCGCCGACCGGGGCGGACTGTCGTGATGACGACAGCGCGATGCTCCCTCGATCGGGCTCGGCACCGACCGTCACACAAGCGACAGGCGATTTTCCATGGAAAACGGCGCTTTCCCACGCCAGTGGATCAATAGCGGGAAGGCCCAGCGCATTCTTGACAGGCATTTTGACGTTGGCATACTGGGCGGTGCCCGTTCCCCCGGTGTGCGCCATCACGACAGATGCGGTGACCCATGGACGACCTGTCGGCAGCAGGCCTGGCCGCCGCAGCGAGCGCGGCTCTGATCCAGGCCATGGCCTCGGACGTGTGGCTCAACGTGAAGGAACACGCGGCACGCATTCTCGGTCGCGACGGGACGGAGTCGGTGGCCCGCGCGGACCGGGTCCTGGAGGATTCGCGCGAGCGGGTGCTGGCCGCATCACCAGACCGCAGGGATACGGCGTCCGCCCTGGAGGCGGCCCGTTGGGAGGGCCGGTTGCAGGCCCGGCTGGAAGAGGACCCGGACTTCGCCGTCGCGATAAGGGAGCTGGTCGCCGCGGTCCGGGCGTCCGGCGAAGGCGTCGACCAGTCGATCACCGTGCAGCAGAACGTGACCGCCGGCCGGGATTCGTACACCGCAGGCCGTGATCTCACCGTGGGTCGCCCCGAACGAACCCCGTGAGTGACGCGTGACCGCGCCCCAGCAGGATGTCAGCGCGCGGCGCGACGGCTATATCGCAGGCCGGGACCTGCACCTGCATGTGGCGGGGCAGCAGCTCAGCCTCTATCCGGAAGAACGCTTCGCCACGCCGCTGTCCTACGATCGCGAACGGCCGATCTTCCTCCAGTACCTGAATCCGGAGATCCGGTCGTGTTACGGCCGCCCACCGACGGCCCGTTTCACCGAGGCGGACCTGTCCCAGGCGCTGCACGCGACGCGGCTGGCCGTGCTCGCCACCGACGAGGAACTGATCCTTCCCGCGTCGTACCTGTTCGAGGTGCCCAGCCTGTCGATCTTCCTCACCCGGATCAGGTCACTCGTGGTTCGGGGTGTGGTCCACTACTCCTCGCACATCGCCGACCTCGACTCCTTCGTGGAGCACAAGGCCGTCGAATACCGCCGCGACGCCCGCAACCCCTACGAGCTGACCCCGCACCGCAGTCTCACCGACGGCCTCGTCTGGCGGCCCCGCTACGCGCAGAACACCGCCACCGACATCGGCCAGAGCTGGAGCATCGCGCTACAGCCGGACGGCGAGTTGGCCACGACGCTCGCCAGCATCGCCGGTCGCTGGCCCCCGACGGCCGGTGACGTCGAGGCGCACCTGCATGATGTCCCCGAACGGCTCGACGGGCAGGCCTTCATCAGCCGGTTCGTCCGGGCCACGGTGCCGGTGACTTTGGGAGCCGAGGAACGAGCCAGGATCGACATGTTCCTGTCCCGCGAGTACCTCGCCAGCTACCTGCGCGACCTCGACGCCGCCGTCGTCGCCGACTTCGACTTCGGCGACTTCTCCTGTGGCATCCGCCAGCTGCGGACGTCCCTCGCGGACCGCGTGCTGTCCGCCCGCTCGTTCGACCTCGGCCTGCGATGGCTCGGCATCCACGACTTCGTCCACCGCAGCGCCCGCTGGCCCGACCTGCTCAGCCTGCGCTCTACTCCCGAATTCGGCACCGTCGCCACCGCCACACAGCATCCAGTGCTCCGCGCCCGGCTCCGCGAGGCGGTGATCCGCGGGCGGAAGCGCATCAGGTTCCAGAACGCCGCGACCATCCAGCAGGCGTTGACCGTGGTGGCCGTCGTCGCCAACAAGCTCGATGTCACGTTGAACCAGGCAGATCCCGACCGAAGGGCACGATGATGCTGATTTCCGTCTACTGTTCCGGATCGATCATCAAAGGCACTGGTGATCAGCAGCGTCTCTGCTGGACGGATGTGGAGCGGGAGGATGTTGCGGGCGGGGCGGCTCCCTGCGACGTCGTCTTCCTCAATCCGGACGACCCGATACCGGACGCAGGCAACACGTTGGGCCAGTTCGGCCGGGACATGTACCAGGTGATGGTGGCGACGGCGGTCATCGTCGACGCTCGGATACGCCGCGGCATCGGCATCGGTGTCGAGATGGCGGCAGCGGTCACGCTGGGAACGCCCGTGGTCGTGGTCGCACCCCGCAATTCGCAGTACCGCAGTGACGTCCTGGAGTACCGGGGCGTGCGGGTGACCGACTACGTGCACCCGCACGTGGCGGCGCTCGCCACCCACGTGGTCGACGACTTCGCCGCCGCCGGTCGCGCTCTCGTGGCGTTGGCCGACCGACCCAGGGCAGCCCAACCTCGCCCTGCCTGGCTGTCCGCCGCACTGGACGAGTACGAGAACAACGTGCTCGACATCGACACGCCGATGCTCGACGCACTACGACGGATCAAGGCCGGCGCGGCGCGAGTGCCCAGCACGACGGCATGATCGCCGACACCGGGTCCAGCGCCGCTGAGCCGATCGGCGCCAGGACGGGGGTGGGCGGTCTCCACCTGGTGCACAACCGGCACCTGGAAACGCTGTTGTTCGACCGCAACCTGACGGACCTGCCGTTCCGGCGGGCCTGCCTTGCCAGCAGCCGGGAGTTCGTCCGGCACATCCGGGACGAACTCGACGGCGCCGACCTCGCCGAGCTGATCATCCTCAGCAAGGGGTTGGTCTACCAACTCGCGGAGGCGGTCGCCATCGAGGCGGGCCGAAACCTGCCGGCGAACCTGGTTTCCACGAGCAGGGTGGCCGTCGCCTCCGACGATGCCACGGTCGAGGTGTCCTACGCGCGGTTCGACGCCGGCGGCTCGACGCTGCTGATCGGCGACACCGTCGCCTCCGGCGCGACGATCGTGGCGGCGCTGCGGGAGTACCAGCGGTTCCACCCCGTCCGCCGCCTGTACGTGCTGTCGTACGCCGGCGCCCTGCACGGAGCGGCCCGCATCGCCGACTACTGCGCCGGCAGCGGGATCGAGTGCACCATGCTCTTCGGCCTGGCCGCGTTCGGGCTCGCCGAGAACGGGTTCGACCTGTCTTTCCTGCACCCCGCGACAATCACCAGGGACGCCTACCGCGAGCGGGCTCGACGGCAGTTCGCCGGCAAGCCCGTCTCGGCCGTCGGGTGGGACTTCGGCTCGCAGGCCATGGCACCGGAGAAGTACCGCCAGCTCTGCTGGGTCGAGGCCGGCTTGTGGGAACTGCACGGCTCACCGGCTCTCGCCGTCGCCCGCGAGCCGGAGAACATGGAAGCCCTCGCACACGAGGCACCCGCGTACGCGGGCGCCACGTTCCAGGCTCCGGGCAACGACGCGGTCCGAGGCGCCGAGGCCATGGCGGACGCTCGTGCGTCAAGCGGTGACTGCGCTGCGGTGGGCGTTGACGACCCAGGCGTCCGGTAGGGCGATCCACTCGTTGTCGCCCACCCGTACGACCGCACCGTCCAGCTTGGGCAGCAGCGCCGGGTCCTCCATCGGGCAGAGCAGCCACACGTCGCCCGCCCCGCCCCGCGCCGCGTCGGCCAGCTCGTAGAGCCGGTCCACCGCCCGGTAACGCGCCAGCACCGCCGCGTCGTGCAGCAGCACCGGCCCCTCGCCGGCCCGCAACTCCGCGCGCAGCTCGGGCACCGCAAGCTGCCACGCCTGTTCGGCGTACTCGCCCAGCTTGATCGCCGGCCGGGAGCCGGGCTCCGCGATGTCGGCTCTCAGCACCGTCTCCCAGGTCGGCTTCGGTCGCGCGTCGACCAAGGCGTGCAGGTGGTCCAGGAAACGGGCCGCCACGTTCACCGGTCGGGCGTCGAAGCGCCGGATGAGTTCCTCGCGGGCCGGGGCGTACCGGTTGAGGCGTACCGTCAGGGCCCGGAACCCACCGGCCGACCTGGCGCCCGTCAGGCGCTCCTCGGCCCGCATCGCCGCCGCCAGCTCCGGCGACTCGGCGGTCCACCGGCTCGGCGCGGCCGTAGCCGACGGGCGACGCTGCACGTACGACATCGAGGACGACGCGTTGCGGGGCGGCGGCGGGACATACCGGTCGCGGTCCCAGCGAAGCTCGAAACCGGCCTCGGCGAGCAGCCGGTCCAGCTTCGGGTGCGGCGGCAACGGCTCCAGCTCGGGGAACCGCGCGGCCACCCGGTCGGCGACCTGCGTGGGGGTCAGGCCGCGTCGCTTGTCGGGCCCGGTGGCCGGGGGCACCACACCGGCCTGGGCCAGCCGCAGCGCCCGCACCGGATCAAGGTCACGAGGATAGAGCTCCAGCCGCGCGGTCGCGGCGGCCCGCTCCGAGGCCACCGCCGCGAGCACCACCCGTCGCCGCTCGTCGATCGCGTCGGCCGCCCCGCCGGGCACGGTCACGGCCGCGAGGGTACGCAGCACCGTCGCCGGGCTCGGCAGCACCTCGCTGGCGGCGAGCTTGTCAGCGGCCTTGCCGAGGGCGTCGGCGTAGTCGAGCAGGGCCGGCGCTGCCGGGGTGTCGGGACCGTCGTCCTCGCCCGCCTCCAGGGCCACAAGTAGCCGCTCGCCGTGCCGGCGCAGCAGCAGGCGCGGCTCATCGGCCAGGGCGTCGACCTCCACGGCGGCCCGCACCGCGGCGAGCGCCACCGCCTGACGCAGCGCGTCGCCGGTGCGCACCGAGCCACGGCTGCCCAGCAGCGCCGTGGCCAGCTCGCCGACGCCCATCACCCGGCCACCGTCGCGCAGCAGCTCGATGATCTGCGTACGCACGCTGCCGACCACCGGGATGTCGTGCCAGCGCTTGCGCTGCTTGCCGAGGATCTGCGCGATGCGGGCGGAGCTGACGCCCAGCGCGGTGGCGACCTGCGGCTGCTGCGGCCAGGGCGGCAGCGCCGGCAGTGCGCCGGATTCGTCGGGCAGGTGCAGCAGCAGCCGGGTGCCCTCGATCTCGGTGCCGTTGCGGCCGTTCTTCGCCGGCAGCAGCAGCGTGGCGATCGCGTCCACGCCGACGCGTACCAGATCGGCGTCGCCATGCCCGGCGTTGGTTTCGGTGGCGGCCTCGGCGGTGGCGGCCTTGCGGGCGGCGGGGGTGGTGGGGAGGGTCTCCCGCTCCCCCAGCCGGCCACGCCACTCCTTGACCCGGCGCTGCAGCTCCTTGCGGGTCCGTGCGCCGAGGCCCGGGAGGGTGGCGAGCTTGTTCGCCACGGTGAGCAGCTCGCCGACGGTGGTGGCCTCCAGCCGGTGGGCGGCGGAGACGGCGCGCGGGGTGAGGCCGGCGGCCTCCAGCACGGTGGCCCGGGTCGCCCTGGTCGCGGCCTCGTCGCGGGCCGCCTCGGCGGCCTGCCCGTCCGGTTCGTCGGCCTCGATCTCCGGGTGGTCGGTGCCGACCGGGGCGCTCGCGTCGGAGCGACGGAACACCTGGTGCCAGGCGTCGCGCATGTCCTTCAGCGAGGCGAACCGCTGCCGGTGGTCGCGGTGCAGGGCCTTCCGGAAGAAGTCGACCAGGTCGTCGCGGATCGCCAGGTCGAACGCCTCCACGGCCAGCACCGGCGGGCCCTCGGTGAGCTGCGGTTCCGTGCCGCCGTCGCCCCAGACCGGCAGCTCGCCCGAGGCCATCTCGTGCAGGGTGACCGCGAGGGCGTACCACTCGGCGTGCTTGTCGTAGACCTGCCGGTTGGCGGTGCCGAGAAACGGGTCCAGGTAGCGGGGGGTGCCGGCGGCGGTCTCCTTGACCGAGACGCCGGCCAGGGAGAAGTCGAACAGCACAAGCTGGCGGGTGCGGTTGGGGCGGATCCGGATGGCGATGTTGTCGGGCTTGACGTCGCGGTGGTAGACGCCCTCGCCCTCCAGGTAGTCGAGCGCCCCGAAGAGGTAGTGGCTGTAGGTCTCCAGCTCGTCGACGGTGAGCCGGCCGTCGTCGCGCAACTTGCGCGCCAGCGTCAGCTCGCCGGCGTGCTCCAGCACCACGACGGTGCGGTTGCCGAGCTGCAAGGGCTCGGGCCTGGCCAGCCGGATCACGCGGGAGTCGGTGAGCGGGCCGAGCACCCGGGCCTCGTGCGCGAGCCGGGCGCCCTTCTCGTCGGAGAGGCCGACCTTGAGCACCTCGTCCTTGCCGGTGCGCTCGTTGTGTGCGAGGAAGGCGCGGCACGTCGAGCCGGTGCCGAGGCTCTTCTGGATCGTCCACTCGCCGACCCGGTCGCCGCCGCGCGCCTCCAGCGGATCGACCTGCTCGGGCTCCCGTTCCTCCGGGTGCACCGAGCCGGGCGGCGGGGCGGTCAGCTCGTCCTCGACCTCCTGCAGCATCTCGATGAACTCGGCGACGGTGGTGAGCCGCTGGGTCGGCACCGGGGCGGTGGCCGCCTGGATCAGCTCGTCGGCGAAGAGACTGATCCCGTCGGCCACAGCGGTGGCGCGCAGCCCGTTGTCGCGGGCCAGCCGCGAGAGCAGCTCGGGGCGCTTCGCCGCCGGTGGCTCGCCGGTCAGGATCAGGTACGCCAGCGCGCCCAGCCCGAAGACGTCCATCGCCACCGCGTCGGGCTTCGGGGCGGTCAACTCCGGCGCGAGGTACGCCTCGGCGGAGTGCTCGATGTGCGAGGCGGCGTGCGAGGAGTGGGTGACCGGGTCACCGCTGCTGCCACCGGCGGTGTCGGCGCCCCGCGTGGCCGCCTGCCAGTCGCTGACCTGCAACTGTGGCACCAGCCAGGCCTCGTCCTCGCTGCCACCCCGACGCCGCCGACCCGGGCTGACCAGCACGCTGCGGGCCGACAGGGCGCGGTGGTGCAGCCGCCGGCGGTGCGCGTACGCCACCGTCTCGGCGAGCTGACGGATCATGGCGAGCCGGCTCAGCGCATCGAGGCGGTCGCCGTACTGGGCCATGTAGTGGTCCAGCCGGATGGAGCATTGGTCGTACCGGAAGATCAGCGCGGGCCCGGCCTCGTGCGACTCCATCGAGTCGACCCGCACGATGCCCGGGTGGTTGATGCCGTGCAGCACGGTCATCTCGCGCTTGGCGGCGCGTTCGATGCTGGCCCGCTCGGACTGCACCGCGTTGCGCTCGACCAGGTAGATCCGGATCCGCCGGTGCTCCCGCTCCAGCTCCCGGTGCCGGGCGTGGTGGTCCTGCCACGTCGGGCCCAGGTCGAACGGGCGGGTGTCCAGCTCCCAGGCCCCGATCTGGTAGTGCTTGCGGCTGCGGGCGATGCCGACGGCCTTGAGCAGCTCCGGCAGCGCTGCGGACACCTCCTTGGTGACCCGCTGCCGCTCGTCCTGCGGTGGGCGCTGCAACAGCGAGCCGATCGTCGGCAGCGGTCCCGGCTGGTGGCCGGGAGCGGCCTCGGGGCCGTGGATGCCGTGCAGGTGGTGCTCGGCGAGGTTGACGATCAGGCCCGGCTTGGACAGGAAGACCGCCGCCTGCACGAACGGGATCCTGAGCGGCGGACCCTTGCGCTGGCTCGCCGCCGCCTGGAGCAGGGACTTGATCCTCTTGGCTTTGGCGTCGGCGAGGTGCAACGGGTTGTCGAACGTGCGGGTGCTGTTCGGGCCGTACAGGATCCAGTTGGAGCCGCTGGAGGTCAGCCGGCCAGTCAGGCTCTTGACCTCGATGAGGTAGAGCCCACCCGGGCCCGCCACCAGCAGGTCAACCTCGTAGGGGTGGCCGGTCTGCGCGGTGAAGGTGAAGTTCGACCAGGCGCGGTAGGGCTCGGTGTCGGGCAGCAGCGCTTGGACGTGCGCCAGCGCCTCCCGCTCGTGCGTGAACTGCGACGGCGTGATCGTCGTCCACCGGCCCTCCTGCATGCCAGAGATCCTAGGGGCAGGTCAGCGGGTGGCGGTGACCGCCGTTCCGGTGGTCGCCACGGCGCCCGTTCCGCCCGCCGGCCCCTACCCGCAGTCGCAGACACCGTTCCTTGGAAGCTGGACGAAGCAGGTGGGACACACCGGCCGGCGAGGCTCGGGGGCCTGATCGCGTCGGCGCTTCAGGGTCTCCCGCAGCTTCGGCGCCAGCGCGGGTACGCCGCCACCTGCCGGCAGAGCCGCCCCGAAGTGGTGGTAGCAATCCAGCCGGGCCTGGGCGGCATGCTCCTCCCTGGCCATCTCGTCCGCCACCTGAGGTTCCCCGATGATCCGGAGGACCTCGTCGTATCCGGGGCCGACCATCCCGTCGTCGGCCCGCACGACCAGCGCGCTCAGCGGCGGATCACCCCGACGGCGGGCCTCGCGGATGACCCGGTTGAGGACGCTGCCGATCCAGTTCTGCAACAGAGCGGACGTCCGAATTCCCGAGGCGGCTTGGAATCTGTCTCTCAACTCGCCGTAGGTGATGATCGCGTGGTAGCCCCGGGCCACTTCGACCAGGATGTCGTACGCGTGCTCGGCCCAGGCGTCCCAGGCTTCCTGCGCGGTGATCTGGTCGCCGTTCTCCCGCCAGTACCCACGCTGTCGCAGCACGCTTCCTCCTACTCGGACGGTGCGGTCAGCTCCGCAGGGAGAGCGTAGGTGCAGAGGCACGATCCAGAGGTCCCTGCCGTGCGATCCCTGGTGGCGGACCCGCTATCCGGCTGACACCCGGGCGTCGCGCCCGCGCGTCGTCCACCGTCCCGCCGGCAGGCGACCTTCGCCACGCATGCCGGCCGGTCGCGCTCGACCGTCATCCTGCGGCCTGCGCGGACCTCTCGGACGTCCGGCTCGCCCGGATCTCGTCCAGCCTCGCTTCGAGCGCCCTGGCCTGGGCGACGGAACCGCCACGGACGCCGAGGCCGCCACGGGCCGCGCGATAGAAGAGGTCCCGCGCCTCGTTGGCCCGCTGTAGCAGGTCGGCATGGTCGTCGCCCTGGCGAAGCCCGCGAGCAACCATCTCGACCCCCCACACGGCATCCCGCCAGTCGCGCGCCGCCGACACCGTCGCGGCGTCCCCGAGCAGCAGCAGGCTCTCCCAGGCGAGCGTGCGCCGGACGTCCGCGTCGGCCAGTTGCGCGAGGCCTTCCTCCCGGTCGATCCGGTGCCCGCGGGAGTGTGGTCGCTCGTCGGCGAGCATTCGTACCGCCACGGCGTGGATCTCCTTGATCACCCGCGCGAACTCGACGTACGCGTCGAGCCGACGATCGTCCCAGCGGACACCCTGGTTCCGCTTCCATCGGGCTCGATCGGCCACGGAGGTCGCAACGATCGTGCCGACGGTGCCGATAAGCACGCCGATGAGAGCGGGCAACTGCGCGACGATGCTTGCCATAGCTGGAGCCTGCCAGCCGGTGGCAACCGGACCGACACCACCACGCCCGAGGCCGCACGGGCTTGACCCTCGAGTCGGTCGAGCCCCGAGCATGTGCCGGAAAGACCCGACGGCCACCCGGCCCCGACCGCGAGGAGCACGGTGGACACGAACGACGCCGACGACGTCATGGCGCACATCGGCCGCGCCCTGGAACTGGGTGGAGCCGGCGACCGCGCCGCCGCACGCGCGGCCCTCACCGAGATCTGGGAGCAGGTCCGCGGCACCGGGGACGCGCTGCACCGCTGCACCATCGCGCACCACCTGGCCGATTTACAGGAATCCGTCGCGGACGAGGTGGCGTGGGACCACCGTGCGCTGGCCGCCGTCGCCGACCTCGACGACGAGCGCGTGCAGCAGCACGACGCGTCGTTACGGGTCCGCGCCCTCCTGCCGTCGCTGCACCTGAACCTCGCCGACGGGTACCGCCGCGCCGGCGACGTCGGGCGCGCCCGGCACCACGTGACGGTCGCGGCACCGCTGGCCGCCGAGTTGCCGGACGACGGGTACGGCACGATGATCCGCGAGGCGATCGCACGGGTGGGCGCGCTGCTCGACGCCGGGTCCCGGGAACCTCTCGCCGCACCGTGACACCCGCCGGCGTGAGTTCGGCACCTTGGACGGGCACCAGTCCGGTAGCTTCTTCGGGCACCACGTGGCCCACGGGCTCGGCGGGACATGTTTGGGTCGTGAGCAAGATCGGCATCTTGATTCAGCACCAATCCGCGCCGACTGGTCATGATCGGCATCGTGTTCGGGCCCAGATCCAGCACTCTGAGTAACTCCTTAGCAACCCCTTGCGGTGGCGCCGGTGTGATCGCCAGGTTCGTTGACAGTCATCGATCAAGTGCAGGATGGATGTCAGGGAACAGGCTTCGATCGGCGCGGTTGGCTTCCCTTGTGGTGGCCTCGACGCTGGCTGCCACGGGGGGTTTCGCATCAGCGGCGTCGGCCGATTTGGGGCCGTTGGATCACTGCACGTCGGTCGATGGTGGTGAGCTGGTCTACGACGACTTCACCAAGTACAACAACTCGCTGTCACACGCGGTGAATCAATGGAACTCACTGAACCCGATCGACGTCAAAGCTGATACGGCCTCGACCTACGCCGACGTCGACGTCTCCGACTACACCAACTCCAGCGACAGCCGGTCGGGCTGGTTCGACTGCAGTGCGGGCGCGGACGACATCAAACTGAACACGCACCACATGGACGGGTACAACGACTCACAGAAGCACGCGGTCATGACCCACGAGTTCGGCCATTCCCTCAAGCTTGGCCACGGGCCGGAGATCGCGGTGATGGACTCCTGCCCGGGCTGTTACAACCCGAACATGAACAACAACCTGCAGTCGTGGGACATCAGCCCGTATCACAGCGTATGGGGGTGCTGACAATGAACCGCCTTGTTCGACCGCTGGTCGCAGGCGCCGCCGTAGTCGCGGTGGCTTCTGGCGGGTAGTTGGCCTATGACTCGCTGCGGCCGGGCGAAACGCACTCGGTGCACTCGTCCTACGCGTTCGACGTCAAGGATGAGACGAAGGTGGCCGGTTTCGCCGACTACGTCGTCGTCGCGACGGTGGACCGTGTCGTCGAGGTGCAGGAACGCGACGACACGCCCTACACCGTCTTCGAGGTGACCGTGGACAAGTCCCTCAAGGGCGAGCCGGTCAAGACGCTGCGGGTGGTCCAGCTTGGTGGAACCCTCGGCAAGGACACCTGGCGGGTGGAAGGCGAGCCGCTGCTGCGGCCCGGCACGACCTACGTGCTGGCGGCGAAGACGGAGCAGGGGCGCGAGACACATCAACTGGTGGGCGGGGCGGACTTCCCGGTCGTCGACCGGGCCGCGGCCCGTGCTGGGGGGGTCGGGCCCGGTGGCCGAGTGGCAGGACAGCGTCGCCCGCCAGCGGTGGCCCGAGGAACTACCGAAGAAGTCCTGACCGCCGTACTTCGACCGGGCACCTCTGGCCTGTCGCTCCCAGACCCCTAACGACGAACAGCGGCGTCGGGACAGTTCGTCCCGACGCCGCCGCGTCTCATCACCGCACGGAGCCGGGCCCTTCAGACCCCGCATCGGAGCCTGCGCCCCGCAGGTGCTGCCGAGGGAAGCTGGCCAAGTGGTGCCCGTTGAAGCGGCCGAGAACACGTCGGCGCGCCCCCGTCAGCTCGGGACGTCGCGGCGGCGGAAGCCGGCCGTCCCGGCCGCCAGCAGGAGCGCCGCCACCCCCGTCAGCACGACCAGCGGCAGCGCCGCCGGGTCGACCGCGGGGGCCGACGGCACGTGGGTGTACGGCGACATGTTCAGCGCCGCCTGCGGCAGGTCGAGCACCGCGCCGAGCTGCCCGAGCAGCAGGAACACGATCAGCGCCGCCCAGGACAGCGCGACCGACCAGCGGGGCAGCAGGCCGAACAGCGCGGTCACCACCCCGGCGACCACCAGCAGGGCCGGCAGTCGTACCAGCGCCGCCCCGCCCAGCCCGACGGCCCGGCCGAGGGGGTCGCCGGCGACCAGTCCGTAGCCGAGGCCGGTGGTGAGCCCGCCCAGCAGCACCAGGGCGACCGCGCCGAGCGTCGCCGCGACCACCTGGGTAATCAGCCAGCGGGTACGGCTGACCGCCGTGGCGAGCACCGCCTCCAGCAGCCCGTCGGCCTCGTCGTTGCGCGTGCGTAGCAGCGCCTGCACGACGTACGCCCCGATGGTCAGCGCGAACAGCCCCAGCATCGCCGCCAGGTACGCGTCGATGAGTTTCGCGCCGCCGCCCATCGCGCTGATGGCCTCGGCGGCGGCCGGGTTCTCCTCGATCATGGCGTTGAACTCGTCGCCGGCGATGCCCATCGAGAACCCGAGCACCGCCACGCCGACCGCCCAGCCGAGCAGCGCGCCGCGCTGCAACCGCCAGGCCAGCCCGGCGGGGCTGAGCAGCCCGGGTGCGGCCGTGGCCGGCCCGCGCCGGGGCGCGACGAGCCCGGCGCCGATGTCCCGCCGCTCGGCGAGGGCGTAGGCCGCCGCCACCCCGGCGACCAGCAGCGCGACGGGCAGCGCCAGCGTCCACCAGCGTTCGCCGCCGAAGGCGCGGACCTGGTTGCCCCAGCCGAGCGGCGAGAGCCAGGACGGCCAGGCGCTGACCACCCGCAGCCCGCCGTCGGTCTGCTCGCCCAGCACGTCGCCGGCGGCGCGGAGCAGGAAGGAGATCCCGACTGCGGCGGCGGCGAGCGCGTTCGCGCCCCGGGAGGTGACGGACAGTTGGGCGGCGACGGCGGCGACGCCGGTGAACGCCAGGCCGACGCCACCGATGGCGGCGGCCGCGGCGGCCGACCCGGCGAGCGGCAGTCCGGCGCCGGCCAGTGCGGCGGCGAGCAGGGCGGTGGCGGCCACGTTCGCCGCGACGATCACCAGCAGCGCGGCGGTGAGCAGCGCGTACCGGCCGACGACGGAGGCGCCCAGCAGTTCCGCCCGGCCGGTCTCCTCGTTCTGCCGGGTGTGCCGGATGACCGCGAAGGTGCTCAGCAGCGCGGCGAGCAGGGCCAGCGTCACGTACGTCTCGGCGGTCACCACCGCGCCGAGGTCGGTGCCGGCGATCGGCCCGTTGAACGCGCGGGCGACCAGGCTGGACGCCGACGTGGTGGCGTAGCCGACCCGGGACGCCTCGTCCGGGTAGAACTCCTTGACGCTGCCGGCGAGGGCGTAGCCGAGCAGGGGCGTGCCGAGCACCCAGATCGCCAGCCGCAGCCGGTCGCGGCGCAGCACGAGGCCGGCGAGCCGCCCGGTGCCGGTGAACGCGCTCATCGGGCACCCCCCGGCCGGTCGGCGTCGGGGCGGTCACCGTCGGTCCGGCCCACCGCCGGGGCGGAGGCGCCAGCGGGGACGGCGGCACGCTCGTCGCCGTAGTGGCGCAGGAACAGCTCCTCCAGGGTGGGCGGGGCGCTGGTCAGCGCGCGTACGCCGAAGCGCACCAGGTGCCCGAGCAGCTCGTCGAGGTGGGCGGGCTCGACCTCCAGGTGGGTGCGACCGTCGACCTCGCGCACGTCGTGCACGCCGGGCAGGTCCGCCAGGCCGGTCGCCGGCCGCGCGGTTTCGACCGTCACGGCCGTACGGGTGAGGTGGCGCAGCTCGGTGAGGGTGCCGGACTCGACGGTGCGGCCCTCGCGGATGATGCTGACCCGGTCGCAGAGTGCCTCGACCTCGGCCAGCACGTGGCTGGAGAGCAGCACGGTGGCGCCGTCGCGCTTGAGTTGGCGGACCTCGTCCTGGAACACGGCCTCCATGAGCGGGTCGAGCCCGGAGGTCGGCTCATCGAGCACGTAGAGCTCGACGGCCGAGGCGAAGGCGGCGACGATGGCGACCTTCTGCCGGTTGCCCTTGGAGTAGGTGCGGCACTTGCGCGTCGGGTCGAGGTCGAAGCGCTCCAGCAGCTCGTCGCGGCGGCGCCGGTCGAGGCCGCCGCGCAGCTGGCCGAAGAGGTCGATCGCCTCGCCGCCGGAGAGGTTCGGCCACAGGTTCACGTCACCGGGCACGTACGCGAGGCGCCGGTGCAGGGCGACCGCGTCGCGCCACGGGTCGGCGTCGAAGACCCGCACGTCGCCCGCGTCGCGGCGCAGCAGGCCGAGCAGGACGCGGATGGTGGTGGACTTGCCGGAGCCGTTGGGCCCGAGGAAGCCGTGCACCTCCCCCGCCCCGACCGTCAGGTCGAGCCCGTCGAGCGCGCGGACGCTGCCGAACGTCTTGACCAGGTTGCCGATGGAGATGACGGGCATGGGCCCTCCTGTCGCTGGTGGTGCCGACGACCACACTGTACTGACCGGCGGTCAGTCGAATCAACAGGGACGCCTGCCATCGGTCAGACGCCGCTAGGCTTGCCGCCATGACCGCCGAGGCGCCCGACGACACGCGTACCCGGATCCTGCGCGCCGCGCTCGACCTGTTCGCCGAGCACGGCTACCAGCGCACGCCGCTGCGCCAGATCGCCGAGCGGCTGCGGCTGACCAAGGCCGCGATCCTCTACCACTTCCCCACCAAGGAGCACCTGCTCACCGCCCTGATCGAGCCGATGGTCGCCGAATTCGAGGCGCTGCTCGACGCGGCCGAGGCGGGGCCGGCCGAGCGGGCCCGGTGGACGGTGCTGGAGGGCTGGGTGGACATCATCCTGGGCCACCGCCGACCACTCGGCATGCTCTTCCACGACATCGCGCTCGTCGGCCGGGGCGACACCTACCACCGCCTGATACGGATCGCGATGCGCGCCAACGACCTGATCGCCGGGCCCGACGCTGGGCGCCGGGAGCGGGTCCGGGCGGTTCAGGCGGTCGCCGCGTGCAGCGACCCGGTCGTCTTCTTCGTCGACGTGCCGGACGCGGTGCTGCGGGCGGACATGCTGGACGGCGTGCGCCGCCTGCTCGGCGACCCGACCGGCTCCGGCCCCGCTGGCGGCTCCGACCAGGCCGACGGCGCGGGCACGGCGGGCGGCGAGAACGCGGCCGGCGGCGCGAACACGGCGGACGGCACGGGCACGGCCGGCGGCGAGAGCGCGGCCGGCGGCGAGAATACCCGCACGGCGGCGACCAGCGGCGGCACGGGCACGGCGGCCGACGGTGGCGGCGGTGCGGGCACCCCGGCGGCCGGCGGCGCGGCGAGGGGTCGGCGCCGGCCCGGGCGACCTCGGGCGATGAGCCCGGAGCAGGTCGAGGCGGCCCGGCGGATGCACGCCCGGGGCGACCACTCGGCGGACGAGATCGCCGCCGCGCTCGGGGTCTCGCGGGCCACCGTCTACCGCCACCTCGACCCGGCCGCCGCGGAATAATGAGACTGGTTCTGCGACGGTTTTGAGAACAGGGCCGACCGCGTCTTCCGCGGAAGGCGAAGCGATCAGTAGGAGGCACCCTCATCCGAGGGTGCCTCCCACTGCGTTGATCCGAGGTGGGCGGTACCGGGCTCCGATCACCGCATCGTCCGCATCGAACGGCTCACGGACCGGAACGGACAGCTGCCGGCTGAGGGTCCGGTCCGGGCGCCGGGCATCCCGCCCTCATCGAGTTACGAGACGACTCTCAGCGGGGAGCGCTGCCGAAGGCGCTCGAGAGGTACGCCCGGGAGTCGGCGATGGCGCCCTCGATGATCCGGGCCGCCTCGCGGGCCTCCTCGGGCCGGTGCCCGGCCTGCACCTGGAGCCGGAACCGGGACGAGCCGGTCGGGGTCACCGGGAACTCGACCATGAATGCCAGCACCCCTCGGTCGAAGAGCAGGCGGTTCGCCGTCCGCGCCAGCTTCTCGTTGCCGATCAGTAGCGGCACAATCGGTGACGGCTCACCCATGCAGGTCAGACCCCGGCCGGTCAGCTCGTCGCGCAGGGCGTGGATCGCGGTGAAGAGCCGGGCCCGCAGCACGTCCCCCTCGGCCGACCGGATGATCCTGGTGGCTTCCCGCACCACCGCGGTCTGCACCGGCGACAGCGCGTTGGAGAAGAAGTGCGAGCCGCCGAACATCTTGATGTACTGCTTCAACGCCGGCGAGTTGGATGCGACGAAGCCACCGTTGGAGCAGAACGTCTTGGAGAAGGCGCCCATCACGATGTCGACGCTGCCGAGCAGGTCCTGCATCCCCAGCACGCCCGTGCCGCCGGGCCCCATCGAGCCGAGGTCGTGCGCCACGTCGACCAGCAGCGTGGCGTCGTGTTCCCGGCAGACGCGTTGCAGGGTGACGAGGTCCGGCCAGTCCGCGTCCACCGAGAAGAGCCCGTCGGTGACCACCAGGATGCCGTTGCGGGTGTCCGTGGCCCGGATCTCGGTCAGGTGCCGGCGTACCGCCTCGACGTTGAGGTGCTCGTAGCGGACCACGTTCCGGGTGGCCGCCCGTGCCCCCTGCTGGAGGCAGGAGTGGGCCAGCCGGTCGATCAGGATGTGGTCGGACTGCCGGACCAGACCGACGACCGCGCCGAAGCCGGCCGCCCAGCCGGTCGGAAAGAGCGTCACGTGGTCGAGCCCGACCAGGTCGCCGAGGGCAGCCTCCAGCTCGTCGGAGATGCGGGTGTTGCCGAGCACCATCGGCGAGCCGGCGCTGTGCGGCCCGTAGTCGTGCATCGCCCTGGCCGCCGCCTCCCGGATCGCCGGGTGGGTGTTGAACGACAAATAGTCCTGCGAGTTGAAGTTGATGCCGCGGGCCCGCCGGCCCAGGTCGTTGGTGATCTGGGCGACGCTGTCCGGTGCGGCCTCCAGCACCCGGGAGTACTGCCACGTCTCCGTGCGTCGACGCGCCTGCACCCAGCCGTAGAAGTCCTCGGTGCGGGTCAGCAGGTTACGGCCGGCGGGCCGGTAGAAGTCGTACGCGTTCTTGTCGAGGGCGTACTCCTCGTCGGGGTCGACGGGGTTGCGCAGGTGGGCCGGCTCCCACATCTCGGTGAGGTCGGCGACGACCTGGGCCAGCTCGTCGTCGGCGCCTTCGAGCGACGCGAGGTCGTCCCACGGGATGTGGGTGGCCCAGTTACGGGTCATCTCGGAGACCTCGGCCGCGGTACGCGTCATGGTCTCGAAGTCCCGGCAGTGTGCCGCCTTGAGGATGATCCCGATCAGTTCGCCGTCTTCACGCTGGTCCAGCTCGGTGGTCACGGTGTCGTCTCCCTGGAGGATCATCAGGCGAAGAGGTTCTGCTGGTAGCTGCGGGAGGTCTCCGCGAAGTCCTCGAAGACCGCGTGGTCTGCGGAGGACTCCTTCGCGGCGTCGTTGAGCAGGAAGAGGTTGGAGGCCTGGAAGAACTCCGACACCGGCGCGACGTCGGCGTGGGTGGCGATGAACCGGTCGGTCTCCTGCTGGTTGCCCCGCAACGCGACGAACAGTTGCAACTCGTCGTGCCGGTACGGACGCATCTCGGCGAGGGTGCAGACGTAGTCGTGGTAGGCGGCGGCGTTCTGGCTCCGGCGGCGGTCCCCGTAGGCGGTCATCGCCTCGTCGATCGACGCGTCACCGCGGAGCCACCGGTCGAGTGCGGCGCTGACCAGCTCGGCGTCGCGGAAGGCGTGGGTGATGCCGATCGCGGTGCACTGGTCCTTGGCCGACTCGGCGTCACCGACGAGCACCCACCCGGGCCCGTGCAGTGGCCGGAGGAAGGCCGACTGGTCCAGGGTGCCGTAGATGCGCTCCTCCCTGGTCCCCTTGCTGCGCACCACGTCGCCCAGCTCCGGACTGACGAAGTCCAACGCCTTCTGGTAGTTGCCCGGAACGTCAGCGCGAAACTCCCGCGACCACTCACTCGGCCCCCAGACCAGGACCATGTTCTGGTCGAAGTTGGTCGGCGCCACCGCGCAGGCCAACCGGCCGCGCCGGTGCAGTTGTGCCGGGCCCAGGTCGAAGCCGGACCAGTAGCTCCAGTAGGCGAACGTGCAGCGGGGCCGCTCGTCGTACTTCGGCAACGCGAGGGTGCGGGCGACGAACGAGTTCCGGCCGTCGGCACCGACCACGATCCGGGCCCGCTCCTCGACCAGCTCTCCGTCGACCGCGCGCCCCCGGATACCGACGACCTGCCCGTTCTCGACGATCAGCTCACGAACGGTGAAGTTCGTCCGCACCTCGGCGCCGGCCTTGGCGGCCGCGCCGACCAGGATCTCGTCGAGCACCCGGCGCCGCACGGACGCATAGCTCTGCACCACGCCCGAGTCGTCGCCGTGCAGGTCCCGGAAGTACTCGCGCAGCAGTTCGGTCGGCACCGAGCCGGTCAGCGAGATGCCGTCGTTGACCACCTCGACCGTGGTGTGCGCCGGAGTGACCGCCAGGACCTCGTCCAGCAGTCCCCACCGGTTCAGGTAGGACATCCCGTGCGGCCAGAGGAAGTGCGTCGAGATGACGTCGCTGGGAAACGAGGAGCGGTCCACCACGAGCACCCGGTGTCCGCGCTGGGCGAGCAACAGGGCGGTGGACGCACCCGAACAGCGGGCGCCGATGACGATCGCGTCGTACAACTGAATCGATCCTTCGTTGATGTGGCGGTGGCGGCGCAGGTAGCGGCGGCGGAAACCCACCTGAGAGCGGCCCCGGGGTCCGCGGATCGCGCAGGTCACCCGGGCTGCGTGCGGCGTCGGCCACCGTTGCCGGTGGCTGCTTCTGCCACACCTACCGATCGAGTCGGCAGGCCCGGCGGAGAGCGTAGCTCATGTCCACAGTGGATAGAAACCGCTCGGAGTGAGCGTCCGAGGTGACTTCAGTGGACTGGCGCCGCGCACAGATCGAGCGGATCGCGGCAGATCCGGAGGTCGAGGCTCGGTCTCGCTGTCCCGGCCTGGGAGACCGCATGAGGAACACCGGTCCCCTGGGCCCGCATCCGACAGAAACTGCGCGGAAGATGTCGGGTGATCGGGACCGGTGCCGCCGCACGATGGGGGCATGGATGACACGACCTTGGTGTCCCGCTTCCTTCGCGACGGCTTCGTGAAGCTGGAGGGCGCCGTCGCGCCGCGCGTGGCAGCGGACTGCGCGCGGCTGCTGTGGCGGGAGACGGGCTGCGACCCGGACGATTCAGCGACGTGGACGCAGCCCGTGCACTGGGTGCCCGGCCTGGCGCAGGGACCGTTCGCTGCCGCTCCCAATTCCCCGTTCCTCCATCACGCGTACGACCTGCTCGTCGGCGCGGGACGCTGGGAGCCGCGCTACTCGCTGGGCACGTTCCCGCTGCGCTTCCCGCACGAGGAGGAGCCGGACGACGCGGGCTGGCACATCGAGGGCAGCTATCTGCCGGAGGGCGAGAGCTGGTACTTCACCAATGTGCGCTCCCGCGGCCGGGCGCTGCTGATGCTGTTCCTGTTCAGTGAGGTCGGGGAGACGGACGCCCCGACCCGGATCCGGGTCGGCTCACACCTCGACGTGCCGACGGTGCTGGAGAAGTACGGGGAGAACGGAGCGAGCGGACTGGCCCTTGCGCCCGACCTGGTGGCGGCGTCCGAGCACCGGCCGCTCGCCCTCGCCACCGGATCTCCGGGCGACGTCTTCCTGTGCCACCCGTTCCTGGTGCACGCGGCGCAACCGCACCACGGAGCGCGGCCTCGTTTCATGGCCCAACCGCCGCTGATGCCGGCCGCACCGTACGAACTGGAGCGGGCCGACGGCGCCTACTCACCCGTGGAGATCGCGATCCGTCGGGGTCTCGGACGGGACGCCCCCGGTCCGGACGGGGACGGCGCCGGGGCGACATGCCCCGTCCGTTCCTGAGCGCCTGGCCGAAGGCCTTGTCGGAGACCTCGGGGAGCCAGGGTGAGGTCCACGGCGGTGCGCCGGTGAGGTTGCCGCCGCCCGTGCGACGGAGGCGGGGGTGGCAGTGGTTCTGCGGGTGAGTGGCCGCAATGCGCGGTTCCAGCAGTGGAAAGCTCTCCTCGGCAATCGGACCAAGCGGCAGCGACGCGGCGAGTTCCTCGTGCAGGGCGTGCGCCCGATCACCATGGCCGTCGAACACGGCTGGCAGATCCGGGAGCTGCTCTACGACACCAGCGCTCAACTGTCCGGCTGGGCACGCGAGGCCATGGACACGGTCCGGGCCGAGAAGTTCGCCGTCTCGCGTGAACTGATCCACGAACTGGGAGGTAAGGCGGACACGGTTCCAGAGCTGCTGGCCGTGGTCGCGTTGCCGGAGGACGACCTGCGCCGTATCCCGGTCGGCCCGACCATGCTCACCGTCGTGTTCGATCGGCCCACCAGCCCCGGCAACATCGGGACCCTCGTTCGGTCGGCGGACGCCTTCGGCGCCGGCGGCGTCATCGTCACCGGCCACGCCGCCGACGTGTACGACCCGAAGGCGGTCCGGGCGAGCACCGGCTCGCTGTTCGCCCTGCCCGTGGTCCGGGTGCCCTCCCACCAGGCCGTCCTGTCCTGGGTCGCTGACGTCCGCGCCGAGGGCATCGGCATGAGCATCGTGGGAACCGATGAGCGCGGCCTTCTGGACGCCGCCGAGTGCGACTTCACGCAACCCACCCTGACGTTGATCGGCAACGAGACCGCCGGCCTCAGCTCCGGCTGGCGCGAGGCATGCGACCAGCTCGTCCGGATCCCCATGTCCGGGTCCGCCAGCTCCCTGAACGCGGCGACCGCCGCGACTGTCGTGCTGTACGAATCGGCACGCCAGCGGGCCGCCGCCCGGCGGTAGCGCACTGATGGCAGGCAGCCGACCGGCGGTTGTCCGCCACCATCGCGCCACCCGACCCGCCGCGCCCCTCTGGGCTCTGACCCGTCAGGCGGCCAGGGTGGCGTAGCGGCCGGCGCGCTCCAGCAGGCCGTCGTGGCTGCCGGACTCGACGATCCGGCCGTGGTCGAGCACCGCGATCCGGTCCGCGTTGCGCACGGTGGAGAGCCGGTGCGCGATGGTGATGGTGGTACGCCCCCGGGCCACCTCGTCGAACGCCCGCTGCACGGCGCGCTCGGTCTCGGTGTCCAGCGCGCTGGTGGCCTCGTCGAGGATCAGGATGCGCGGGTCGCGCAGCAGCGTACGGGCGATCGCGAGGCGCTGCTTCTCGCCGCCGGAGAAGCGGTGTCCCCGCGAGCCGACCATGGTGTCGTACCCGTCGGGCAGCCCGGCGATCAGGTCGTGGATCTGGGCGGCGCGGGCGGCGGCCTCGATCTCGGCGTCGGTGGCGTCCGGGCGGGCGTAGCGCAGGTTCTCCCGCACGGTGGTGTGCAGCAGGTACGTCTCCTGGCTGACCACGCCGACGATCGCGGCCAGATCGGCCAGGCGCAGGTCGCGCAGGTCGACGCCGTCGACGGTGATCCGGCCGCTCGTCGGGTCGTGCAGGCGGCTGATCAGCGCGGCCAGGGTGCTCTTGCCGGAGCCGGTCTCCCCGACCAGCGCCAGGCCGCTGCCGGCCGGCACGTCGAGGGTGATCCCGGCGACGGCGGCGGTGTCGCTGCCCGGGTAGCGGAAGGTGACGTCGGTCAGGCGCAGCTCGCCCCGGATCCGGCGGGGGTCGACGTCGACCGGCTCGGCGGGGTCGTCCACCTCGACCGGCAGGTCCAGGTACTCGAAGATCCGGGCGAACAGCGCGAGCGAGGCGGTCACGGAGACGCCCACGTTGAGCAGGCCCATCAGGGGGCGGAAGAGCCCGCCCTGCAACGCGGTGAAGGCGACCAGGGTGCCGATGCTGAGCGTGCCGGCGGCGCCGGGCAGCCCGGCGCTGAGGTAGATGACCGCCGGGATGGCGGCGAAGACGACGCTCATGGTGGCCATCCGCCAGCGGCCGGCGAGTTCGGAGCGCAGTTCCAGGTCGACCAGGCGGTCCGACGAGGCGGCGAAGCGGGCGGCCAGGGCGGGGCCGGTGCCCAGCGTCTTGGCCAGGTGCACGCCGCTGACGGACAGCCCCTCCTCGACGGTGACGTTGAGGTCGGCGAGTTCGCGCTGGCGTTGCGCGGTGATCTCGCGGCGCAGGTGGGCGACGCGTCGGGTCAGCCAGATGGCCGGCGGCAGCACGACGAGCGAGACCAGCGAGAGCCGCCAGGAGAGCGCGACCATCGCCGCCGCCGTGGCGACGACGGTGGTCAGGTTGGCCGCGATCGAGGTGGCGGTCGAGGTGACCACGCTCTGCATGCCGCCGATGTCGTTGGTGATGCGCGACTGCACCTCGCCGGTGCGGGTGCGGGTGAAGAACGCCAGGGACTGCCGTTGCAGGTGGGTGAAGACGTCGGTGCGCAGCCGGTGCATGACCTGCTGGCCGACCCGGGTGGAGATCCAGGTCTGGAGCACGCCGAGCACCGAGGTCACGGCGGCGACGGCGACCATGCCGGCCACCAGCCAGCCCAGCAACGGCAGGTCGCGCTCGGGCAGGGCACGGTCGATCACGGCGCGGAGCAGGAAGGGCGAGGCCATGGCGAGCACCGAGGAGACCACGATGATCGCGGTGACGGTGGCGAGCGCCGCCCGGTGCCGGGCGAAGAGCGCGCCGATGCGCCGCAGGGACACCTGGCGGGCCTGCGCCTTCTCGGCGGCGCTGACCTTGCGGGGGCCGCGGTCGCGGCCGGAGAGGACGGGTTCCAAGGGGTACTTCCTCACGTGGGAGATGCTGAGGTTGCCTCAACATGAGGGAACAACAGCTTCTGCTGCTACCGTATTCCCCGTGACGGCAGACACGGACGACGCCGAGGACGGCCTCGCCGAGGCGTTCTGGGCGGTGACCCGGCGGCTGCGCCACCGCACCCGCGAGGCGCTCGCGCCCTGGGACGTCACGCCCGCGCAGTCCCGGGCGCTCGGCGTGCTGATGCGGCACGGCGCGCTGCGGCTCAGCGCGCTCGCCGAGCACCTGCGCATCGCCCCGCGCTCGGCCACCGAGGTCGTGGACGACCTCGAGGCACGCGGGCTCGTGCGGCGCCGGCCCGATCCGGCGGACCGGCGCGCCACCCTGGTCGCGCCGACCGGGGAGGGCACACGCGCTGGCGCCGCCATCCACGCCGCCCGCCGGGCCGCCGCCGAGGAGCTGTTCGGCCGCCTGGCACCCGCCGACCGGGAACAGCTCGCCCGCATCCTGCGTACGCTGCGCGACTGACCGCCCGACGCGCGTGGCACCGGGGTTTGCCGCCCCCGGCGGCGGGTAGCCCAGCCACCCGTCCTGCCGACGGGACCGGGTCCCCCGCGCGGGCGGCCCGGCACACCTGCGACGCCGACAGGAGTGATCACGGTGGGTCGGATGCCCCGGAAGCCCGGTGACCGCTGACGATGTGCGGCATCAGTGGCGAGGCGAGGTTCGACGGATCGACGCCGGACGCCGGCGCGGTGACCCGGATGACCGAGGCGATGCGCTCCCGGGGCCCCGACGGGGAGGGCCTCTTCGACGACGGCTGGGTGGTCCTCGGGCACCGCCGGCTCACCATCATCGACCTCACCGAGGCCGGCTCCCAGCCGATGGTCCGCGACGACCTGGGGCTGGCGCTGGTCTTCAACGGCTGCGTCTACAACTATCCCCAGCTGCGCGAGGAGCTGCGCGGCGCGGGGCACACGTTCCACTCCACCAGCGACACCGAGGTCGTCCTGGTGGCGTACGCGCAGTGGGGCGAGCAGTTCGTCGACCACCTGGTCGGCATGTTCGCCGTCGTGCTGGTGGACCGCCGGCGGCGCCGGCTCGTGCTGGCCCGCGACCGGCTCGGCATCAAGCCCCTCTACCTCGCCGAGTCACCCGGCCGGCTGCGGTTCGCCTCCACCCTGCCGGCGCTGCTGCGCGCCGGCGACGTGGACACCTCGATCGACCCGGTGGCGCTGCACCACTACCTCTCCTGGCACTCCATCGTCCCGGCGCCCCGCACCGTCCTGCGCGGCATCCGCAAGCTCCCCCCGGCCACCGTGCGCGTCGTCGAGGCCGACGGGCGCAGCCGCCAGCACGTCTACTGGCGGCCCGACTACGCCCGGGACCCCGCCCACGCCGGCATGGACGCCGAGGACTGGCGGGCCGCCGTCGGGGAGGCGCTGCGCGAGGCGGTACGGCGGCGGCTCGTCGCCGACGTACCCGTCGGCGTGCTGCTCTCCGGCGGCCTGGACTCCAGCATGATCGTGGCGCTGCTGGCCGAGGCCGGGCAGCAGCACCTGCAGACCTTCAGCATCGGCTTCGACAGCCGCGGCGGCGAGGCCGGCGACGAGTTCCACTACTCCGACCTGGTCGCCCGCACGTTCGGCACCGACCACCACCGCATCCGGCTCGCCGACGACGACCTGGTCCCGGCGGTACGGCGGACCGTGCACGCGATGACCGAGCCGATGGGCAGCCACGACGTGGTCGCCTTCCACCTGCTCTCCGAGCAGGTCGCCCGGCACGTCAAGGTGGCCCAGTCCGGCCAGGGCGCCGACGAGGTCTTCGCCGGCTACGGCTACCACCAGCCCCTCACGCGGGTGCCCCGCGACGACGCGGCGGCCACCTTCGCCGACGCGTTCTTCGACCGGGACCACGCCGAGCTGAGCCGGGTGGTGGACCCGGCGTACGCCTGCGACCGCGACGCCAGCCGCGAGCTGCTCGCGGCGGACCTGGCCGCGCCGGGCGCGCAGACGGCGCTGGACGCGGTGCTGCGCCTGGACACCCACCTGATGCTCCCCGACGACCCGGTCAAGCGGGTGGACAGCATGAGCATGGCGTGGGGGCTGGAGGTGCGCACCCCATTCCTGGACCAGGACCTGGTGGCGCTGGCGGCGGCCTGCCCACCCGAGCACAAGGTGGCCGACGGCGGCAAGGGCGTACTCAAGGAGGTGGCCCGCCAGGTGCTGCCCGTCGAGGTGGTCGACCGGCCGAAGGGCTACTTCCCGGTGCCGGCGCTGCGCAACGTCGACGGGCCGGTGCGGCAGCTCGTCGCCGAGGCCCTCGCCGCGCCCGCCGCCCGCGAGCGCGGCCTGTTCCGCCGCGAGTACGTCGCCGAGCTGCTCGCCGAGCCGGACCGGGCGCAGGCCGCCGCCGGCAGCAACAAGCTGTGGCAGCTCGGCCTGCTGGAACTCTGGCTCCAGTCCCACGACATCCGCTGACCGCCTCCCGGCCGACGCACCCGGTCGCCAGGGCTCGGCGGGTCAGGCGGCGCGGGTCTCGGCGGCCAGGTGGTCCAGGACGGCGCGCACGTCGTCGCCGGTGCGGGCCATGACCCGGCGCTGCCGGGTGGCGCCGTTGCCGTCGCGCCGCAGCCGGACCAGCTGGTCGCGTACGTAGTCGAGGTCGCCGTGGCGGGCCAGGGCCGGCGCGACCGTGTCGACGAGCTCGCCGACCAGGTCCCAGGCGGGACGGGCGACGCCAGCGCGCAGGTCGATCAGGTCGCCCTCCAGCCCGTCGTGGGCGGCCCGCCAGTGCGCGGCGGAGACCAGGCAGTCCCGGATCCGTCGGGCGGGGACCCCGGCGCGGGCGTCGTCGGCCATCGTCGCGACGAGCGCGCGGACCAGCCCGGCGACAAGCACCGTGTCGTCCACCGCCGGGCAGACGTCGCCCACCCGCACCTCCACCGTGGGGTACGCGGCCGACGGGCGCGCGTACCAGTAGACCATCGCCGCGTCGAGCATGATCCCTGCGTCGATCAGCTCCGCCACCGTCGCGTCGTAGTCGGCGACCGACTCGAAGTGCGGGGTCGGCCCGATGCTGGGCCAGCGTTCCAGCTGCATGGAGCGCCAACTGGCGTGCCCGGTGTCGCGTCCGTCGTGCAGCGGCGAGTTGGCGGTGATCGCCTGCACCACCGGCAGCCAGGGGCGCAGGTGGTTGCAGACCTGGATGGCCAGTTCGCGGTCGGGCATCCCGACGTGCACGTGGCAGCCGCAGACGGCGGGGTCGTGCGCCACCGGCCCGAACCGCCGGGACATGGCGTGGTAGCGCGGTTTGTCCGGCACCGTCCGGTGCGGCTCGTGCACGGGCGTGGCACCGACCGCGACGAGCCGCGCCCCGGCGGCCTCGGCCGCGTCGCCGACGGAGCGGCGCAGCGCCACCAGGTGCGCGCGCAGCTCGGCCAGGTCGGCGGTGACCGGCGTGACCATCTCCACCATGCTGTGCCGGAACTCCTGCCGGCTCTGGTCCCGCGCGCTGCCGGACAGGGCGGTGAGCACCCGGTCGGCGACCGGCAGGCTCTCCCCGGTCCGCGGGTCGAGCAGGAGGTACTCCTCCTCGACCCCGAGCGTCAGCGTGGTCTGGTCGGAGGCGGTGGCAAGTGCCGGACGGTACGTCATGGGCGCTCGCGTCCGTTCGTCGGGCGACGCGCCGGGCGCCGCGCTGCCGGACGACCCGAGTTCCCGGCCCACTGGCTGGACAAACGCGCGGGGCGCGGGCGTCAACCGCCCGTCAGCACCGACGTCGCCCGGCTGTCCAGGAAGGCGCGTTCGGCCGCGTTGTCCGTCAGCTCGGCGGCCGTCCGGTACGCCCGCGCCGCCTCCCCCGCCAGGCCGAGCCGCCGCAGCAGGTCCGCCCGGACGGCGTGGAACACGTGGTACCCGGCCAGGTCGAGCACCTCGACGGCGGCCAGCCCCGCTGCCGGCCCGGCCACCTCGGCGAGCGCGACGGCCCGGTTCAGCGCCACCACCGGCCCCGGGGCGTACGCGGTGAGCTGGTCGTACAGCCGGAGGATCTGCGCCCAGTCGGTGCCGGCGGCGTCGGGCGCGTCGCTGTGCACGGCGGCGATCGCGGCCTGGATCTGGTATGGCCCCGGCCGGTCGCGGCGCAGGCAGCGGCGGACCAGGGCCTGCCCCTCGCCGACGAGCCCGGCGTCCCACCGGCGGCGGTCCTGCTCGGGCAGCGGCACCAGCGCGCCGTCGGCCGTGGTGCGGGCGGGGCGGCGCGCCTCGGTGAGCAGCATCAGCGCCAGCAGCCCCAGCGCCTCGGGCTCGTCCGGCATGAGCCGCACCAGCAGCCGGCCGAGCCGGATCGCCTCGGCGCACAGATCGTCGCGGACCAGCCGGTCGCCGGAGCTGGCGGTGTGCCCCTCGGTGAAGATCAGGTAGAGCACGGCCAGCACGGCGGGGAGCCGGTCCGGCAGGTCGGCGTCGCCGGGCACCCGGTACGGGATCCCCGCGTCGCGGATCTTGGCCTTGGCCCGGACGATCCGCTGGGCCATGGTCGCCTCCGGCACCAGGAACGCCCGGGCGATCTCGGCGGTGCCCAGCCCGCCCAGCAGCCGCAGGGTCAGCGCGACCCGGGCGGCGGGGCCGAGCGCCGGATGGCAGCAAGTGAAGATCAGGCGGAGCCGGTCGTCGCGCACGGGTCCCTCCTCGGGCGGTACGTCGCGGACGTGCAGGAGGGCGGCCTGGGCGTACCGGTCGGCGCGGGAGGCCTCCCGCCGCAGCCGGTCGACGGCCCGGTTCCGGGCGGTGGTGATGATCCAGCCGGCCGGGCTGGGCGGCGGCCCGGTCTCGGGCCACCGCGCCACCGCCACCGTGAACGCCTCCTGCACCGCCTCCTCGGCGATGTCGATGTCGCCGAGGAGGCGGACGAGGACGGCGACCGCGCGGCCGTACTCCGCGCGGAACACCGCCTCCACGTCGGGCATGGTCAGCTCTCGCCCTGGAAGGGGCGCACCTCGATCGGCAGGGTGGTGGCCAGCGCGTACCGGCGGCCCCACGCCAGCGCGGCGTCGAGGTCGGGCGCCCGGAGGATGGTGATCCCGCCGAGGTGTTCCCTGCCCTCGACGAACGGCCCGTCGGTGACCAGCACCTCGCCGTCGGACGGCCGCAGCACGGTCGCCGTGTCGGGCGCGTGCAACCCCTGGCCGAACACCCAGCAGCCGGACGCCTCCAACTCCTCCCGGATGGCGCCCAACTCGCGCATCACCCCGGCCAGGAACTCCGGGTCCGGCAGCCCGTCACCGTTTGGCTGGTGGATGCTGAGCAGGTACTGCTTCATGGCCCCTCCCCGCGTCGGCGGCCGACGGTGCCGCCGGCCTCTCATCCTCCACACGAACGGAGCGGGCCAGGATCGACAACCCGCCGGAAATTGCTCCGCCGACGGCCGGCGCCGGTCAGCGCGGGGTGGCCGCCGACGGCCGGCGCCGGTCAGCGCGGGGTGGCCGCCAGCAGGTCGGCCACGGCGTCGACGGTCTCCGGATGCGCCGCCAGCAGCGCGGTCAGGCCGGCGGGAACGGCGGTGGTGGCGGCGTCCGGCTCGCGCCAGCCGCCGTCGCAACCGAGGAGCGCGGCGACGGCGTCCACGCTCTGCGGGTTGGCCTCCAGCAGCGCGGCGACCGGCCCGGACACGGCGGCGGGGACCGCCGGCGTCGACGGCGGCGCCGAGGCCGACCACGGCGGCACCCAGGCGTCCAGCGCGGCCAGCGAGCCGGGGAACGTACGCCCCGCCTCCCGCACCAGCAGCGGCACCAGCTCCGCGCCGTGCTCGCGCAACGTGGTGATCAGGGTGGGCAGCCACGGCAGCAGGACCGGGTCGGGCAACCGGGCGAACGCGGACGACATCACCTCCACGACGAACGGCGCGAGCCCCGGCACCGGCTCCAGGGCCTGCACGAAGCCGCTGAGGTACTGCGGGAAGGCGGGCACCACCAGCGGGTTGGCGAGCAGCGCGGCGCACCGCTCGCGCAACTCGGCCAGGGGCAGCAGGCCCAACTGGTGCCGGGCGGCCCAGAGCAGCGCCACCTTGGCCGGCGTCTCCGGATGGGACTGCGCGACGGCGAGTTCGAGCTGGGACCGGTCGCAGCCCAGGGAGATCGCCAGGCTCTCCATGCCGAACAGGAAGCCCAGCATGGCGCCGACCTGACGCACGCCGCTCTCCTCGTCGACGAACGCCGTGGGCAGCAGGGTGCAGTAGTGCGCGTACCCGGTGGTCACGAACGCCTCGCACCAGGCCGGCAGCGGCCCGGTGGCGCGGTGGTGGGCCAGCAGCCGCCGGATCCGGCGCAGCACCTCGGGGGCGTCGTCGACGGTGCGTTCGGCGGCGAGCAGCTCCACCGCCCGGGCGCCGAGTTCGTCGACCAGGCGCGGGCTGTCGAGGAGCCGGATGGCGTCCTCGACGGCCTCCAGCGCGACCGAGGCCGTCGCCTCCGGGCCCCGCACGGCGCGGCGCAGGCGCTGCTCCAGCACCTGCTCGACGGTCACCCCCTCGTAGCCCAGCTCGATCAGCGCCCGCTGGCTGCGGCCGAGGGCCAGGTCCCAGCTCTCCTGGATCGAGCGCTGCCCCAACCGGCGCTCGCCCATGATGGGCCGGACCGCGTCGCGGGGCAGCAGGTGCCGCAGCCGCCACAGCAGATCCGAGCAGGGCACCAGCTCGGGGTTGGCCCGCAGGTCCACCAGGGCCCGCTGGATCGTGCGCTTCTCCAGGTCCAGCCCGAGCGGGGCGAGCCGGTCGTGGACGTCGCGGGCGAGCGGCGGAAGGGCCTCGTAGCCCACCTGACCGACCCGGTCGCCGCCGAACAGGATCTCGCAGAGCCGGCGGACGTCCCGGCGGCCCGGGACGACGTCCTTCTCGATGCAGGTGACCGCCGCGTCGGCGAAGTCGTACGGCGTGGGGCGCGCGCGGTTGCGCAGGCCGGCGAGGAGGATCGAGGTCTCGAAGACGGCGATCGCGTCGGCGGTGCTGGCCAGGTAGCCGTTGCGCCGGGCCAGCCGGACGATGTCGACGCACCAGCCGCGCAGCTCCGCCTCGTCCAGTCCCTGCGTCGCCGGCGGCTGCGCCAGGTAGCCGGAGAGCCGGTCGGCGACCCCGGCGGCGGGTGCGGGTGCCGGGGTGGCGCGGCGGCGGCCACCGGTGCGGGTCCGGCCGCCCCGCTGCCCCTCCAGCCGGAACGGGCTCAGCTTGGTGCGGGCGACCGCCTTCGTCCAGGTGGCGGAGGCGATCGACACCGAGCCGGGCGCGAGGCCGAACTGCGCCTCGATGGCGGAGTGGCTGGACGGGATGAGCCCGTAGTGCCATCGGGTGCCGGTGCGCGGGCTGATCTCGAAGGGGGCGTCGGACCGCAGCCCGAACTGCTCCACCCGGCTGGCGGCGTGGAACGCGCCGCAGACGTAGAGGCAGTCGGCGGGATCGGCCCCGGAGGCGGCGAGGTGCTGCCGCATCCGGGTCCACATGTAGCGCTCGCGGTCCTCGTCGCGGTCCTGCCGCTCCGCCCCGGCCGGGCGCAGCCGCCGGAACAGGCTGCCGATCAGCACCATCACCTGCCGGTAGGTGTCGTGGTCGGCGTCGGCCAGCGGCTGCTCGACGTACTGGTCCCACCACTCCGACCAGTGCCGGACCTTGCCGTGGTGCAGGAGGTAGGCCTCCAGCTCCGCGAAGCGGGGCCGCAGGTCGCCGATCTCGACGCCGACCGCGTCGCCGTGCAGGGCAGCCTCCTCCCCCGCCGGCGCGGCGGCCTCGACGTCCCCGCCGGCCGGGGCCTCGTCGGCGGGGCGGCGCGGCGACCACTGGAAGACGTGGTCGGTGGAGCGGTCCACCAGCACCAGCTCGACGCCCGGCGTCTCCAGCGCGTACGCGATGGCCTGGTATTCGGCGCTGGCCTCGGTGATCGGCGCGACCACGCTGAGCGGCCCCCAGTCGGCCGGGAAGCCGTCCAGCTCCGAGGCGAAGGCCTGCACGGCCACCGGGAGACTGCAGTTGCGCAGCTCGCCCAGCAGCGGCTGGAGGTCCTCGCAGAGCTCCAGGTAGATCACCTTCGGCTGCTTCGCGCGCAGCCTGCGGACCATGGCCAGCGCGGACGCCGGGGAGTGGTGGCAGACCGGGAAGATCTCCAGTTCCTCGCCGAGGGCGCGGTCGACGTCGTCGACGATGCCGGCCAGGATCTCCGCGACGGCGCCCGAGCTGCCGGCGAAAGCGCCCGCGGCGGCCGTGAGCTGCTCGCGCAGCGCGCCGAACGGCCCCGCGGTGGTGGGGGCGGTCACGACAGGGCGGCGATCGCCTGGCGGCCACCGTCGAGGAAGCCCTCCCAGCCGCCGTCCTGCTTGGCGCGCGGCTCGACCACCCCGTGCAGGTACTTGTTGAGGATCGCCAGGTCCTCGGGGCTGCGGCGGGCCAGCGAGCCGACCAGCGACCCGGCCAGCGTCGCGGCGCGCAGGGTGCGGTCGCCGAAGAACTGGCTGTGCAGGATGGCGTCCTCCAGCACGCCGATCTGTTCGGCGGTGGACAGCGCCGACTCCAGCTTCTCGTCGTCGCTGGTCGCCGAGGTGGCGGCGGCGCGCAGGTCGGCGAAGCTCTGCAACAGGATGTCGAGCAGGGTGGGCGGCACGTCCAGCGTGATCTGGTGGCGGCGCAGCAGTTCCTCGGTGCGGAAGCGGACGATCTCGGCCTCGCTGCGCTTGTTGGTCACCACGGGGATCCGGACGAAGTTGAACCGCCGCTTGAGCGCGGAGGAGAGGTCGTTCACGCCCCGGTCCCGGCTGTTCGCGGTGGCGATGATCGAGAAGCCGGGCTTGGCGAAGACGATGTTGTCGTGGTCCAGCTCCGGGATGGAGACGTACTTCTCCGACAGGATCGAGATCAGCGCGTCCTGCACGTCGCTGGTGGAGCGGGTCAGCTCCTCGAACCGGCCGACGGTGCCCTGCTCCATCGCCGTCATGATGGGCGACGGGATCATCGACTCCCGGGACTGGCCCCGCGCGATGACCATGGAGACGTTCCACGAGTACTTGATGTGGTCCTCGGTGGTGCCGGCGGTGCCCTGGACCACCAGGGTCGAGTTGCGGCAGACGGCGGCGGACAGCAGCTCGGCCAGCCAGCTCTTGCCGGTGCCCGGGTCGCCGATCAGCAGCAGGCCCCGGTCCGACGCCAGGGTCACGATGCTGCGTTCGACGAACGTGCGGTCGCCGAACCACTTCTGCGGGATCTCCCGGTCGAGCCCGTCGGCCCGTTCCGAGCCGAGGATGAACAGGCGGACCATCCGCGGACTCAGCCGCCACGAGAACGGCTTCGGATCGGTGTCGACCGACTCCAGGAAGTCGAGTTCCTCGGCGTACTTGACCTCGGCGGGGGCACGGAGCATCTCGGACATGAGGGGTTGTTCTCCTAGGTGAGGAAGCTCTTGAGCTCGAAGACGAGTTTGCGGATGTGACCGGAGATGACCGGCGTGCCCAGGTCCTTGAAGCGTTGCCGGAACCAGGGGTTGACGCTCTGCTGGCCCGAGCTGTTGACCGAGCCGACCGGGATGAACCGCACCCCGGAGCGGTGCACCGCCTCGATGCCGTCGAACAGCGGCTGGGAGCGGTCGAACTCGTAGAAGTCCGAGATCCACACCATGACCGTGTTCTTCGGCTCGACGATCTTGGGGCGGGCCAGCGCCATCGCGACCGGGCCGTCGTTGCCGCCGCCCAGCTTGGTACGCAGCAGCACCTCGAACGGGTCGTGCACCCACGGCGTGAGGTCCAGCGCCCGCGTGTCGTACGCGATCAGGTGCACGTCCACCTTGGGCAGGCCGGCGAAGATCGACGCGAGGATCGTGCAGTTGACCATGGAGTCGACCATCGAGCCCGACTGGTCCACCACCACGATCAGCCGGGCCGGCGTGACCCGGCGGGCGGTCTGCCGGTAGTAGAGCCGGTCGACGTAGAGGCGCTCGTCCTCCGGGCTCCAGTTGGTCAGGTTCTGCCAGATGGTGCGGTCGAGGTCGAGGTTGCGGTAGACCCGCTTCGGCGGCACGGACCGGTCGACGACGCCGACGCTGGTCTGCGCGACCTGGGTACGCAGCACCTCGGCGACCTCGTCGACGAACCGGCGGATGAGCGCCTTGGCGTTGGCCAGGGCCACCCCGGAGAGGTTGGCCTTGTCCCGCAGCAGCTGCTCGATCAGCGACATGCTGGGCGTCAGCCGGCTGGCCAGCACCGGGTCGGCCAGCACCTCCCGCAGGTGCATCCGGCGGACCAGGTCGCCCTCGATGCCGGCCAGCACCCCGCCGAGACCGTCGCCGCCGCCCTGCCGGCGCAGCCCGCCGGGCTCCATCCCGAGGGCCTGCTCGAACCAGCCGGCGTCGGACTGCCACCGGGCCAACTGGCCGGCGTCGACCGCCCCGTGGCCGGTGGCGAACACGTTGAGCAGCAGCTTCGACACCAGCGCGGCGCGGCGTACCTCGGCGGCGCCGGGCGCACCCGACGCGCCCGGCGGCCCGTCGCCACCCGCCTCGACGGCAGGCGCGGTGGCAGGGTCGGCGCCCGGCACGGCGGCCTCGCCGGGTGCCGCTGTGCTGGCGGTGCCGGGCGCGGGCCCGTCGGGCGGCTCGGGAGCCGACGCGGCGACTCCGGCAGCCGGCTCGGCGGGCAGGCCGCCAGCCGGCGTGTCGGGAAGGTCGGCGGCCGCAGGGGCGTCGGGTGTCGGGCTGAGCAGGCCGCGCAGCTCGTCGGCGACGGCCGGGAAGCGCTGGACGACGGTGTCCACCGACACCGCCGGGTCCAGCAGGGCGGCCGGCAGCCCGAGGTCCTCGACGACCGCCATGCTGGCCGACTCCAGGGCGGGCTGCTCGTCGGGGTCGAAGAGCCGGGCCAGCAGCCGCCAGTAGAGCACCTGGCGCCGGTTGGCGTCGGCGAGGTCCGCGGGGGTCGGGGAGTCGTTCATCGGCGCAGCAACCGTCCCGCGCGCTCGCGCAGCACCGCCACGGCGTCGCCCGCCTTGGCCTCGGCCTTGGCGATCTTCGGGTCGGTGACCCCGCCCGCCCAGTCGCCGGTGTGCGCCTCGACCGGCTGGCGTTTGACGGTGGCCCGCACCGCCAGGGGTTGCAGCGACCACCGTCCGTCGTCCCACCGGATCAGGCCGAGGCACGCGGACGAGGCGGCCACCAGCGCGGGGGTGAGCGGGCCGCAGGACGGCAGCCGGTGGACCTCGACGGCGATCGACTGGCCGCCGATGTCGAAGGTCGTCGTGCCGTCGTCGTCGCGTACGGTGTAGCCCTCCACCAGCACGGGCTCGGCGATCCCGACGGGATGCCGCTCCAGGGGCGCCGGCGCCGCCGCGACGGCCGTCGGCAACAGGACCCGGGCGGTGGCGAACGGGTCGGCCGGCTCGCCGGGTCGCACCCGGTCGTCCCGCCAGAGCAGGTCCGCCCCGTGCAGCGGCAGCCCGGTGACCGTGAGGCTGCGCCGCTCGGCCAGCGCGGCCAGCAGCACGGGATGGGCGTCCAGCAGCCGCCACAGCGCGGGCCCGACGATCGTCTCCACCTTGACCGCGCCGACCGCGCAGCGGACCAGCCGCGGCGGCCCGCCGTCGGCCGGTTCGAGGATCGCGTGCACCTGCGCCTGCACGGCGGTGTCGTGCTCGTGCACGTCGACGCCGAGCACGAGCAGCCGCCCGGAGACCTCCTCGACGGCGGTCGGGACGGACTCGGCCGCCGCGTCCTGGGCGAGCAGCACGCCCCGGGCCCAGAGGTCGGCCCAGCGCCGCAGCGGCGGCTGCGCCATCGTGGCGACCGGCACGCAGGCGCGCAGCTCGGCGGCGAGCCCGTCGAGCAGCACCGCCAGCCGGCGCAGGCCGGGCTCGGCGAGGGCGGCCTCGACCGGCGCCCCCGCGGCGGCCACCAGCTCGTGGTCGACGCCGCCCCACCCGGTCACCGCCACCTCGTGCAGCCAGGCGCGGACGCCGGCGCGGGCCGCTGACCCGGTGCCCGGGGACTCGACCGGGCCGGGAGCCCAGGGGGCGCGGGCCCGGCCCAGCGCGGTGTCGAGCTGCCCGAGCAGCGCGTCGTGGGCGGCGCCGAGCAGCGCGCACCGGGCGCCGGCGAGGGCGAGCAGGTGTTCCTCGGCCACCGAGCCGGCGGTCACCTTGGCCACCGCCTCGGCGAGCCGGTCGCCGAGCGGGGTGGCGGTCAGCGCGCCGGCCATGGCGGCGAGCGCAGCGGCGTCGGCCTCACCCACCCGGGCAAGGCCGCGGAGCAGGGCGTCGTCGAGGCCGGCGACCAGGTCGAGGGCGTCGGTCAGGCCGGTCGGGGTGCCGTCGCGCAGGACGGTGAGCTGCGTGCCGAGCATCAGCGGCCCGCCCCGGTGGCCGGGAACCAGTGCAGCTCGGGCAGGGGGACCGCGCTGCCGGGCAGTTCCAGGTAGGACAGGTGGCGCAGGAAGCGACTGAACACGACGGCGGCGGGGGTCGGCTCGTGCCGCCCGGCGAGGGCGGCCAGCAGCTCCCGGGCGGTGTCCACCCCCGCGCCGACGTCGACCCGCAGGTAGCGGGCGACGCGGTCGGCGCCGTACTGGAGCAGTGCCTCGTCGGCCAGGGCGTGCAGGTGCTTGCACGGCGCGCCGCGCAGCCCGCCGCAGGGGCGGTTGTTGTTGGTGCTGCAGTGGTAGGCGTGGGTGCCGGAGGCGATCGACGAGACGTAGACCCGGTCGACGTCCGACCCGCTGGAGACCACGCCCTGCAACCGCCCGTCGGCCAGCTCCAGGAAGGGCACCTTGGCCAGCTTGCGGGGCCGCGCGGGCGGCACCACCCGCACCGTGCTGCGCCGTCGCCACGCGGTCCGTTCCGCGTCAGCCACTGTCCGACCTCCCGTCCGCCGCTCCCGGCGCCGCCCATGACCATCCGCACGCCGGAGGGGTCGCCGGCGTCGCTGTGACGACATGGATCATGGACCACGGGTACGACAGACCCTGAGTCGGGTTTACGGAGGGTGGTCGCTGCGGAGGCCGCCGCGCCCCTATGCTTCGGACACCGACGCCGACGGGAGGCGGGATGTCACCGGTCATCGCGGTCCCGGGCAGTGCCGGTGCCACCCGGGTCCACCACCTGTCACCGCACGCCGCCGGACGCGTCCCCGTTGCCGGACACACCGGCGGCGGATCGCTCGGCCGGGGCCGTCGGGGTGCCGCCGACGCCCGCCCCGGGGTGCGGTGTCGGGCCGTCGGGGCAGGCACCCGATGGTGTAGAAAAGGCGGGGTGAGCGCAGCGATGACGCGCGGCAGGGCACACGGTCGCCGGACGGTCCACCGTGGCTGAGACCGAGCTGCCGCCACCGTCGGTGGATGCGGGGGCCGCCCTGGTGCGGCTGGGGGACGTACCGCTGGCCGACCTGCTCGCCGGTGCCGGCGACGGAGTGCTGGCCCACGTGCTGGCCACGCTCGTGGCCGGCGACGAGCCGGGCCGGCAGCTCGACGTGTCGGCGTTCGAGTCGAGCTTCTGACGTGTCCGCCGACGCCCCGACGTCGGCCGCCCCGCCCCACCCTGACCACGCCCGTCCGCCGACCCGGCACGACCCCCCGGCACCGGCGGCGGGGTCCTGCGGGCCCGCCCCGGTGGCCGGCGCGGCGCCGCCGGCCCGGGTCCGGCAACTCGTGCTCAAGGTGCACAGCCGCTGCAACCTGGCGTGCGACCACTGCTACGTCTACCGAAGCGCCGACCAGCGGTGGCGGGAGCGGCCCCGGGTGATCGCGCCGGGGACCGTGGCCCAGGTCGCGCGGCGCCTCGGCGAGCACCTGGCACGGCACGGCCCCGACCGGGTACGCGTCGTGCTGCACGGCGGCGAGCCGCTGCTGGCCGGTCCGGCGACCCTCGACCGGACCGTACGCACCCTGCGGGCGGCACTGCCCCCCGGCGCGGCGCTCGACGTCGGCGTGCAGACCAACGGCGTGCTGCTGGACGATGAGTTCCTGGCGCTGTGCCACCGCCACGACATCGACGTCGGGGTGAGCCTCGACGGCGGCCGGGCCGCCAACGACCTGCACCGCCGCTACCCCGACGGACGGGGCAGTTTCGCCGACGTGGCCGCCGCGCTGCGGCTGCTCGGCCGCCCACGGCACCGGTCCCGCTGGGCGGGACTGCTCTGCACTGTCGACCTGGCCAACGACCCGGTGGGCGTCTACGAGTCGCTGCTCGCGTTCGACCCGCCCCGCCTGGACCTGCTGCTGCCGCACGGCAACTGGAGCACTCCCCCGCCCGGGCGCCGGCCGGGCGGCACCGACACCCCGTACGGCGACTGGCTGGTGGCCGTCTTCGACCGCTGGTACGCCACGACGCCCCGCCGCACCGGGATCCGGTTGTTCGAGTCGCTGATCGCGCTGGTGCTCGGCGGCCGCAGCGGCACCCGGGCGGTGGGCTTCGCCGAGCCGGACGTCATGACGATCGAGACCGACGGCACCATCGAGGGCACCGACACCCTGAAGACGACCGACGACGCGTCGATGCGTACCGGCCTCGACGTCTTCCGCCACTCCTTCGACGAGGCGTTGCGGCACCCGGCACTGGCGGGCCGGCCGACCGGTCCGGCCGTCCTGGCCGCCGCGTGCCGGGCCTGCCCCGTGCTCAGCGCCTGCGGTGGCGGCCTGTACGCGCACCGCTTCCGCGCCGGCGCCGGCTTCGCGCACCCGTCGGTCTACTGCCCCGACCTCTACCGGCTCATCGACCACGTACGACGGGTGGTGGCGGCGGACGTCGACGCCCTGCGCCGCCGCACCCTGGCCGCTCCGCCCGACGCCGCCCCGGCCCGGCGGCGGTGAGTCGGTGGTGCTCTCCCCCGCCCAGCTCGCCGGCCTCGCCGCGGGCCACGGCGACGACGCCACGCTCGAGGTGCTGCGCACCGGTCAGCTCGGACGGCGGCGGCTGCTGACCGTCGCCGCCGCCCGCGCGGACGGGACCGGTTCGCCCGCCGCGCGGTGCCTCGCCCTGCTCGCCCTCGCCGAGCGGGCGGATCCGGCGGCCGTCGCCCACGTCCTGGCCCACCCGCCGGTCACCGGCTGGGCCACGGACGCCCTGCACGGCCGCCCCGACGCGGCCTACCTGGCCGGGCTGGCGGCGGCCGCCGCGCTGCGCGCGGGCATTGCCTTCACGCTCGCCGTGCCCTGCCCGCAGGGTGCGCTGCTGCTGCCCACGGTGGGCGGCGCGGTCGGGCTCGGCGCCGGCACCGCGCTCGTGCGTGGCACGGGACGGCGCTACCCCCCCGGGGCGGCCGGCGCGGGCCCCCCGCCGCCGGGGTTGTCGGTGCACGGGTCGGCCGGCGCCGTGCACGCCACCGACGGGTCGGGCGACGGGCACGCCCCGGCACGCGGGTGGCTGCCGAGCCGCCGGCTCAGCCCGGGCCGCGACGCGCCTCCGGCCGGGGTGCTCGTCGACGACCAGGATCCGCACCGGAGCCGCTACCACCGGCCGCCGGCGAGCCGCCTGGACGACGCCACGGCGGAGCGGCTCGACCGGCTGACCGGGCAGGCGTGGCACTGGCTGACCGACCGGCTGCCGGCGCACACACGGGGGCTGGCCACGCTGCTGCGTACGCTGGTGCCGCTCACGCCGCCGCCGTCCGGGCACCCGGTCAGCGCCACCAGCCGCGCCGCACTGGGTGCCATCGCGCTCTCCGTGCCGGCCGACCCGCAGACGCTCGCGCTGCTGCTGGTGCACGAGTTGCAGCACACCAAGCTGGGCGCGCTACTGGACCTGCTGCCGCTGCACGCGCCGGGCGGCCCGGCCCGCTACCGGGCGCCGTGGCGGTCAGACCCCCGCCCCGTCGGCGCGCTGTTGCAGGGCGCGTACGCCCACCTCGGGGTGGCCGAGGTGTGGCGCTGCCGACGGCACGAGGACATCCGCTGCGCGTTCGAGTACGCGTACTGGCGGGTGCAGACCGCGCGGGCCGTCGCGCAGCTCGCCGGCAGCGCGGAGCTGACCGACGACGGGCGGGCCTTCGTGGCGGGCATGGCCGGCACCCTGCGCGGCTGGCAGCCCACCGGCGACGCGCGGGTCGAGGCGGCGGCGCGCGACGTCGCGGACGGCGGGGCGGTGCGCTGGGCGCTGGCCAACCTGGTTCCCGACGACGACGGCGTAACGGAGGTGGCGCACGCGTGGCGGCGGGGTCGGCCCCCACCGCCGATCGCCGCACCCGCCGTCGTACCCGGCCCGGCCCGGCCCGCGTCGACCGGCGACACCGGCGCGGAGGCGGCGGTGCGGCGGCGGCTGCTGGCGACGACGGAGCACGGCGGCACGGGCAGCGGCGAGGCGGACGCGACGGAGCGGGTGGACCGCGCCGACCGGGCGTACGCGGCGGGGGACGCCGGCGGCGCCCTGGTCGGCTACCGCCGCCGGCTCGCCGGGGACCCCGGTGACGCCGACGCGCTGGTCGGCGTCGCGCTGGCCGCCGGGCGGCTGGGGCGTACCGCCGCCGCGCGGGTGCTGACCACCCGCCCCGACCTGGTCCGGGCGCTGTGCCGGCGGCTGCCCGGCGCCGACCCGCTGGCGGTCGCGACCTGGCTGGCCGGCGGCCCCGACTAGCGCGCCCTCCCGGCCGTGCCCGGCGCATGGCGGGCCCAGCGCAGGGCGGGCCCAGCGCAGGGCGGGCCCAGCGCAGGGCGGGCCCAGCGCAGGGCGGGCCCAGCGCAGGGCGGGCGCTCAGAGCAGGGCGGGCGCTCAGAGCAGGGCGGGCTCGATGTAGCCGTTGAACCGGTCGCGCTGGCGGGCCTGGACCACCCGCGGGTTGTCGCCGCCGAACAGCTGCACCAGCTGGCCGAACGCGTCGTCGTAGAGGGCGCGCCCGGCGTCGGCCTCGCTCTCGGTGGCGATCCTGCTGACCGCGAGGTTGAGCGCCGCCGAGACGCTGTCCGGGTGCTCGGCACCGAGGGCCCGGATCAACTCGACGTACGCGGTGGTGTCCAGCAGCAGGGCGGCGTCGCGCTCGCCGAGCGCGAACAGGTCGTTGGCGAGGTTGAGCGTGGCGAGCAGGGTGTGCGGGTGCCGCTCGCCGAGGCTGGCGAGGAGCTGGTCGCGGACCCGCTGGGCGAGGTCGAGCGCCTGGGGGTGTTCGCCGCCCTTGCGCAGGAACACGCCGAGGTTGTTGAGGCAGGCCAGGGTGATCGCGTGGTCGGCGCCGAGGACCTCGGTGTACGCGTCGCGCAGCCGCCGCGCCATCCGCAGCGCGGTCGGGTTGTCGCCCACCGCCGACCAGGTGGTCGCCAGCGCCATCTCGCAGGAGAGGGTGTCGGCGTGCTCGCCGCCGAGGGTGCGCTGGTAGCGCACCACCGTGCGTTCGAGCACCCGGTGCGCGTCGGCGAAGCGGCCGAGCTGGCGCAGGGTCAGCGCCAGCTCCTTGGCGGTACGCAGGGTCTCCGGGTGGTCGGGGCCGATGATCTTCTGCTGGTTGGCGGAGGTGCGTTGCAGGACGCTGTGCGAGCGCCACAGCTCCCCGGTGTCGCGCAGGCCCCGGCCGTAGTTGCTGGCGGAGGCGAGGGTGGACGGGTCCTCGTCGCCGAAGCGTTCCCGGCGCCGCTCGTAGATGTGCTGGTCGAGCTGGGCCGCCTCCCGGAAGTGGCCGACGAGCCGCAGCGAGACGGCGAGGTTGTTCTCGGCGGTCAGCGTACGGCCGCTGTCCTCGCCGAAGCTGCGGACGCTCAGCTCCAGGGTGCGCCGGTCGCGCTGCTCGGCGTCGTGGTAGCGGCCCTGGGCGCGCAGGTCGGCCCCGAGGCTGCGGGCCGTCATCAGGGTGTAGAGGTGGTGCTCGCCGAAGATCCGCCGCTGCCGGTCGTAGACGTCCTGGTCGATCTCGAAGGCCCGGTCGAAGAGGCTCTGCGCGCGCAGGACGTTGGCCAGGTGGAACCGCATCCGCAGCGTGGTGGGGTCGTCGTCGTCGGTGTCGCGCCAGCGCTCCAACGCGTCCTCGGCCAGCGAGCGCGCGGACTCGTAGTCCCCGCGCCGGTAGAGGTAGCGCACCGTGTCGGCGACGAGCTGGCGGGCCTCCTCGGCCGTCGACTCGTGCAGCGCCGAGGGACGTACGTGCGGCCACAGCTCGGCGTAGCGCGGCCAGTTGGCCGGTTTGTCCGGGTCGCGGGGGCTGGCGGCGGCGAGCAGCGACTGGGCCTGGCGGCGGGTCTCGGCGGGGTCGTCGAGCTGGTCCTTGATGACGAGCTGCACCAGCCGGTGGATGCGGACGGTGTTGTTCTCCGCGTCGACCTGGGCGAGGCCGTAGCGGCCCAGCTCGGCGGTGACCAGCCCCTGCAGGATCGGGTCGGTGAGGGTGGGGTCGAACGGGGCCATGAAGACGGCGAACCGCTCGCCGGTGAGCATCGCGACCGGGATCGGCTCCGGCGCGTAGTACGAGCACAGCTCCAGCAGGCGCGCGGCGGCGGGCTTCTCCTGCCGCAGCTGGCGCAGGGTCACCAGCCAGGTCGCGGCGAGCGTCTTGGAGTATCCGGCCGACTGCCGGCCCTCGAGGATGCGCAGCAGGCCGGGGGTGTCCAGCGAGGCGAGGTACTGCTGCACCGGCAGCGCCGTGGCCCGCAGGTAGGCGGCGCCCTGTTCCACCGCCAGCGGCAGGTCGCCGAGTTTCTCCGCGACCTGGGTCGCCTCCTCCTCGGTGAGGCCGCGGACGCGCTCGCGCAGCAGCTGGACGCTCTCCAGCCGGTCGAAGACCGTCAGCTCGGTGGCGCCCGCGTACTCGCTCCAGGTCTGGTCGCGCGTGGTGAGCAGGACGTGCCCGGGGCCCTGCGGCAGCAGCGCCCGGGTGGCCCGCGACGGCTCGTCGGCGTTGTCCATGATGATCAGCCAGCGCCGGCCGGGGCCGCCCCGGCGCAGCGCGTCGAGCACCCGCCGGACGGCCTCGCCTCCGCCGCCGGCGCCGAGCCCCATCGCCTCGGCGAGGTCGGCCAGCCCGCCCCGGATCCGCTCCTCGCTGTCGGCGGGGATCCACCAGACCACGTCGTAGTCGCGGGCGAAGCGGAGCGCGTACTCGGCGGCGAGCTGGGTCTTGCCGACCCCGCCCAGACCGTGGATCACCTGCACGCCGGAGGCGGGCGAGGCGGTCAGCCGGTCGCGCAGCGCCTCCAGCTGCGCCGCCCGGCCGACGAAGGTGGTGCCGTGCTGGCGCACGTTCCAGACCGCCGGGAACGAGCCGGGGAACCGGCCGACCGACCGCCCGGTCACCGCGTGCGCGGGTGCGCCCACCTCCTCGAGCAGCAGGGTCCGGGCGGTGCCGGCGTCGACGTCGCTGAGGTCGACCGGGGTGCGGTCGGTGTAGGGCAGGGCGAGCCGGGACTCGTCGACTCGCAGCGGTACCAGCACGCCGGTGCCGGCGACCTGGTCCCGGCTGGCGGCGGCCTTCCACGCCTCCCCCGCCAGCGGCGTGGCCGCGAAGTGCCGGGTCAGCACGACCAGCACCCGGCTGGCGGCGGCGAGGGCCCGGTCGAACTCGGTGCGGCCACCCGCACGCACCGGCACGTCGACCGCGCGGCGGTCCACCCGCAGCCCGGCCTCCTCGAGCTGGTCGCTGATCCACTCCGCCCAGAGCCGGTCCATCGAGGCGTAGCCGACCAGCACGGTCTGCTCGGCGGTGAGCCGGGACCGCTCGAACGCGGTCAGCGAGCGGCGCCGTTCCTCCTCCGGCATCGGCTCCAGCCGGGTGACCCGGCCACCGGTGACCACCGACGCGAGCTGCTCGTACGCCGCCAGCAGGGTGCCCGCCTGCTCCGGCCGGTCGCCGAACGCGGCGAGGATCTCCTCGTAGGCGTAGAACGCGCGGTAGGGCACCTCGATGGTGTTCCAGTAGCGGGCCCGCGCGGCGTCGGAGAGGTGGTCGAGGAACGACGCGAACTCGGCCCGGACCAGGTCCCGGCCGGTCTCCAGCTTGCGCAGCTCGGCGTCCTCCACCCGGGTCGGCACGGGCACCAGCAGCGGCGGGTCGTCCGGGCGCTGGGCGCGGATCGAGCGGGCCACGGCCGACGCGCCCCGGATGCTCTGCGTCGACATGGTGAAGCAGTTGACGACGGTGTCGGGCAGTTGCACGGTGCAGATGCCGGCGACGTCGCTCAGGCCCGTACGGCTGTCGATCAGCACGATGTCGTACTCGGCGCGCATCTGCGCGCGGACCGCGTCGAAGAAGGCCGCCCCGCCCTGGCGTTCGTAGAAGTTCGACCAGTCGAAGGTGCTCACCAACCGCGAGTACGCCGAGTCCTGCTGGCCGGCCGCCACGAAGTCGATCACGCCACCGTGCGGGAACTCCCAGTTCAGCGAGACCGCCCGCCGCTGGATCTTGGCGTGCCCGGCGAGCAGCTCCTGCGGGTCGTCGCCGGGGTTGCGCTGCATCGTGGCCATCGAGTAATCCCAGATCATCTCGATGACCCCGGGGGTGGCGCGCAGCTCGGAGTCGCGCAGGAACGGATGGAAGTAGCGGTGCAGGCCGGGCGACTCCAGGTCCCAGTCCACCACGAGCACCTGGAGCCCCTGGCTGGCCAGGATCCAGGCCACGTTGGCCAGCGCCATCGTGCGTCCCGTGCCGCCCTTGTAGGAGTAGAACGTGACGATCTGCCCGCGTGCCGCGTCGTTCACCGCCATCGGCTGACCGCCTCCATCAGGGACCTTCGAGGATCGGGCGGTGCACCGGGCCGTCCGACGGCGGCTCCTGGTAGACCGTGCCCGTGCGGTAGATGCGGCTCTGGGCCACGACCAGCGCGTCCTCCAGCTCGGCGTGGAAGCGGCCGGCGGTGGCGATCTCCGGTCGCCACATCGCGGGATCGTTGCGCACCACGTGGTGCGACAGGACGCGCGCCAGGGTCTCCCACAGCCGCTGGTTGCCGTCGGCCGCCGCGTCGTCGGCGGCCGTCCACGGCACCAGCACCGGGGTGGTGGTGTCGGGGTCGCGGTCGTAGCCGACGAGGCTCAGCTCGTAGCGCGGCAGGCCGGCCGACCAGACGTCCACCACGAGCACGACGATCTGGTTGTGCGCCCGGGCCCACTCCCGCACCTCGGCGAGGTCGACGGCGTCCTCGACCGTCCAGCCGTAGCTCTTGGTGGTGGCGACCGCCCCGGCGTAGCTGCCGATCGGCGCCTCCAGCTCGGGGCGGTACGGCCGCCAGTCCCGGGCCAGCGCGCCGTAGCGCTCCTCCGCCCCGCTGCGGGTGCCGGCCAGCTCCGCCGCGCTGCCGGCGGCCAGGACGAACCAGACGTGCCGGGCGCTTGTCGAGCGGGGCGACCGGGCGGCGGACGAGCCGGGTGCCGGCCGCCTGCGGGTGGTCTCGAAGGCGCTGGTGACCTGGGCGAGCACCGGCCGTCGGGCGGGCCGGAGCAGGCGGTGCTCGCGGTCGGTCTGCACGATGTGCTTGGCCAGCGCGTCGACGAAGTCCTGGTATTCGTCGTGGTGCCGGCGGCGCTGCTTGAGGGTGAGCAGCCCGTCCTGGGCGTACACGGCGCCGGCCGGGAAGTTCTTGTGCTGGAAGCCGGTCAGCGCCTCGGGCACGCGGTCGTAGGGGATCCAGCGGATCGGCAGCACGGCGGGGGGACGGCGACGGAACTCCCGCTCGTGCGCGTCGACCCGGTCGGCGAAGACCCGGAACTCGCGCCCGCAGTAGTCACTGACCACGTAGCGGGGGGAGGTCAGCGCCACCAGGCAGGAGCTGGTGGCGAGGGCGTCGGCCAGCTCCTGCGACCAGGTCGCGCCGAGCGGCATCTGCCCGTCGACGAATCCCGCCTGGTCCCAGCCCACGCCGGCCAGCCGGGCCACCGCCTCGCTGAGATCGCCGAAGAACTCCTGCACCTGGCCGTTGCGGTTGTCCTCATGGGCGTAGCTCAGGAAGAAGAGTGGCACGCCCGCCTCCGCTCACGGGTCCCACGATCGTACGGAAAGTATATGTCCGTCGATGCCAGGGTAGCGTCGTGCGGATCTTCGCACCGACCCGTGGAGAGTCGTATCCCCGACGCTTCCGCGCAGGCGTCGGCGACACACCGACCCATCACGGGTCGCTTAAATAAGGGATGGCTGATATAAAGGGTTCCGTGCACGCCTTCGACGTACTCGGTGACCCGGTGCGGCGCCGCATCCTCGAACTGCTCACCGACGGCGAGACGACCGCCGGCGGGCTGTGCGACGTGATCCGGCGGGAGTTCGGGATCTCCCAGCCGGCCGTCTCCCAGCACCTGAAGGTGCTGCGGGACAACGGCTTCGCCACCGTGCGGGCGGAGGGGACCCGGCGTCTCTACGCCGTCGATCCCCGGCCGCTGCGGGAGGTCGACCGCTGGCTCGACAACTTCCGCCGGTTCTGGACGCCGCCCCTGCACGCCCTCGCCACCGAGCTGGCCCGAGGCAAGCGCGAACGGCGGCTGCGCGAGCAGCCGCCCACGACAGACGACACGACCGACCACGGGAGAGACCGATGATCGACGCGACCGAGCAGATCAACGCCGTACGCCGCCAGCTCGGCCGGCGGGTGCTGGAGGCCGGCGAGGCCCGGGTGATGACCATCAGCCAGACGTACGACGCGTCGCTGGAGGACCTCTGGGACGCCTGCACCAACGCGGAACGGATCCCCCGCTGGTTCATGCCGATCTCCGGTGACCTGCGGCTGGACGGCCGCTACCAGCTGGAGGGCAACGCCGGCGGCACGATCGAGCGCTGCGATCCGCCGAAGGGCTTCGCCGCCACCTGGGAGTTCGGCGGCGAGGTGAGCTGGATCGAGGTGCGGCTGACGCCGGTCGGGGACGACCGGACCCGGTTCGAGCTGGAGCACGTCGCACACGTCGACCAGGAGCGCTGGGACCAGTTCGGCCCGGGCGCGGTCGGGGTCGGCTGGGACCTGGCGCTGCTCGGCCTGGCGTCGTACCTGGCCGCCGACGGCAGCGGGGTCACGCCGGAGGAGGGCGAGGCCTGGTCGGTGTCCGAGCAGGGCCGGCAGTTCGTGACGGCGAGCAGCGAGCGGTGGGGCGAGGCGAGCGTCGCCGACGGCACCGACGCCGAGGCCGCCCGGGGCGCCGCAGAGCGCACCACGGCCTTCTACACCGGGGCGCCGCCGGCCTGACCGCGCCGGCGGCCGGCCGGAAAAGCGCGCGCGTTCCGTCGGACCCCTCGGGCAGACTCGCCGCCATGTCGCCGCGATCCGTCACCGAGCTCGTCGCCGCCGTCAACGCCGGCGAGAAGATCCGCTACCTGCACTTCTGGGGTCACCGACCGCAGCGTGACGGCAGCGTCGGGCCCGGCTGCCTGAGCCAGTGGTGGCCGGCCCCGTTCACCGACGGCGAGCGGACGTACGCCACCGCCGAGCACTGGATGATGTGGCACAAGGCGATGCTGTTCGGCGACGCGGCGGTCGCCGAGCGGATCCTGGCGGCCGGGCACCCCCAACGCGCCAAGTCGCTCGGCCGCGAGGTGCGGGGGTTCGACCAGGCGACCTGGGAGGCCCGGCGCTTCGACATCGTGGTGGCGGGCAGCGTCGCGAAGTTCGACCAGCACGACGACCTGCGGGCGTACCTGCTCGGCACCGGCGAACGGGTGCTCGTGGAGGCCAGCCCGCTCGACCGGGTCTGGGGCATCGGCCTGACCGCCGACGACCCGCGCGCGGACGATCCGGCGCGCTGGCAGGGCGCGAACCTGCTCGGCTTCGCCCTCATGGCGGCCCGGGACGCACTTCGCGCGGGCCGCCCGTGACCGCCGGGAGCCGCCGCCGCACGCCTCGGGCGGCGGCTCGCGGCGGCCACCGGTGCGCCGGGTAACGTGCTGCGGCATGACCGCCGTGGCGTACTCCCACTGCTCCTTCTGCGGCGCCGCCTATCCGGCGGGGGCCGGTTGGCCGCGGGCCTGCGCGGCCTGCGGCGCGACGGTCTGGCGCAACCCGCTGCCCGTCGCGGTGGCGGTGCTGCCGGTCCGCACGGCCCGGGGCCTCGGGGTGGTGGTCGTCCGCCGCGACATCGAGCCCGCCCGCGGCCAGCTCGCGCTGCCGGGCGGCTTCATCGAGTACGGCGAGGAGTGGCAGGAGGCGCTGGTCCGGGAGCTGTGGGAGGAGACCGGCCTGCGCGCCGACGCCGCGGACGCCCGACTCCTCGCGGTGCACGGCGCCCCGGCCGGCGGCACGATCATGGTCTTCGGCGAGCTGCCCGAACGGCGGGCCGAGGCGCTGCCGCCGTCGGCGCCGACCGAGGAGGCCACCGAGTGGCTGGTGCTCACCGAGCCGACGGAGCTGGCCTTCTCCACCCACACCCGGGTGCTCGCCGAATTCCTCGCCCGGCGCGCGGGCTGAGCCGGACCGCTCAGTCGGCCAGGTACCGGGCGGGCACCGCGTCGGTGAGCCAGACGTCGTTGGCGCTGCGATAGAAGGCGTGCCCGTCGCGGGCCATCGCCGCCGCGTCCACGGTCAGCACCACCAGCTCGCCCGGCCGGCGGGCACCGACCCGTCGGGCGGTCGCCAGGTCCGGCGACAGGTGGACGTGGTGCCGGCCGGCCCGGTGCAGGCCGGTGGACCGGATCGAGTCGAGCGCGACGCGGCTGGTGCCGTGGTAGAGCCGTGCCGGCGGCGCGCTGGGCGCCAGTTCCAGGTCGACCGGGATCGAGTGCCCCTGGTTGGCCCGGATCCGCTCGACGCCGTCGGCACCGCGTTCCACGGCGAAGCGCTGCTTGTCGTTGCCGGCCACCACGGCGTCCAGGTCGGCGCGGTCGATCCCCAGCGCGGCGAGCAGGTCGTCGACCGACACCCAGCCGGCCCGGTCGGGCACGAGGCCGAACCGGGCGGGCTCGTGCCGCAACGCCAGGGACATCCGCTTGCTCAGCCGCACCATCGCCCGGTGATCCATTGGCGGAGTCTCCCCCGCCGGGCGCCGCCGGCGCCATCGGATTCGGCCGGACCCGCCACCGCATCGGCGCCGGGCCGGCCAGCCCCGGCCGGCAGCCGATATCCTCGGCCGGGTGAACGCGGCCCGGCAGAACGAGCGCAGGCTGATCGCCTCCAACAAGAAGGCGCGGCACGACTACACGATCCTGAAGACCTACGAGGCGGGCATCGTGCTGGCCGGCACCGAGGTCAAGTCGCTGCGCGAGGGTCGGGCGTCGCTGGTCGACGCCTTCGCCCAGGAGCGCGACGGCGAGCTGATGCTCTACGGGCTGCACATCGCCGAGTACGGCTTCGGCAGCTGGACCAACCACGCGCCCCGGCGCACCCGCAAGCTGCTGCTGCGCCGGGTGGAGATCGCCCGGATCCTGGAGCGGACCCGCGAGGGCGGCCTGACGCTGGTGCCCCTGTCGATGTACTTCTCGGGCGGCTGGGCGAAGGTCGAGCTGGCCCTGGCCAAGGGCAGGAAGTCGTACGACAAGCGGCAGGCGCTCGCCGAGCGCGACGCCGAGCGGGAGATCGCCCGGGAGCTGGGCCGCCACCTCAAGGGCCGCACCGCCCGACGGGGCTGACCGCTCCCTCGCCGCGCCCGCACGCCGGTGTCGCCCGCCCCCGTCGCCTCCCCCGCCCGCCGGCCGTCAGCGGGGGCCGGAGGACGGCGGCGCGGACGACCCGGCGGGCCCGGGCGACGGCGGCGCGGACGGTTCGGCGGGGTCCCCGGCGGGCACCCGGCCGAGGCAGCGCGGGTCCGCCCGCCCCACCGGTTGCCGGGGGATCATCCAGTCCAGCGCCGTCTCCTCCACGTGCCAGCCGTACACGTCCACGCGGGTGACCGGGATCCGCCCCGGGTCGGGGCAGAGGAGTTGCCCGCGTACCTGGTCGTTCGGCAGGAAGCGCACCTCGCCCCGCCCGTCGAGCACGATCGTCATCCGGTCGGTCACCGTGACCGCCTGGCCGCGTACCACCTCCCGCACCGGGCCCGCCTCCGGGCCGACCTCGACGGCGACCGCGGGCAGCAGCGGCACCCGCAGGAAGACCACCCCCGTGACCAGCGGCACCACCGCCGCCACCGCGTAGGCGAGGCTGTGGGTCAGCGCCGGGGCGACCGGGCGCGGCACCGGGCCGGTGAGCACCACGGCTCCCAGCGGGGGCACGACCAGCAACAGGGCCGTGGCCAGTTCGCCGTCGCGGACCGCGGCCGGCACGGCGGGCGCCAGCCAGGCGTAGCTCGCGGTCGCCGCCACGACCGGCAGCACCAGGGTGGTGACCAGGAGCAGGCGGGGTCGGTCCGGGTACCGGAGCCGGGTCCGCAGCGCCAGCAGCCAGAGGGCGAGCATCATCAGCAGCGGCAGGAACCGCAACTGCCAGGTGAGCGCCGCCAGGGCGATCGCCGCCACCAGCACCCAACCGGGGGTACGCACGGTGCCGTAGGCGAGCAGCGAGCGATCCGGGTCGAACCGGTCAGGCGCGCTGACCTGGAGCAGCCGGCCGAGGACGGTCAGCACCAGCACCACAAGCGGGAACGCCCACACCAGCGCGATCAGCAGGGCGCTGAGCAACCCGAGCGGGCTGACGTACTGCACCAGCAGCAGCATCGTCGGCATGTCCTGCCGGCTGAGCCGCCAGAGCCGCAGCACCAGCAGCAGCACCGGGAACGCGGGCAGCAGCGTCAGCAGCCACTGCTGCGCCTGTTGTGCCTGCTTGGTGCCCGGGCGACGGTCGGCGCGCCCGATCGCGGCCGGCTCGGAGACGGCAGGGCCCATCTCTCCCACGGCCACTGCCGCACCTCCACCTTCTCCTCGGGCTCCGGCTGCCGGCCGACCGCCACCTGCTGCAGGTTGCTGTACTGCTGCTCCGAGGCCAGGTACCGGTCGAACGCCGCCTTCCACCGGTAGCCGTCGGGCCCCTCCGCCGACTGCTGCAGGGAGAGGTTGACCAGGTCCCGCATCGCCGGATCGGGGCCGGTGTTCACGCCCCACTTCTCCGCCGCCTCCTCGCCGATGTCCCAGTGCTGCAACTCCTGGCGCCCCCGCAGCTTCACCGCCGGCGGCAGCTCACCCGGCGGGCGGGGGCCCACGAAGCCGGCCAGGATCGCCGCGTCGGTGGTGACCGCGTCGACCTCCCTGTCGTAGAGCGCCTGGATGCACTCGCTGATCCGGTTGCGGCCGATCGGGCTCGCGCCCGCGTCTCGGAGGCGCCGCTCCGAGGTGGACGTGCCCAGCGTGCAGACCTTCGCCCGGTCGAGGTCGCGCAGGCTGGCGACCTTGCGGCTGTCGGACGCGAGCGTCACCACCGACTGCTCCGTCTCCAGGTAGGGGAAGGAGAAGACCACGCCCTGCCCCTGGCGCTGCTCGGTGATGCTGTAGGAGGCGACCACCAGGTCGACGGTGACGAAGCTGCCGCCGGCGTCGCGCGCCTGCCGGCGGGCCCGGTCCTCGCTCTCGATCGCCAGCAGCGTCACCTCCGGCGCGTCGAACCCCAGGTCCTCGGCGATCATGTACGCGATCTCGATGTCGAAGCCCTCGAACGCGCCGTTCTCCAGCTTCTGCGCCACACCCGGCTGGTCGTCCTTGACCCCGATGACCAGCCTGTCCCGGTTGGTCAGCCCCGCCCGCTCACGCAGCTCGTCCCAGGTGGGCGGGCCGGTCGCCACGATCACCCGCACCGTGGCCGCCACGATCACCACCAGCAGGAGCAGCAGGGCGGCCAGGCGCACCTGCCGGGCCCTCGACCGGCGGGCGGTGGCGGCCGCCACGGATTCCGGCGCCGGTGGGTTGCCGCTGCCCTCGTCGTCCTGACCCAACTCGGCCCTCCCGGTCACCGTCCCCCGCCCGAGCCCTCCATTGTGGTCCATGCCGCCAGGTCACGACAGCATCCGGACGGCCGGTCGTGTTGCGGCGGCGTCTGCCGCGAACACGAGGAACATAGGCTTGTCCGGGCCGCATCCGCGATGGGCGGCCCGCTCTTATCCTCGCATCTGCCGGGCGCTAGGCTGGGCCGGTGACGACGTTCCGGATCGGGGAGGCCGCCGAGCTGCTCGGCGTCAGCGCCGACACCGTGCGCCGGTGGGTCGACGCCGGGCGGCTCGCCGCCGGCCGCGACGAGCACGGGCACCGGGTCATCGACGGGGTCGAGCTGGCCGCGTTCGCCCGGGGGCAGGCCGCCGAGCCGGACGACCGGTCGGACGCCTCCTCGGCCCGCAACCGGCTGCGCGGCATCGTGGTCAACGTCGTCAAGGACACCGTGATGGCGCAGGTCGACATCCAGGCCGGGCCGTTCCGGGTCGTCTCGCTGATGAGCCGGGAGGCGGTCGACGAGCTGGACCTGCGCGTCGGTTCGCTTGCCGTCGCGGTGATCAAGTCGACCACGGTGGTGGTGGAACGCGCCTCCCCGTCGGGGTCCTCCCGCGGCAGGCAGGGGTCGTGAGAGCGGCGCGGCGGGCGCGGACGGTCGCGGCGGCGGCGATCACCGCCCTGGTGGCCCTGGCCGGGTGCGGCGCGGGCACCACCGCCGGTGGCGGGTCGACGGACGGCACGGTGACCGTGTTCGCCGCGGCCTCGCTGACCGGGTCGTTCACCCGGATCGGCCAAGACTTCGAGGCGGCCCACCCGGGCACGACCGTGGTCCTCAACTTCGCCGGCAGCGCCGCGCTGGCCGCCCAGATCAACCAGGGCGCCCCGGCCGACGTGTTCGCCTCGGCGGCGACGCGCAACATGACCACCGTCGCCGAGGCCGGCAACGCCGACGGCGACCCGGTGGTCTTCGTCCGCAACCAGCTCGTCGTCGCCGTGCCGAAGGGCAACCCACGGGGCGTCGCCGGGCTGGCCGACCTGGCCCGGCCGGGCGTGAAGGTCGCCCTCTGCGCGGAGCAGGTGCCCTGCGGGGCGGCGGCGCGGACGGCGCTCGACGCCGCCTCGGTCGCGCTCACCCCGGTCACCCTGGAGCAGGACGTGCGGGGCGCGCTGTCCAAGGTGCGGCTCGGCGAGGTCGACGCGGCCCTCGTCTACCGCACGGACGCCCTGGCCGCCGCGGCCGACGTGACGGCCGTCGAGTTCCCTGAGTCCGCCCGCGCCGTCAACGACTACCCGATCGTCGCGCTGCGGGACGCGCCCAACCCCGACGGCGCGCGGGCCTTCGTCGCGTACGTCCGCTCGGAGCGGGGGCGCGCGGTGCTCACCGCGGCCGGGTTCCAGGCGCCGTGACGCGTACCCGCAGCGGACGCCTGCGCCGGCGGGGTCCCGGGGTGCCCGTCGCGCTGCTGCTGCCGGCCGTGCTGGGCCTGGTCTTCCTCGTCCTGCCGCTGGTCGGGCTGGTGGCCCGTACGCCGTGGGCCGACCTGCCGCAGCGGCTCGCCGCACCGGGCGTGCTCACCGCGCTGCGGCTGTCCCTGCTGACCGCCACGCTGGCCACGCTGCTCTGCCTGCTGCTCGGGGTGCCGCTGGCCTGGCTGCTGGCCCGCGTCGAGTTTCCCGGCCGACGCCTGGTACGCGCCCTCGTCACCGTGCCGCTGGTGCTGCCGCCCGTCGTCGGCGGGGTGGCGCTGCTGCTGGTCTTCGGTCGGCGCGGCCTGCTCGGCGGCTGGCTCGACGCGACCTTCGGGATCACCCTGCCGTTCACCACCGCCGGGGTGGTGCTGGCGGAGGCGTTCGTGGCGATGCCGTTCCTGGTGATCGCCGTGGAGGGGGCGCTGCGCGGCGCCGACGGCCGGTACGAGGAGGCGGCGGCGACCCTCGGCGCCGGCCGCTGGACGACGTTCACCCACGTCACCCTGCCCCTGGTGGCTCCCGGCCTGGCGGCCGGTGCGGTGCTGTGCTGGGCCCGGGCGCTCGGCGAGTTCGGCGCCACCATCACCTTCGCCGGCAACTATCCGGGGCGTACGCAGACCATGCCGCTGGCGGTCTACCTGGCGCTGGAGACGGACGTGCAGGCCGCCGTGGTGCTCAGCCTCGTGCTGCTCACCGTCTCGGTGGCCATCCTCGCCGGACTGCGCGACCGCTGGATCACCAGCCCGTGAGCGCGCCCCTGCTCGACGCGCACCTCGTGGTGGAACGGGACGGCTTCCGCCTCGACGTCGCGCTGCGGGTCGCCGCCGGCGAGGTGGTCGCGCTGCTCGGCCCCAACGGGGCGGGCAAGACCACCGCGCTGCGCGCGCTCGCCGGCCTGCTCCCGCTGACCGGCGGGCACCTCACCCTCGACGGCGTCGACCTGGACCGGCCGCAGCGCCGCGCCTGGACGCCGACCGAGCGCCGGCCGATCGGCGTGGTCTTCCAGGACTACCTGCTGTTCCCGCACCTGAGCGCGTGGGAGAACGTGGCCTTCGGGCCCCGGCGGCACGGCGCCGACCGGCGGACCGCCCGGCGGACCGCCCACGACTGGCTGGACCGGGTCGGCCTGGCCGAGCACGCCCACCGCCGGCCCCGGCACCTCTCCGGCGGGCAGGCGCAGCGGGTCGCGCTGGCCCGCGCGCTCGCCGTCGAGCCGGCGCTGCTGCTGCTCGACGAGCCGCTCGCCGCGCTCGACGCCCGCACCCGGCTGGACACCCGGGCCGAGCTGCACCGGCACCTCGCCGCGCACCCGGGGGCGACCCTGCTTGTCACCCACGATCCGCTGGACGCGTTGGTGCTGGCCGACCGGCTCGTGGTCGTCGAGGAGGGCCGGGTGGTGCAGGAGGGGGATGCCGCGACCGTCACGGCGCGGCCACGCACCGACTACGTGGCCCGGCTCGTCGGGCTGAACCTGCACCGGGGCCACGCCGACGGGCACCGGGTCCGGGTCGCCGACGGGCTGACCCTCACCGTCGCCGACCGGCTCGACGGGGAGGTCTTCGTTGCCTTCCGGCCCTCGGCGGTGGCCCTGCACCCGTCGCGCCCCGAGGGCAGCCCGCGCAACACCTGGGCGGCGACGGTGGCCGGCGTGCAGCGGCACGGCGACGACCTGCGGGTGCAGCTCGACGGGCCGATCGGGGTGTCGGCGGACGTCACGCCGGCCGCCGCCGCACAGCTGCGACTGGCCCCCGGCCGGCCGGTCTGGGCCGCGGTGAAGGCGGCGCAGACCCACGCGTACCCCGCCGGCTGACATCCTGCGGCCCGAGGGCCGGCGGCCCGCGCGAGCGCTGCCCGCGGCGGCGTCGGGGCGCGGTCGACGGCGGCACACCGGATCCCGGCCAGGCAACGGCGCGGCACTGAGCCCGGGGGTGGTGCGGATCCCGGGACGGCGCGGATCCCGGGACGGCGCGGACGCGAGCGGCGCCGGACGCGGCGCGGACCCGGGCGGGTCAGGCGGCGGGGTCGGCGGCCAGCAGGTCGGCGTGGGCGGCCCGGAGGCGGGCGAGGCCGGGGTCGCTGCCCGGGGTGACCCGGCGGTCGAGCTCGGCCCAGACGTCGGCGAGGGCGGCGGTGACCGCGCGCAGCTCGGCGGCGTGCCGGTGGGCGCTGCGCCGGTGCGCCTCGTCGAGGCGCCGGGCCCAGCCGGCGGTGACGGCGGCGAGGCGGTCGGTGTCGGCACGCGCCTGGGCGGCGCTGCGGGCGGCGGCCGCCGGGACGATCGCGGCCACCGGGCGGGGATCGCCGTCGCGGGTGACGACGGTGACGGTGTCGGTCAACTCGGCCAGCGCGACGAGCTGGGTGAGCCGGGTGCGCGCCTCGCGAAGCGGCACCGAGCGCGGCTGGTCGGTGTGCGGGGTGAGAGCGGGGACAGCCATGGATGGATGGTCGCCCCCGGGTACGACATTTCCGCACGCCGACGGTCCAGGGTGGACGCGCGGACCGGAAACTGGCGCGAGCCGGGGCCCTCGCGGCGGATACGCTGCCGGCCCGGCGCCGCACCGCGAACCGGCTCGGCGCACCCCACCAATGAAGGAGCTGCCGTGTCCCGCCTCGACGTCCGGACGGTCGACCTGCGGAGGATCAACTCGCTGACCAAGTACCCGTCGATCCCCACCTACCACGCCCTGGACCCGGGCAACGGCGGGCTGCTGGCGGAGTGCGTGGCGTTCACCGGGCCGGTCACCCTCACCGAGAAGGTCGACGGGACGAACGCCCGGATCGTCGTGCTGCCCGGCGGCGCGTACCTGATCGGCAGCCGCGAGGAGTTGCTGTACGCGCGCGGCGACCTGATCGGCAACCCCGCGCTGGGCATCGTGGACGCCCTGCGCGACGTGGCCGAGCGGCTGACGGTCGCGGCGGCGGACGACCGGATCACGGTCTTCTACCTGGAGGTGTACGGCGGCAAGGTCACCGCCGCCTCCCGGCAGTACACCGCCGAACGCCGGGTCGGGCACCGGCTCTTCGACGTGGCCGTGCTGGACGACCCCGCGCCGATGCTCGACTGGCCGGCGCAGCGGATCTCGGCCTGGCGCGACGGCGGCGGCCAGCGCTTCCTCGGCGAGGCGGACCTCGTCGGGCGGGCCGACGCGCTGGGCCTGCCGACGGTGCCCCGGCTGGCCACCGTCCCCGCCGGGGAGCTGCCCCGCGACATCGACGGGACGCACGCGTTCCTGACCGGTCACCTGCCTCGGACCCTGGTGGCCCTGGACGGGCCGGCCGGCCGGTCCGAGGGGCTGGTGCTCCGCGCGGCGGACCGCTCGGCCATCGCCAAGGCGCGGTTCCAGGACTACGAGCGCACCCTGAAGCGTCGCGAGGCCCGGCGCTGACCCGAGGGCCTTCCTATCGCCTGGGCGATAGGAAGGGCCCCTTCCTCACACTTCGATCTGGACAACTACAGTTAACAATCCTAATAATTGTGCATCCGTCGATCCGACGGCCCTCGTACCCGGGAGGTCCGGATGCGTCGCCCTGCCCGAAACCTGTTGCTGGCCGCCGTCGCGGCCCTCGCCACCGTCACCGCCACCACGCTGACCCTCGCCGCGCCGGCCCAGGCCGCCGGCCCGACCGCCACCTTCGTCAAGACCGCCGACTGGGGCACCGGATGGGAGGGCCGCTACACCGTCACCAACGGCGGCCCGGCCACCATCACCGGCTGGCAGGTGGCCTTCACCCTGCCCACGGGCACCACGCTCGGCTCCTACTGGGACGCCACGGTCAGCAGCGTCGGCCAGCGGCACACCTTCACCAACCGCTCCTGGAACGGCACCGTCGCCCCCGGCGCCTCGGTGTCGTTCGGCTTCCTGGCCACCGGCTCCGGTTCCCCCACCAACTGCACGCTCAACGGCGCGCCCTGCTCGGGCGGCACGCCCACCACCCCGCCGACCACGGCACCGCCCACGACCGCCCCGCCCACCACGGCGCCGCCCACCACCCCGCCACCCACCACGCCTCCGCCGACCACGCCCCCACCGACCACGCCGCCGCCGACGGGTGGGCTGCCCCGGCACGCGCTGATCGGCTACCTGCACGCCAGCTTCGCCAACGGCTCGGGCTACCTGCGGATGGCCGACGTGCCCGCCGACTGGGACATCATCAACCTCGCCTTCGGCGAACCCACCACGGTCACCTCGGGCGACATCCGGTTCCAGCTCTGCCCGGCGGCCGAGTGCCCGGGCGTCGAGACCGAGGCCGAGTTCATCGCCGCGATCCGCGCCAAGCAGGCGCAGGGCAAGAAGGTGCTGCTCTCCATCGGCGGGCAGAACGGCCAGGTGCAGCTCACCACGACCGCCGCCCGGGACACCTTCGTCCGGTCGGTGGCGGCCATCATCGACCGGTACGGCCTCAACGGGCTCGACATCGACTTCGAGGGCCACTCGCTCTACCTGGACACCGGGGACACCGACTTCCGCAACCCGACCACGCCGGTGATCGTCAACCTGATCTCCGCGATCCGCACCCTCAAGCAGCGGTACGGGGCGGGCTTCGTCCTCACCATGGCGCCGGAGACGTTCTTCGTCCAGCTCGGCTACCAGTACTACGGTTCGGGCCCGTGGGGCGGGCAGGACCCGCGCGCGGGGTCGTACCTGCCGGTGATCCACGCGCTGCGCAACGACATCACCGTGCTGCACGTGCAGGACTACAACTCGGGGCCGATCATGGGGCTCGACAACCAGTACCACACCATGGGCAGCGCGGACTTCCACATCGCGATGACCGACATGCTGCTCGCCGGCTTCCCCGTCGCCGGCAACGCCGACCGGGTCTTCCCGCCGCTGCGTGAGGACCAGGTGGCCTTCGGCGCCCCCTCTTCCCCCAGCGCCGGCAACGGCTATCTCGCCCCGGCCGGGGTGCAGGCCGCGGTGACCTGCCTGGTGAAGGGGCAGGGCTGCGGCCCGTACACCCCGCGCAGCGGCACCAATCCCGCCCTCCGGGGCCTGATGACCTGGTCGATCAACTGGGACCGGTTCTACGCCTGGGAGTTCCGCCTGAGCCACGGCCCGTTCCTGAAGTCGCTGCCCTGACGCCGGCGCCGCCGTCCGGGCCACCCGGCCCGGGCAGCGGCACGATCGCCGGTCCCCGGCGGTTCCCTGCCGCCCGCAATCCGGTTGCGCCGGGGGACGGCCCGGTCCACGCTGCCCTGGCGGGCACGGCCGCGCTGCCCCGGCGGGCGACGGGCCGCGCTGCCCCGGCGGGCGACGGGCCGCGCTGGCCCGCCCGACACAGGTCCCGGTGGTACGTCCCGCACGTCGGGGCCGGACCGCCGGGCCGACCCCGGGCGGGCGCTGCGGCATCGGGAACGGGGAGGCGGAGTGCGGAGCATCGGTGACCTGGCGGCCGGGATCGACGCGCGGACGGTCGTGCTCGTCGAGGGGCCGAGCGACCGGGTCGCCCTGGAGACCCTCGCCGCGCGCCGCGGCCGGGACCTCGACGCCGAAGGCGTACGGGTGGTGGCCATGGGCGGCGCGACGAACATCGGCCACTTCCTCGACCAGCTCGGCCCGGCGGGACGCGGCCTGCGGCTGGCGGGCCTCTACGACGAGGCCGAGGAGGGCTACTTCCGGCGCGCGCTGGAACGCTGCGGCTTCGGCGTCGACCTGTCCCGGGCCGACCTGACGGCCCTCGGGTTCCACGTCTGCGTGGCCGACCTGGAGGACGAACTGATCCGGGCGGTCGGCGTCGCGGGGGTGCGGGCGGCGCTCGCCGCCGAGGGCGAGCTGCGCTCGTTCGACCTGTTCCAGCGACAGCCGGCCCAGCGGGGCCGGGCCGTCGAGGCGCAGTTGCGCCGGTTCCTCGGCACCCGGTCCGGCCGCAAGAGCGCGTACGCGCGGCTGCTCGTGGCGGCGCTGGAGCCGGACCGGGTGCCCCGCTCACTCGACGCGGTGCTCGCCGGCGTCTGAGCGCACGCCGCGCCACTCGGGCGCCAGCACCGACCACACCTCGATGTCGACCCGTCCGGCCGGGCCGGGATAGACCTGGCGCAGCGTCCCGTCGAGGCGCATGCCCAGCCGCCGGGCGGTGGCGATGCTGCGGGTGTTGTCCGGCTTGGTGCGCCACTCGACGCGGTGGATGCCGCGTTCCCGTACCGCCCAGTCGATTAGCCGGCCGACCGCCCGGCTGACCAGCCCGCGGCCCTCCCCGGCCGGCTCCAGCCAGCAGCCCGCCTCGCAGACGCCCCTGGCGGCGTCGAACGAGACCAGCATGACCCCGCCGACCAGCTCGCCCCGCCGCCAGATGCCCCAGATACCGCCGGCGTCACGCGCCCACAGCTCCGCGTAGCGCTGGAGCACGGCCCGGGCACCGGCCAGGTCGTCGACCAGGAACGAGGGCGACACCCAGGGCGCGATGTGCGTACGGGCCCGCTCGAGGTGGGCGAGGAACTCCTCGGCCCGCCAGGGCTCCAGGGGACGCAGTTCCGCGTCCTCGGTCAGGGACAGGGCGAACACGGTGACCTCCGATGCAGACGGTTGAGCGGGCAATGTACCGCTATACACTCCGGGTATACGCGGTGTGTATAGTCGCCGGCATGTCGATCGGACAGACCTTCCTGGGCCTCCTCGAGGCCACCCCCCGCCACGGCTACGACATCAAACGCCTCTACGACGAGCGCTTCGGTCACGCCCGACCGCTCGCGTACGGGCAGGTCTACGCCACCCTGTCCCGGCTGCTGCGTGGCGGCCTCGTCGAGGTGGAGGCGGTGGAGCCCGGCGAGGGCCCGGAACGCAAGCGGTACGCGATCACCGAGGCGGGCGTCACCGACGTGGCGCAGTGGCTGGCCCGGGCCGAGAAGCCCGAGCCGTACCTGCAGAGCACCCTCTACACCAAGGTGGTGCTGGCCCTGCTGACCGGCCGCCCCGCCGCCGACGTGCTCGACGTGCAGCGCGCCGAGCACCTGCGGATGATGCGCGAGCTGACCCGCCGCAAGCGCGACGGCGACCTCGCCGAGCAACTGGTCTGCGACCACGCGCTCTTCCACCTGGAGGCCGACCTGCGCTGGCTGGAGCTGACCGCCGCCCGTCTCGACGAGCTGGCCGCGACGGTGCGGTCGTGAGCGCCCCGCTGCTGCTCGCCGAGGACCTGCACCGCTCGTTCGGCCCGACCCGGGCGCTCGCCGGGGCGAGCATGCGCGTCCACCCGGGCGAGGTGCTGGCCGTGATGGGCTCGTCGGGCTCCGGCAAGTCCACGCTGCTGCACTGCCTCGCCGGCATCACCCGGCCCGACTCCGGCCGGGTCCGCTACGCCGGCCGTGACCTCGCCGCCCTGAGCGACGCCGAGCGCAGCGCGCTGCGCCGCGAGGAGTTCGGCTTCGTCTTCCAGTTCGGCCAGCTCGTACCGGAGCTGACCTGCCTGGAGAACGTCGCGCTGCCGCTGCGGCTGGGTCGGGTCGGTCGGCGCGAGGCGGAGCGGCGGGCCGCCGAGTGGCTGGACCGCCTGGAGGTCGCCGAGGTGGCCGGCAAGCGGCCCGGCGAGGTCTCCGGCGGGCAGGGGCAGCGGGTGGCGGTCGCCCGGGCACTGGTCACCCGGCCACGGGTGGTCTTCGCCGACGAGCCGACCGGCGCCCTCGACTCGCTCAACGGCGAGCGGGTCATGCGGCTGCTCACCGCCGCCGCCCGGGACACCGGGGCGGCCGTGGTGCTGGTGACGCACGAGGCGCGGGTCGCCGCGTACTCCGATCGGGAGGTCGTGGTCCGCGACGGCCGCACCCGGGACCTGGAGGTCGCGGCGTGACGCGGCTGCGCGACCGCGCGGCCGACCTGGGCATGGGCGCGCGGATGGCGTTCACGGGCGGCCGGGACGGCTGGCTGCGGGCGGTGCTCACGGCGGTCGGCGTCGGGGTGGGGGTGGCGATGCTGCTGCTCGCCGCCGCGGTGCCCGGCGCGCTGGACGCCCGGCAGGCGCGCGGCGACGCCCGCGACGACCTGCGGATGGGCGAGAAGATCCCGGCCGCCGCGAACACCCTGCTGATCCGCCAGACCGACACCGAGTTCCGGGGGCAGCCGGTGCGCGGCCGGGTGCTGCGGCCCGAGGGACCGGCCGCGCCGGCGCCGCCCGGGGTGGCCGCGCTGCCCCGCGCCGGCGAGGTGCTGGTCTCCCCCGCCCTGCGCGACCTGCTCGGCTCCGCCGACGGCGCGCTGTTCGCCCCCCGCCTCGGCGGGGCCACGGTCACCGGCGTCATCGCCGACGAGGGGCTGGCCGGCCCCCGCGAGCTGGCCTACTACCTGGGCAGCGACACCCTCGCCGCCGACGACGCCACCCGGCTGGACGCGTTCGGCGGCGGGCTGCCCGGCGAGGCCTTCGACCCGGTGCTGGTGGTGCTGGTGGTCGTCATCTTCGTGGTTCTGCTGCTGCCCATCGCGGTCTTCCTCGGCGCGGCCGTGCGGTTCGGCGGCGAGCGGCGCGACCGGCGGCTGGCCGCGCTGCGCCTGGTCGGCGCCGACGCCGCGATGGTCCGCCGGATCGCCGCCGGTGAGGCCGCCGCCGGCGCGCTGCTCGGCGTCGCGGCCGGCGGCGTGCTCTTCGCGCTCGGCCGGCAGGTGGTGCCGCTGGTCACCCTCATGGACCTCAGCGTGTACGCCGCCGACGTGCGCCCGCCGCTGCCGCTGGTGGCCGCCGTCGCGCTGGCGGTGCCGGCGCTCGCCGTGGTGGTGACGCTGGTGTCGATGCGCGCCGTGCTGGTCGAGCCGCTCGGGGTGACCCGGCGGGCGACGCCGGTGCGCCGGCGGCTGGTGTGGCGGCTGCTGCTGCCGGCCGCCGGGCTCGGGCTGCTGCTGGCCGGCGCGGCCGGAGTCGCGCCGCTGGGCAACGAGCGGCAGACCGCGGCCGGCGCCGTGCTCCTGCTGGCCGGCGTGGTCACCCTGCTGCCCTGGCTCACCGACCTGCTCGTACGCCGGCTGCGCGGCGGCCCGGTCGCGTGGCAGCTCGCGGTGCGCCGCCTCCAGGTCGACAGCGCCGCCTCCGCGCGGCTGGTCAACGGCATCGCGGTCGCCGTGGCGGGCACCATCGGGTTGCAGATGCTCTTCGCCGGCGTCGCCGGCCGGTTCACCTTCGACACCGGCCAGGACACCTCCCGGGCCCAGGTGCAGGTGCAGTTCTCCCCGCAGTCGGACGCGGCGGCGGGGCTGGACCGGCTGGCCGACGCGCCCGGGGTGACCGCGAGCAACGCCACCCTGGCCACCTCGGTCACGGCCGGCGAGGCGTACGGCACGCTGCGGATCGGCGACTGCGTGGCGCTGGCCGAGTTCGCGCGGCTCGACCGGTGCGCCGACGGCGACGTGTTCCTGGTCCCGGACGCGGAGGGCGAGCCGGCCGGTTTCGGTGCGGGCAGCGCGGTCACGGTCGCCGACGGGGTGACCTGGCGGGTGCCGTCCACCGCCCGGGAGGCGCCGGTGCGCGTCGACCCGTCCGGCTACCGGCAGGGCGGGGTGCTGGCCACTCCCGGCGCGGTCGACACCGCCCGGCTGGGGCCGCTGCGCGCCGAGGCGTACCTGCGGCTCGCGCCCGACCGGCCGGACGCGGTGGAGCACGTCCGCAACGCCGCCGCCGGCGTCGACCCGTACGCCTCGGTGCTCACGCTGACCGAGAACCGCCAGGCCAGCCAGTTCGTCAACGTCCAGCGCGGCCTCTACGCCGGCGCGGTGGTCACCCTGCTGCTGATCGGGGCCAGCATGCTGGTCGGCGTGCTGGAGCAGCTGCGGGAGCGCCGCCGGCTGCTGGCGATGCTGGTCGCGGTGGGCACCCGGCGCTCCACGCTGAGCTGGTCGGTGCTGTGGCAGAGCGCCGTGCCGGTGGTGATCGGGCTCGCCCTGGCGGTGGTGTTCGGCCTCGCCCTCGGCGCGGTGCTGCTGCGCATGGTGCAGACGCCGGTGACCGTCGCCTGGCCGGCGCTGGGCATCTCCACCGGCCTCGGGGCGGCCGTGGTGCTGCTGGTGACGGGGCTCAGCCTGCCGGTGCTGTGGCGGCTCACCCGCCCCGACGGCATCCGCACGGAGTGATCATCCGCCGGGTGCACCGCAGGTGCGCCCGGCGGCCCCGGCCGGCTACGGCGACTGGACGCGGGCGAGCAGCTCGGCGAGGTGCACGGCCCGTACGGTGGACCGGCGCCGGCGCAACCCCGTGCGCAACTGCCGCAGGCAGCCCGGGTTGACGGCCACCACCAGGTCGACGCCGGCGGCCTCGATCTCGTCGAGCTTCGCGTCCAGGATCCGCCGGGAGTCCTTCGGCCGCAGCAGCGAGTACGTGCCGGCGGCGCCGCAGCAGGCGGCCGCCGACGGCAGCTCGACGTAGTCGGCGACCTGGCGCAGCAGCGTCCGGGGCTCGGCGAAGACGCCGAGGCCGTTGCGCAGGTGGCAGGAGTCCTGGAGGGTGACCCTGGCCCGCCGCCCGGCCACCCGCAGTTCCGCCCCGGCGGGCCGGTCGGCGAGCCAGGTGGACAGCTCGCGTACCCGGTCCCGGCCGAGTACGGAGGCCAGGTGCGCGGCGCAGCCGCCGGAGGTGGTGACGATCGTGCCGGGCAGGTCCGCGCCGAGCCGCTCGGCCAGCCGCTCGCCCCCGGCCAGGTCGCCGTTGTGGGCGTGCAGCGCGCCGCAGCAGCCCTGGGTGGTGGGAACGGCCAGCTCGGGGGCGAGCGCGTGCGCCGCCCGGCTGACCGCCGGGTAGAGGCCCCGCTCGACGCAGCCCAGCATGAGCTGCGCGCCCGGCGTGTCGGCCGGGTCCTGCGCGGCGGCGGGGACGGCTGCCGGGGCCGTTCTCGGCGCGGACGGGGCGGGCCCCGCCGGGCCAGGCATGGCCCGTCGTGCGGTGGCGGGCCGGCCGCGGGCGGCGCGGCGGACGAGGCCGGACAGCCGCAGCAGCCAGCGTTGCTCGACGAAGAGCATCAGCGCCCGGGCCACCAGCGGTCGCCGCCAGCCCCGCCACTGGTGCACCCGCCACTGCTCCAGCAGGCTGCCGTACTCGACCCCGGCCGGGCAGACCGGCTCGCAGGCCCGGCAGCCCAGGCAGAACGAGGACTGCTCGGCGAGGGTGTCGTCGTCCGGGGGCAGGGTGCCGTCCTGCAGCGCCCGCATCAGCGTGATCCGGCCGCGCGGCGAGGACGCCTCGTCGCCGGTCATCGCGTACGTGGGGCAGGCCGGCAGGCAGAACCCGCAGGAGATGCAGCGCGACAACTGCTCCGGGTCGAACACGTCGCCGGTCATGAGCCCAGCTTTCCGGGGTTGAGGATGCCCGCCGGGTCGAAGGCGCTCTTGATCCGGCGCAGCAGGGCGAGCTGGTCCTCGCCGAGGCGGGCGGCGAGGAACGGCAGTTTCGCCGCCCCCACCCCGTGCTCGCCGGTGATGGTGCCGCCGAGGTCGATGGCGGCGGCGAAGACGTCGGCGAAGGCCGCCTCGGCCCGGCGTACCGCGTCGTGGTCCTCGGCCGAGTCGAGCACGCAGGTGGGGTGCAGGTTGCCGTCGCCGGCGTGGCCGAAGGTGGCGATGGCGACGCCGTGCCGGGCGGCGACGGCGTCGATCCGGTCGACCATCTCGGCGATCCGGGGCCGGGGCACGGTCGCGTCCTCCAGGATGGTCACCCCGCCCCGGCGGGACAGCGCCGGCAGCGCGCAGCGCCGGGCGGCCAGCAGCGCCTCCGCCTGGGCGACCTCGCGGGCCGTGGTGACCTCCACCGCGCCGGCCTCGACGCAGGCCGCGCCGATCCGCTCCAGGTGGGCGGCGACGAGGTCGGGCGGGCCGTCGTCGCCGAAGAGGAGCAGGGCGCCGGCGTCGGTACGCAGCCCCAGGTGGGCGAAGTCCTCGACGGCGTCGATGCAGGCCCGGTCGAGGAACTCCAGCGTCGCCGGCACCACCCCGGCCCGGATCACCCGGGCGACCGCCTCCCCCGCGTCGGCAAGCGTCGGGAAGTACGCGACCCCGGTGTTCGCCGACGCCGGTGCGGGCAGCAGCGCCACGGTCGCCTCGGTGATCACGGCGAGGGTGCCCTCGGAGCCGGTGAGCAGCCGGGTCAGGTCGTAGCCGGCGACGTCCTTCCAGAGCCGACCGCCGGTGCGGATCACCTCACCGGTGGGCAGCACCGCCTCCAGGCCCAGCACGTAGTTGCGGGTCACGCCGTACTTCAGGCCGCGCAGCCCGCCCGCGCAGGTGGCGATGGTGCCGCCGACCGTGGCGACGGTCCGGCTGCCGGGGTCGGGCGCCCAGAGCAGGCCCTGTGCGGCGGCGGCGTCGGCGAGGGCGGCACTGGTCACGCCCGGTTGCGTCCGGGCGAGCAACTCGTCCCCGCTGACCTCCAGGATGACGTTGAGCCGGGTCAGCACCAGCACGATCCCGCCGCGCAGCGGCACGGTGGCGGCGCACAGGTTGGAGCCCGCGCCGCGGGGCACCACGGGCACCCGGTGCCGGGTGGCGAGTGCCAGCACCGCGGCGACCTCGGCGGTGTCGGCCGGGAAGACCACCGCGTCCGGGCGGTGCGAGAACAACGGCGTCGCGTCCCGCGCGTACGCCACGAGGTCGCCGGCCGCGTCGTGCACGTGCGACGGGCCGACGATCCCGCGCAGCTCGGCGAGGACGGTCGCGGACAGCGCCATGCCCACCCTTCCCTGTAGCTTTTTGCCGGTTCGTGACCGGTTGCCTGGCGACAGTTTTCACCGATCATAGAGAGCCGGCGGGGCTGGGTGAAGACGGCGGGCCGGCCGGGGTCCGGCCGTCAGCGCGGTGGCAGGTACTCGCGCAGCGCGGCGAACTCGGCCGCCGTGAGAAAGGACGGATTGGCCCCCTGCGGCTGCCTGAGCACCTCCGCGCCGGCCAGCCGCACGTCGCCCTGGAAGGACTCACGGGGCACCCGGTGCGCCTCGTCGAGGACCGTCAGGTCCAACGGCACCGTCCAGGCCGCGCCCGGCTCCCCCGGCACCGCGGCGGCGGCCACCAGCCCCACGCCCCAGACGCCGTACGCGAGCCGGCCGCAGCTGCCACTGGCCCAGAGGACCACCGGCTGACCGGCGCGCATCAGCCGGGCCCGGTAGCCGGGGCGTACGCACCAGCCCGTCACCCGCGGATCACGGGCGAAGCGGCCGGCCAGGTCGGCCCGGTCCGCGTTGCCCTTGATCAGCCACGCGCCGAGGTCGTCGAGGTGCACCCGTCGGTCGGTCACCCCCTCATCCTCGCCCGGATCCCGGCCAGCCGCCCGACCGGCCGGGACCCGTCGTCAGGCGACGTGACGCAGGTAGCCCGCGACCGACGCGTCGAGGACCTCCCGGCCGGGCCGGGCCCACACCTCGGCCGAGAAGACCTCCACCTCGACCGGCCCGGCGTAGCCGGCCTCGTCCACGGCCTCCCGCAGCCGGCGCAGCTCGATGCAGCCGTCGCCGGGTAGGGCCCGGCCGAGCAGCACCCCCTCGGGCAGCGGGGTGACCCAGTCGCACACCTGGAACGCGGCGATCCGCGCCCCCGCCCGGGCGATCTGCGCGTACACCGTGTCGTCCCACCACACGTGGTACGCGTCGACGACGACCCCGACCACGCCCGGGTCGAACCGCTCGGCGATGTCGAGCGCCTGGCCGAGGGTGGACACCACGCAGCGGTCGGCGCTGAACATCGGGTGCAGCGGCTCGATCGCCAGCGTCACCCCGGCCGCCGCCGCGTGCGGGGCCAACTCGGCGATGGCGTCGGCGACCTGCCGGCGGGCGCCGTCGATGTCCCGGCTTCCCGCCGGCAGCCCGCCGGAGACCAGCACCAGGACCGAGGTGCCGAGGGTGGCGGCCTCCTCGATGGCGCGCAGGTTCTCCTCCCGCCAGCCGTCGGCGGTGAAGAACCCGCCCCGGCACAGGGACGTGACCGCCAGGCCGGCGTCGCGGACCAGCTTCGCGGCGCGGGCCAACCCGTACTCGGCGACCGGCTCCCGCCAGAGCCCGATCCCCGGCACCCCGGCGGCGACGCAGCCGGCGACCACCTCGGGCAGCGGCCAGTGCTGCGACGTGGCCTGATTGAACGAGAACCGCCCCAGGTCCGGCTCACTCCTCGCGCTCACTGGTCGACTCCCGCCACCGTGAACAGCGCCCGGGCGCGGGCGGCGGCCAGGTCCGCGTCGGGCAGCAGCCCGGCGGCGTCGGCGAGGGTGAGCAGGGTGGCCAGGTGCGCCGGCGAGCGGCCGGACTGCGCCCCGCCGACCATCGTGAAGTGGTCCTGGTGCCCGGTCAGCCAGGCCAGGAAGACGATGCCCGTCTTGTAGTGCCAGGTGGGGGCCGCGAAGATGTGCCGGGCCAGGGGCACGGTCGGGGCGAAGATCCGGTCGTACGCCGCCAGGTCCCCCCGGTCCAGTGCCGCGAGCGCCGCGGCGGCGGCCGGCGCGATCGCGGCGAACACCCCGAGCAGCGCGTCGGAGTGGCCGCTCGCGTCGCCCCGGATCAGCTCCGGGTAGTGGAAGTCGTCGCCCGTGTAGAGGCGCACCCCGGCGGGCAGCCGGCGGCGCAGCGCCACCTCGCGGCCGGCGTCCAGCAGGGAGACCTTGATCCCGTCCACCCGGCTGTCGTGGGCCTTGATCAGCCCGACGACGGCGTCGGCGGCCTCGTCGAGGTCGGCCGACCCCCAGTAGCCCGCGAGCGCCGGGTCGAACATCGGGCCGAGCCAGTGCAGCACCACCGGCTCGTCGGCGGCGGAGAGCAGTTCGTCGTACACCCGCAGGTAGTCCTCCGGATTGCGGGCGGCGGCGGCCAGGTGGCGGCTGCACATCAGCACCGGGCGGGCCCCGGCGGCCCGCACGTCGTCGAGCTGCTCGCGGTAGGCGCGGGCGACCTCGGCCAGGGTGGCCGGGCCGGGCGGGAGCTGGTCCGTGCCGACCCCGGCGACGATCCGCCCGCCGACCGCGCGGGCCTCGGCGGCGCTGCGCCGGATCAGCTCGCGGGTGGCCGGGTAGTCCAGGCCCATGCCGCGCTGCGCGGTGTCCATCGCCTCGGCCACCCCGAAGCCGTACGACCACAGGTGGTGCCGGAAGGCCAGGGTGCGGTCCCAGTCCAGCACGGCCGGGGCGCCGGGGACGTTCTCGGCCGTCGGATCGGCCACCACGTGCGCGGCGGCGTACGCGATCCGGCTGGTCGGCGGCCCGGCGGGGCGCGGGAAGCCGGCGCCCCCGGTCAACCGGTACCGCCGCCCACCCGGCAGCACCACCTCATTGCTCGCGCTCACAGCGCCACCTCCGTTCGCGACTGCGGGGCTCGCAGACCCGGCTCACTCCTCGCGCTCACAGGTCCAGCTCCGGGATGTCGAGGCGGGCGCCCTCGCGCGCCGACCGCAGGCCCAGCTCGGCGAGCTGCACGCCGCGCGCGCCGGCCAGGAAGTCCCACGGGAACGGCTCGTTGGCGACGACGTGCCGCAGGAACGCCTCCCACTGCACCTTGAAGCCGTTGTCGAACTCCTCGTTGTCCGGCACCTCCGTCCACTGTGACCGGAAGGGCTCGGTGACCGGCAGGTCGGGGTTCCACACCGGCTTCGGGGTGACCGCCCGGTGCTGCACCCGGCAGCTGCGCAGCCCGGCCACGGCGCTGCCCTCGGTGCCGTCGACCTGGAACTCGACCAGCTCGTCGCGGTGCACCCGGACGCACCACGAGGAGTTGAGCTGCGCGACCACGCCGCCGTCGAGCTCGAAGATGCCGTACGCGGCGTCGTCGGCGGTCGCCGGGTAGGTGCGGCCCGCCTCGTCGACCCGCTGCGGCACGTGCGTGGCGGTGAGGCAGGAGACCGTACGCACCCGGCCGAAGAGCTCCTCGAGCACGTACTGCCAGTGCGGGAACATGTCCACGACGATGCCGCCGCCGTCCTCGCTGCGGTAGTTCCAGGACGGGCGCTGGGCCGGCTGCCAGTCGCCCTCGAACACCCAGTAGCCGAACTCCCCGCGCACCGACAGGATCCGGCCGAAGAAGCCGCCGTCGATGAGCCGCTTGAGCTTGCGCAGCCCGGGCAGGAAGAGCTTGTCCTGCACCACCCCGGTACGCACGCCGGCGGCGCGCGCCGCCCGGGCCAGGTCGAGGGCGCCCTCGGTGTCCTCGGCCAGCGGCTTCTCGGTGTAGATGTGCTTGCCGGCGTCCAGCGCCCGGCGGATCGCCTTCTCCCGCTGCTGGGTGACCTGGGCGTCGAAGTAGATCTCGACGTCGTCGCGGGCCAGCGCCGCGCTCAGGTCGGTGGTCCAGTCGGTCAGCCCGTGCCGCTCGGCGATCTCGCGGAGCTTGGTCTCGCTGCGCCCGACCAGGACGGGCTCGGGCCAGATCGACGTGCCGTCGGCCAGGGGCACGCCGCCCTGCTCGCGGATGGCGAGCAGTGAGCGCACCAGGTGCTGCCGGTAGCCCATCCGGCCGGTGACGCCGTTGACGATGATGCCTATCGACCTGCGGGTCATGGTGTTCCTTCCCTCCGCGGGCGCCTCCAACCGGGACCGGCGGCGGGCGACCTGTTCCACGCCTGCGCCGCCGCCGGGAGGCTCCCGGCGGCGGATCTCAGGCAAGCGCTTTCCTGGGCAGCGTAGGGAACGCCTCCCTCCTCAGGCAAGAGGCTGTTCGCCCCGTCTCGCGGCCGGCGCCGACCGCCGGGCCACGCGGGCGGGCGCCGGGGCGGGGAAGCGCTTTCGCTGCGGTACGGTGACGCATGGCCGGCACCGGGGCGCGGCCGTCGAGAAACGACCGAGGGGGCGGCAGTGGCGACCCTGTCCGACGTGGCCCGGCGGGCGGGGGTCTCGCCCGCGACCGCCTCCCGGGTGATCAACGGCAGCAGCAAGCCCGTCACCGAGGAGCTCCGCGAGCGCGTGCTGCGCGCCGTCGCCGACCTCCAGTACGTGCCGAACGCGCACGCCCAACTGCTGGCCCGCTCGCACCGCGTGGCGGTGGGCGTCATCGTGCACGACGTCTCCGACCCCTACTTCGCCGAGATCACCCGGGGCCTGCAACGGGTCGCCACCGACCAGGGCCGGCTGCTGATGATCTGCAACAGCTACCGCGACCCGGACCGCGAGCTGGAGTACGTCGAGCTGCTGCGCGGCCAGCAGGTCGCCGCGATCATCCTGGCCGGCTCGGGCTACCACGACGCCACCTTCACCCGGCTGCTCAACGAGAAGCTCGCCGCGTACGAGGCGACCGGCGGACGGGTCGCGGTCATCGGCCGGCACGAGCACTCCGGCGACGCGGTGATGCCGGACAACCGCGCCGGCGGCCGGTTGATCGGCGAGGAGCTGTACGAACTCGGTCACCGGGCGATCGGGGTGGTGGCCGGGCCCGCGGTGCTCACCACCACCACCGACCGGCTCACCGGCCTGCGGGAGTCCCTCGCCGCGCACGGGCTGAGCCTGCCCGAGCACCGCGTCCGGCACGCCGAGTTCGACCGCGACGGCGGTGTCGCCGCGACGGCCGCGCTGCTCGACGCCGACCCCGAGCTGACCGCCGTCGTGGCGCTCAACGACTCGATGGCGATCGGCGCGCTGGCGCTGCTGCGCTCCCGGTCGGTGGCGGTGCCCCGGCAGGTGTCGGTCATCGGCTTCGACGACATGCCGATCGCCCGGGACGTCACCCCGGCGCTGACCACCGTCCGGCTGCCCCTGGTCGAGATGGGGGTCCGCGCGATGTCGTTGGCGCTCGATTCGGGGGCCGCGGCGCCCCGCGTCGAGGTGCTGCCCGCCGAGGTGGTGCGCCGGGACAGCACCGGGCCGGCCGCCGAGGTCACCCCGGTCCGCCCACGGGCGGGGGGTTCCGGCGCGTCAGCCGGCTGACGACCCTCCGGTCACCGGGACGCCCCGGCCACGGTGGACACCGTCGTCGGTGGCCCCGGGCATGGCACCCGGGGCCACCTGGCGCCAGGTCGCTCGGAGGACGGCCCCCCAGATGCGCGCGGCCGTACCGGCTGCGGCCCCCCCTGCCGGCTGCTCCTCGGCGTGCGGTGAGGTGCACACCCTGAGCGGCTTGCGCATCCCCCGTTTCCGTCCCCTGTGCCGCGCCTGGCGGTCGTCGGCCGACGCGCCGACACGGAGTCGACACACGCTGGTGCGGGTGTCCTACCACACACTATGGCTGTCCGCTACGGTGTCACTGCCACAACAGTGGTCGGCGTGGTCAGTCAAGCACGGTCCGCCACGGCCCGCAACCATTGTGGCGGCGCAGCCCGGCCCAACCACTATGGTGGGCGTCCTCGGGTCGGATCGGGAGGGGTGGTCATGGCCGACGGCGGCAAGGCCAGCGGATCGACGTCCTTCGCCGACCGGCTGCGGCACCTGTTCGAGACGCATCGCCGGCCCGGCAGCGACAGGCCCTTCTCGCCGGAGGAGGTCGCCAGGGCCACGGGGCTCTCGACGAGCTACGTCAACTACCTGCTGAGCGGCGAGCGGGACAATCCCACCCGGTCGGCCATCCAGCAGCTCGCCAACTTCTTCCGGGTGCCCCCGGGCTACTTCTTCGACACCGTGGCCGCGGACGGCGAGGGCGACCCCGACCTGGAGACGATCACCGTCCTGGCCCGCCGGATGCCGCCGGGGGCGCCCAGGGCGAGCCTACGCGCCATCGTGGAGCAGGTCGCGGCGCTGGAGGCACGCAACAAGCCCACGGGGCGCGGCCGGACGTAGGGCGTGCTCCCGCCTCCGTTCACCGCAGCAGCAGGAACGTGGGGGCGGCGATGAGCGCCCCCACGACGGTGCCGGCGGCCACCTGGCCGACGGTGTGGTCGCGCAGGCGCACCCGCGACCAGCCGACCAGCGCCACCACGGGCGCCGAGGCGAGCAGCGCCGGTCCGAACTCGATCACGAGCACGGCCGCCGCGCCCGCCGCCACGGCCGCGTGGATGCTGAGCTTCCACGCCAGGTTGACCACGGTCACGGCGAGGCCGAGGGCGAACATGACGACGACCATCGCCAGGACGGGGCGCGGGGCGCCGAATCCGATCATCACGGCGAGGCCCACCAGCACGGACAGCAGCCCGTACGCCAGTGGCCGTCGGCGCTGTTCCCGTCGCCTGATGTGGTGGTCGGTCAGCCGGCCCCGGCGTACGCCCCACCAGATCAGGCTGTTGGGGATGATCGAGCAGAACAGGGAGCCGACCAGGGCCCAGCCGAGGCCCACCTCGACGGGCGACGCGGCGTGCAGGCCCACGACGACGGGCATCAGCGCGGCCAGCAGCGCCGGGGCGAAGACCTCGGTGGCGGCGCGGGCGAGCAGCCTGCCGGTGCGGCGGTCGGGGCGGTCGATGACGTCGTGCACGGTCCACATTCTGCCGACCGCCCCGGGCGGCGGGCACACCGCGGGCGTGAGCTGTCACGTTCCGCCCCGCTCGGGCGTCACAGTGTCGTCGCGCTTGGCTATGCTGCCCGCACCCGCGCCGTCGCGGCCGGCACGGGCGTCGACCGTCCGGGGTGGACGCGGCGGGCGGGTGACACGACACGGGGGTCTCTCGGGCTGGCGGCCCGGCGGGGAGAGTGATGGCGGGCGATGTGGCACCGACGGCGTCGGAGACAGCGGTTGTTGCGCCAGCTCGACGTGGACCTGCCGTCGCCCCTGACGGTGCGGGGCCTGGTGTCCGCGCTCGAGACCACGCGCGGTCGGCGCATCCAGCTCGCCGCGATGAGCGTCGACGGGCAGGCCGGGCCCTGCGGGCTGTGGGTGGCGACCTCCGGGACCGACTACGTCCTGTTCAGTCGCGACGCGCCGCCCGTGCTGCGCGTCCAGACGATCCTGCACGAGCTGATGCACATCGCCCTGCGGCACACCGCGCGGGCGGTGCCCTCCGCCGGCGGAACGGGTGAGCCGGCGGCGGCGCACGGGGTGCTCGCCCGCTCCCCCGCCACGTTCGACGAGCAGCAGGAGCACGACGCGGAGCTGCTGGCGACATACCTGGGGGCACGGCTCGACGGCGGCGGCGAGGACGTGGCCTTCGACGAGCTGGGCGGCGTCACGGCCGCCGTCATGCACCGCATCGCCGCGACCTTGACGGACTAGGCGGGAGATCGGGTGCTCGTCACTGTCGGTCATCTGGTCGCCGCCAGCGTCGCCGCGGTGGCGTTCCTGGTGAAGCTCAGGGCGTTGGGTCGGGATCCGGCCAACCCGAGGATCCTGGCGAGCGCGGGGATCTGTCTGGGGATGGGGGTGGCCGTCACCGCCGGGTGGGCGCCGGTGCACAGCCTGCTCGACCGCGTGTCGGGCGTGGCCAACCTCGCCAAGCTGGTGGAGCACGGCTCGGCGCTGCTCGCCGCGGCGGCGATCCAGTTCCTCTTCCTGCACCTGGGCGACCCGGGGCGGGCACGCCGGCTGATGGCGCGTCGGGGCGTGTTCCTCGCCGCCGCGTTCGGCGTGATGGTCGCGGCGTTCTCGCGGGCCAACTTCCCCGAGTCCGAGCCCCTGCACTTCGCCGAGCGGTACGGCGACCTGCCACCGGTCGGCGTCTACATGCTCGCGTTCCTGACCTGCCTCGGGGTGACGGTCGTGGACATCCTGCGGGTGTCCGCCGGCTACGCGCGCTACGCCGGCGCCCGACTGAGGACCAGCATGCGGCTGCTCAGTGCCGGCGCGGCCTTCGGTGCGGGATTCGTCGCGCACAAGGCCCTGTTCATCTGCCTCAAGCTGGCCGGGGTGGCGCCGCCGTGGCCCGAGCCGGCCGCGACGCAGACGTTGATCACGCTGTCGGTGTCGCTGATCGGGGCCAGCTTCGTGCTGGCGACGGCACGCAAGGCGGTCGACGGCGTCCGCGCCTGGCCGCGCCGGTACGCCACGCACCGTGACCTGCACGCGTTGTGGTACCTGCTGTACCGGGCGATGCCGACCATCGCCCTGCATCCCCCGCGCCGGCCGGAGGTCGACCCCCGGTGGGCGTGGCGCCTGGGCGAGCGGCTCTACCGCCGCTGCGTCGAGATCAGCGACGGCCTGCGTGCGTTGGGCCCGCTCGACGAGTCCGTGGCCGGCACCGCCCGGCAGCGGGCGGTGGCGGCCGGCTGGAGCATCGAGCGTGCCGACGCCGCCGGTGAGGCCGCGGCGGTCCTGGTGGCGCTCCGGCGCTTCACCTCGGGGGCGACGGCGACGCGGGAGGTCGATCCGGCCCTGGAGTCGCAGAGCGTGGCGGTCGCGCAGGCCGACGTGCAGGCCGACGCGAGTCGGCTGGCGCTGGTCTCGACGGCGCTCTCCGAGGAGCTGGTGCGCGCGGTCGCCGCCCGTACGCCGGACGCCCCGGCGCGCGGGCAGGAGGCGTAGGCGGGCTCAGATGATGAAGTGGGTCCAGTAGGCGAGCCAGGTGACGAAGAGCGCGCCCTGGAGCAGGGCCAGGGCGGCGGTCAGCCAGGCGTCGGCGCCCGCGTGCCGGGCCCAGCGGGCCAGCACGAGGGCGACCGGGAAGACGGCCAGCAGATAGCGCAGCAGGCTCTTGTACACCGGCGGCCCCATCGACAGCGGCACCAGGACCATGGTCAGCCCGTACACGAGATAGGGCAGCCCGAGCCGGCGGGCGCCCGCGAGCAGGACCGCCAGCACCAGGACGGCGACCCACACCCGCAGGGCGTCGCGGGGCGGGCTGCCGGTCAGTCCGTGCCACAGCACCGCCAGCGGGTTCTGCACCCGGATGCCCCAACCCGTCTCCTGGGCGTGCTTGTAGGCGAACCAGTCGCCGCTCTGCCACCGGCAGAACGCCATGAACGCCAGCCAGCCGGCGGGCACCAGCGCCAGCGGCCAGCCGGCGCGCACGTACGCCCACCACACGCGCGGGCCCAGCCGGTAGCCGTGCTGCCGTAGCAGCACCAGGGCCAGCGGGAGCACGACGAGGAACCCGACGGAGCGGCTCGTCGCCAGGAAGAAGCCGACGACGCCCACGAGCAGCCAGCGCCGCCGCTCGGCGTAGTGGAAGGCGGCGAGCGCGAGGCAGAGGAACAGCGACTCGGTCAGCGCCGCCTGGAACAGGAACCCGGCCGGCAGCAGCACGAGGTAGCGGACGAACCGGCGGGCGGCGGCGTCGTCGCCGAGCAGCCGCTCGCCCAGCCGGTGGGCGTAGAAGAGCATCAGCAGGAACGCGACGTTCGCGACGAGCAGCAACGCCAGCGCGGTGTCGCCGCCCAGCAGCGGGGCCAGCGGACGGGCCAGGAACGGATAGAGCAGGGGAAAGCCGAAGTCGGGCCACGGCTCGTCGAGCGGGAGCTGGGCGAGGCGGTCGTAGAGGAAGGAGTCCCAGGCGAACCAGAGCGCGACCGCGCGGTGCCCGGAGATCGCCCGCTGCTGCTCGCGCATCATCGTCTCGTCCGGCGGCGGGGCCCAGGGCACGTCGTCGAAGGCGCTCAGCGCGAGCACCCCGAGGGCGCTGAGCACGATCTTCGTACCGAGGAAGACCGCGAGGACGAACAGCCACGGCGTCGGCACCCGGCCAGCGGCCCGCGACGCCGCCCGCCGCAGGTCGTGCCCGCGCCCGGCCAGCCGGACGGGCAGCGCGCGCCACCGCCGCTCCGAGACGGCCCGCCCACTGTCCATCACGCGTCTCCCGGTCCGGCGGCCCGACCGGTGCCACATCCCCGTTCCGGGGCCGTTGACACGTCGGCGCGATCCCGGTGCGGAACCGGGCGCCGGGCGCGGCGCGGCGCGTCCCGGGCGCTCCGCCCGTCGGGGTGTCCCGGGGGCGGACGGGAGTCCGGGGTGAGTTCGGGCCGGTGCCGGGTAAGCGGGCCGCCTCCGGGAGGCGGAAGCAGGGGGCGACGGGCATGGGCGAAGAGCACGGCACGGTGGTCATCGGCGCTGGACCGGCGGGCCTGACGGCGGCGTACGAGTTGCTCCGGCGCGACAGCGCGGTCCGGGTGTTCGAGGCAGACGAGGTGGTGGGCGGGATCAGCCGTACCGTCGAGCGGGACGGGTGGCGCTTCGACATCGGCGGGCACCGGTTCTTCACGAAGGTGGCCCGGGTCGAGGAGTTCTGGCACGAGATCCTGCCCGACGAGGACTTCCTGCTGCGGCCCCGGATGAGCCGGATCTACTACCGGGGCGCCCTGTTCGACTACCCGCTGAGCGCGGCGAACGCCCTGCGCAACCTCGGCGTGCGGGAGGCCGCGCTGTGCATGGGCTCGTACGCGCGGGCCCGGCTGCGCCCGCCCAAGGACCAGTCGCACTTCGAGGGGTGGGTCTCGGCCCGCTTCGGCTGGCGGCTCTACTCGATGTTCTTCAAGACGTACACCGAGAAGGTCTGGGGGATGCCGGCCGACCGGTTGCAGGCCGACTGGGCCGCCCAGCGGATCAAGAACCTGTCGCTGGCCAAGGCGGTCCGCAACGCGGTGCTGCCCCGACGCAACCGCAAGGACGTGACAAGCCTGATCGAGGAGTTCCAGTACCCGAAGCTCGGCCCGGGCATGATGTGGCAACGCTGCGCCGAGGAGGTGCGCCGGCGCGGGGGCCGGGTGGACACCGGCACCTGGGTGACCGCCGTGCACCGGGACCCGGAGCGCCGCCGGGCCGTCGCCGTGACCGTCAACGGGGCAGGCGGGCAGCGTACCGAGCCGGCGGAGCACGTCGTCTCCTCGATGCCGATCTCGGAGCTGGTGGCCGCGCTGCGCCCGGCGGCCCCGCCGGAGGTGCGGGCCGCCGCGGCCGACCTGCGGTACCGGGACTTCCTGACCGTCGCGCTGGTGGTGCCGGAGGAGTTCTCGTTCCCGGACAACTGGATCTACGTGCACGATCCGGCGGTGCGGGTCGGCCGGATCCAGAACTTCGGCTCCTGGTCGCCGCACCTGGTCAAGGACGGCCGCACCTGCCTCGGCCTGGAGTACTTCGTGTTCGAGGACGACGAGACCTGGCGTACGCCGGACGCCGAACTGGTCGCCGCCGCGACGGCCGAGCTGGAGCGGCTCGGCCTGGTCCGGCCGGGGGTGGTCGAGGCCGGGTACGTGGTGCGGATGCCGAAGGCGTACCCGGTCTACGACGAGCGTTACCAGCACAACGTCGACGTGATCCGGGACTGGCTGGCGCGCGAGGTGCCGAACGTCCACCCGGTGGGCCGCAACGGCATGCACCGCTACAACAACCAGGACCACTCGATGCTGACCGCCATGCTCACCGCCGAGAACATCGCCTGCGGCACCCGGCACGACGTGTGGTCGGTCAACGTGGAGCAGGACTACCACGAGGAGTCGAGCCACGACGGGGACGGCCACCGGGGCACCGGCCGGGACGCGCCGGTCGTACCGGCCCGGCCCGCCGTCCCGGTCGGCACGACGCTCGACGGCGCCGGCACCGGCACCGGCCGGCCCGAACGGCCGGCCCACGTGCGCCTCGGCTGAGCCGCCGGCCGCGCGTCCGGCACCGTCGGCGCAGGCCCGGGAGGGAAGGCCGGTGGTGGCGCGCGGCGGCGGACCGGCCCCGGCTCAGTGCGCTTCGAGGACGAAGAAGATGAAGCAGATGAACGTGGTGCGGTCCACGAGATGTGGCGGCAGGATCTCGCGCGGGGTCTCGGGAGACATGGGGGGTTCGCTGACGACCGAGAGGCGGAAGCCCGCGTCGGTGAACGCATCCGTCATCGCGTGCAGCGGCCGGTGCCAGTAGGTCAGCTCCGCGGTGTGCCCGTCGAAGGTGTACTCCTCCGACCACCGTGCGAGGGCGAAGTAGTCGGCGCCCGGGTTGACCGCCGTGTAGACCATCGGGTGGTTCACGGACAGGATGAGGCGGCCCCCCGGCCTCAGGACTCGTCGCAGCTCGGCCAGGGGCGCGGTCCAGTCCTCCAGGTAGTGCAGGACCAGGGACGCGACGACGTCGTCGAACGCGCCGTCGGCGAAGGGAAGCGGCTCGCTGAGGTCGGCCACCAGCAGCGTGGCGTCCCCGCCCAGCCGCCGTCGGGCCAGCTCCACCATCGCGCGGCTGGCGTCGAAGCCGGTCACGACGGCCCCTCGCTCGCGGAGCGCCGCGGACAACGGACCCGAACCGCAGCCGGCGTCGAGGATCCGCCGGCCGTCCACATCCCCGGCGAGCCCGATCATCGCGGGCCGCTCGTAGTAGCCGTTGATCAGGTTGGACTCGTTGTCCGCGCTGTAGCGCTCGGCGAAACTGTCGTAGTGGTCGGCCTTCACCAGGCTGGCTCCTCGGCATCGCGGCAGGGGTCGAAAGCGCGATCCTGCCACGCTCGTCGAGCCGCCACCGCCCCTGCCGCGCTCCGGTCGACGTCGGCGCCTGACTCCGACGCGGCCCCGCAGCGCAGGCCAGTCAGGGCAGGTGGAACAGATCGCGCAGGCTCCACGTGGTGGTCAGCCGGCGAGCTGGTCGCGGCGGCGGGTGAGGTAGGCCCGCTCCGCGGGGTTGCCGGCGAGACCGATGGCCCGGTCGTACGCGGTCCGCGACTCGCCGCCGCGCCCGAGTCGCCGCAGCAGGTCGGCGCGCGCGGCGTGGAAGGCGTGGTAGCCGTCGAGGGCCTCGGCGAGCCGGTCGATCTCGGCGAGCCCGACCCCGGGGCCGTCGACCTCGGCGACCGCGACCGCCCGGTTGAGGCGCACGATCGGTGAGGGGTCGAGCAGCGACATGCGCCCGTAGAGGGCGACGATGGTGGACCAGTCGGTGTCCCGGGCGGACGGGGCGTCGGTGTGGACCGCGTTGATCGCGGCCTGCAGCTGGTAGCGCCCGGGTGGGTCGCCGCCGGCCGCCACCGCCTCGATCCGCTCGCGGAGGAGGGCGCTGCCCTCGGCGATGAGCGTGTGGTCCCAGGCGCCGCGGTCCTGCTCGGCGAGGGTCACCAGCTCCCCGGTGCGGGACACGCGCGCCGGCCGCCGGGCGTCGGTGAGGAGCATCAGGGCGAGCAGGCCGGTCACCTCGCCGTCGTCCGGGAGGAGGGTCCGGAGCAGGCGGCCGAGCCGGATCGCCTCCTCGGTGAGGTCGACGCGCACCGGGTCGTTCCCCTCGCTGGCGAGATAGCCCTCGTTGAAGACGAGGTAGACGACCGCGAGCACGCCGGCGAGCCGTTCGCGGATGTCGTCGGCCGAGGGCACCCGGTAGGGGATGTGCGCCGCCTTGATCTTCGCCTTGGCGCGGGTGATCCGTTGCGCCATGGTGGTCTCCCGCACCAGGAAGGCGCGGGCGATCTCGGGCACGGTGAGGCCGCCGAGCAGGCGCAGGGTGAGCGCCACCCGGGCCTCCAACGCGAGCGCGGGGTGGCAGCAGGTGAAGATCAGTCTGAGCCGGTCGTCCTCGACCGGGCCGGTCGGCTCGGCGGGGGTGTCGTCGTACATGATCCGGGCCGCCTGGTGTTTGGCGTCGCGCTGCGACTCGCGACGGAGCCGGTCGATCGCCTTACGGGTCGCGGTGGTGGCTAGCCAACCGCCGGGATTGGACGGTACGCCCTCGCGCGGCCACCGCTCCGCGGCCGCCACGAACGCCTCGGCCGTCGCCTCCTCGGCGACGTCGAGATCGCCGAAACGGCGTGCGAGGCCGGCGACCACCCGCGCCCACTCCTCGTGGTGGAGACGGGTGATCGCCTGCTCGACAGTGGGATCGTTCATGGCTCCGGCAGCGCTCGGACGGATTCCCCGGTGCGGAAGGGACGCACCTCGACCGTACCGCGGCACGCTCTCGACCCCTCGGTGGCGAGGGCCAGGGCCACGTCGAGGTCGGCCGCCTCGATGACTCAGAAGCCGTCGAGGTGCTCCCTCGTCTCCAGGTAGGGCCCGTCGGTGAGCACCGGCCTCCCGCCCTGCCCGTCGACGGTGGTGGCGGTCGTCGCGGGCGCCAGGCCGTCGGTGAAGACGAGGTGACCGTCCCGCCGGAGCCGCTCGTCGAAGGCGCCGGTGTCGGCGTACGCCCGCGGCACGGCCTCCCGGGAGTGGTGGGTGCCGAGCTCGGTGGGCTCGGCCGGGCCGTAGACGGACAGCAGGTATCTGGGCACCACGCTCACTTCTCCCCGGAGCCGTTACGCCGGGCGCGCCCCGGGGCCTCGGAACCGGTGCACCTCCTGTGGCCAGTCGAGCGCGGTCGCGAGCCTGCCGGCCCAGTATCGCGCCGCCTCGTCGTCGGGCACGTCCACGACGGCGAAGCCGCCGAGGTGCTCCTTGGTCTCGACGTACGGGCCGTCGGTGAAGACGGGCCTGCCGTCGACCGATTCGACGTTGCACACCGCGGTGGACCGGTCGAGCCCCCCGTTGCTGAAGAGCAGGACGCCCTCGGCCTGCATCTCCCCCATCACGGCCCAGCTGGCCTTGCTCTTCTCGCGGATCTCCTCCGCCGTGTGTGGTGGCACCCACTCGTCGTTGAAGGTGATCAGGTACTCCGTCATGGTCGTCTCCTCTCGGTCCCGGACGAGGGCCCTGCCCGGCCCCTCGTGTCCAGCGGCCCGGGCCGGCCGCCGCACACCGGTTCCACGAACGGCCACGCCTCGATACGACACCATCCTTGGAAGTCGAGGTCCAGGATGCGGCACGAGGGGTGGGACGAGGCCACCGTCGGTTGCCGAAGCCGTTCGCGTCACCCGACAGTTGTGGTGGCACGAACGGGCGCAGTCCGGGATAGCCTTGCGGCATATGGCTACCTATCGCAGCGCCTCAGTGCTCCTCTCCTCCGACGGCACCCGGACCCCCGGCACCGCCGCGCTCTTCGCCGAGCCCGCCCGCAAAGGTGGGATCCCGCCGTGGGCGGGCGATTTCCGACCCGCCAACAGCGCCGGCAACGGCCCCAAGAACGCGGTCGGGAAGACCTTCACGTTGGAGTTGCCCGACGGCAGCACCGGCAAGGTCGTGGTCCAGGGCCTCAAGAGCGGGAAGGGAGGCGTCGTGCTGGCGTTGATGGGCGAGGACGCACCCCCCTTCTGATCAGGGCACTGATCGCCCACCGACGCCACCGGCCGGAGACGGCCGGTGAGCGCGGTGTGCCGCAGCGCCGGTGGCGGCTCGGATCCCGGGCTGCCGGACGCTCACGGATCGGACCCTGGCCGGCGACGCGCCGACCAGGGCCACCGGTCAGCGGCGGCCGGCGGCCAGGGCGACGAGATACTGTCCGCCGCCCGCGTCGACGCTCGCGGTCACCGGCAGTCCGGGCACCAGCCGGGAGAACCGGTCGACCAGCCAGTCCGCCGCCTCCTGGGCGTCCTTCCTGCTCGGACAGCGGGCGACCAGCTCGCGGCCGCCCTTGCGTTCGAGTCGCTCGGCGACGGTGATCAGTGGCGCGGGCTCCACCACGTGCAGGTGGTCCGGCCAGGCGATGACCACCTTGACCGCGCCCTTGCGGGTGTTGCAGGCCCGGTGCGCGAGTCGCTCGGCGACCTTGGCCTTCCTGTCCGCGGTGCGGCTGTCGACGCTGGGACCGCGTGGGTCGTTCACCGACATGTCGGCGTCGACCGGCTCGTCGCACACCCAGCATCGCCAGCCGTCACGCCTCGCGACGTCATCGAGGGAACTCATCCGAGCAAACTAGCCTGTCGACCGCCGGCCGACGACAGCCCCGGCCGCGGCGAGCGGGTCCGCGTCATCGACGTCGTCCTGTCGGCGGTCACGTCCGCAGACCCGCCGAACCATTCGCCCTCGGCCCGGGCCACCTGCTGATGTCCGACACTGCTCCCGGGCGACGGTCTGGAATGCTCCTCCCATGCCTTCCTACCCGCCCACCTTCGCCGACCAGGTCGTCGCCCAGCCGGCCCGGGCCCAGTTCGAGGCGTTCCTCGACGAGCACCGTCGCGCGCTCAACGGCTGCCTGGACGGGCTGACGGAGGAACAGGCGCGCCGGTCGTTGGTGGCCTCCCGGACCACGCTGCTGGGTCTCGTGAAGCACGTGACCTTCGTCGAGAAGGTCTGGTTCGACGAGGCCGTGACGTGCCGGTCGCGCGCGGAGATCGGCATCCCCGCGACGCCGGACGAGTCGTTCGTCCTCGATGACGACGACACGATCGCCACCGTCCAGCGCGCGCACCGCGAGGCCTGCGAGGCGTCACGCCGCGCGACGGCGTCCCTGGGCCTGGACGACATCCTGCCCGGGCACCGGCGGGGCCCGCTTCCGCTGCGGTGGGTGTATCTGCACGTGCTGCGCGAGCTCGCCCAGCACTGCGGGCACGCGGACATCCTCCGGGAGCAGCTCGTCGACGGGTAGTGCGCGGACGTCCGCCCCGCCGCCCCGGGCCGCACCCTCCCCGCCGGTAAACGCCTTGCCGCCGCGCCCGGGCCGTCCCTAGCATCCGCCGGATGCGGATCCGCGAGTTCCACGAGTCCGACTGGGCCCAGGTGTGGCCGATCGTCCAGGAGGTGGTCCGGGCGCGGGAGACCTTCCCCTACGACCCGGAGCTGACCGCCGAGCAGGCGTACGACATGTGGGTGGAGGCCGCGCCCGGCCGGACGGTGGTCGCGGTCGACGGCGACGCGGTGCTGGGCACCGCGAAGATGGGCACCAACCGCCCCGGGCCGGGCGCGCACGTCGCCACCGCGAGCTTCATGGTGGCCCGCGCGGCGCGCGGGCGGGGCGTGGGCACCGCGCTGTGCCGGCACGCGGTCGACTGGGCCCGCGAGCGGGGGTACGCCGGCATGCAGTTCAACGCCGTGGTGGCGAGCAACGTCACCGCCGTGGAGCTGTACCGGCGGGAGGGGTTCGACGTGGTGGGCACGGTGCCCGGCGCGTTCCAACATCCCACCCTCGGCCGGGTGGACCTGCACGTGATGTACCGCGAGTTCTGAGCGACCGGCCCGACGCCGCGCGCCACGTCCCGTCGGGGCGGGACGCGGCGCGCGGCGGGCATCGTCAGGCGGTGGCCGAGGCGACGGCCTCGGCGCGCAGGTTGTCCTCGGAGGCGCCCCGGCGCCAGTAGCCGGAGAAGGTGACGTGCCGGCGGTCCAGGCCGCGCTCGCCGACGAGGTGCCGGCGCACCGAGCGCACCATCGAGGACTCGCCGGCGATCCAGGCGTACGGGCTGCCGGCCGGCAGCCGGGCGGCGCGCACCGCGTCCGCCAGCAGGGTGCTGCCGGGGGCGGTGGCGCCCCGCACGATCCAGCGCACCTCGGCCCGCGCCTCGGTGGGCAGCTCCTGGATGTCTCCCGCGTCGGGGACCTCGATCCAGGCCCGCACCGGGGTGCCGGGCGGCAGCCAGGCGAGGATCCCGGCGGCGGCCGGCAGCCCGGTCTCGTCGGCCACCAGCAGGACGGAGTCCGTGCCGACCGGGGGCCGGAAGCAGACACTGCGGTTGTCGTGCACGGCCGGGCCGAGCAGCACCACCCGGTCGCCGGGCAGGGCGTGCCGGGCCCAGCGGGAGGCGGGGCCGGTGTCGCCGTGGCTGACGAAGTCGATGTCCACCTCGGCCACCTCGGGGCGCTGCTCCCGGATGGTGTACGAGCGCATCACCGCGCGCACGTCGGGGTCCATGGCCCGGTAGGCGCCGAACCAGTCCTCCCCCGCCCCGACGGGGAGCACCGGCTCGGGCTGACCGGGGTGCGGCAGGAACAGCGAGACGCTCTGGTCCCGGCCGCCGCCGGCGAAGTCGGCCAGCTCGGGCCCGCCGAAGGTGACCCGGACCAGGGAGGCGCCGACGCGGCGGGCGCCGACGACCTGCGCGGCGAAGAGGCGGTACTGCACGGCGACGGCGGTGGTCACGACGTGACCTTCTTCGCGCCCTTGATGGCGGTGGCCAGGTTCTCCAGCAGCGGCGCGGCCCCGGCGTACGAGAAGCGGGGCACCGCGTCCCAGGCGGCGACCTGGTTGGCCTTGACCGCCGGCAGCTGCTGCCAGGTCGGCTTCGCGGCCAGGTCCTTGGGCTGAAGGGCGGTGCTGCGGTTGTCGAGCAGGAGCAGGTCGGCCGGGAACTTGCCCGCGTTCTCCCAGCTCAACGCCTCGAAGTAGTCGCCGGCCTCCAGCTTGGTGGGGACGACGATGTCGACGCCCAGCTCGGCGAAGTACATCAGGTCGGTGCTGACCTTGGGGTTGGAGGCGTAGAACAGGTCGGGGCTGCCGGAGCAGGCGAGCACCTTGATGCCCGGGTTGGCCTTGACCGCCTGGCGGACCGACTCGGCGGCGGCCTCGAAGCGGGCCTTGGCGTCGGTGACCTTCTTCGCGGACAGGTCGGCGCCGAGGGACTCGGCGAGCTGCGCGTACCGCTCGATCGGCTTGGTCATCGGCACCCGCGCGGTGGTCACGGTGACGGTGGGGGCGAGCGGGAGGATCTTGCCCTTGCTCTCGTCCGGCACGTACCAGAAGGCGCCCGGGTCGTACATGTGGGTGACGAGCAGTTCGGGCCGCAGGGCGGCGTACTTCTCCAGGTTGAACTCGCCCCAGACGTTGCCGAGGATCTCCACGGACTCGACGTCGAGGTCGCCGGCCTGCGGGTCCTTGCTGCCGTCGGAGCGCTTGGTCTCGCCGAACACCCCGACGATCTGCTTGTCGAGCCCGAAGTCGACGAGCGCGGCGGCGACCCCCGTGAAGGCGACCACCCGGGTCGGCCGGGCGGGGGCGCTGACCTTCTCGTTGCGGTCGTCCGTGAACGACCACGGACCGCCGGAGTCCTTGGCGGCGGGGGTGGCGGAGTCCTCGTCCCCGCCGCAGCCGGCGAGCAGGGCTGCCAGGGTGGCGGCGCCACCGGCGGCGAGCAGGCCCCGGCGGGAGAGGCGGCGGGCGGACACGGGATGCGGCATGGCGGTGTCTTTCGATCAGGGTCGGGCGAATGACCATGGACAGCGGGGTTAGGTTAACCTAACCTAAACGGCTGTCAAGTCCCGTTCGGAATTCCGCACCAATCGGAGCCCACACTGTCCGCCACCCTCTCCCCCCGCGTCGGCGCGCCGCCGGCACCGCCGGCCGTACGCCGGCCCGGCCGGTCCGCCCTGCGGGCCGCCGGGCTCGCGGCGTCGGTGCTGCTGCTCGCGGCCGTCGCGGTGCTCAGCATCGCCGTGGGCGCCAAACAGCTCCCCCTCACCGACGTGTGGCAGGGCCTGCTGGACCGCGACGCCGCCGAGTACGCCGTCGTACACCGCATGCGGCTGCCGCGTACGCTGCTCGGCCTGCTCGCCGGGGCGGCGCTCGGCGTCGCCGGCGCGGTCATGCAGGCGCTGACCCGCAACCCGCTCGCCGACCCCGGCCTGCTCGGCATCAACGCCGGCGCGGCGGCGGCGGTGGCCACCGGGGCGCTGCTGTTCGGCGTCGGCGGCGTCGGCGGGCAGGTGTGGTTCGCGCTGCTCGGCGCGGCCGCCGTCACCGCCGCCGTGTACGCCGTCGGCGGCGGGCGCGGGGCCACCCCCGCCCGGCTGGCGCTGGCCGGCGCGGCGCTCAACGCCACCCTCTACTCGTACGTCAGCGCGGTGATGCTGGTGGACACGGCCTCGCTGGAGCGGCTGCGGTTCTGGACCGTCGGCTCGCTGGCCAGCGCCGAACCGTCGACCGTCCGCACGGTCGCGCCCTTCATGGCGGCGGGCCTGCTGGTCGCCCTGGCCGTCGCCCGCCCGCTCAACGCCCTCGCCCTCGGCGACGACGCGGCGCGCGCGCTCGGCGCCCGCCCGGCCCTGGTCCGGGGCGCGGTCGTCCTGGCGATCACGCTGCTCTGCGGCGCCGCCACCGCCGCCTGCGGGCCGATCGTCTTCGTCGGGCTGCTGGTGCCGCACCTGGTACGCGCGCTCACCGGGCCGGACCTGCGCTGGCTGCTGCCGTACTGCGCGGTGCTGGCACCGGTGCTGCTGCTCGGCGCCGACGTGCTCGGGCGGGTCCTGAGCCGCCCCGGCGAGCTCCAGGTCGGGCTCGTGACCGCCGTGGCGGGCGGGCCGCTCTTCCTCTGGCTGGTGCAGCGCGGACGGGTGGCCCACCCGTGATCACCCTGCGTACCGGCGGCCTGTCACTGCGGCTGCGTCCCCGCGCCGTCGCCGTCGGCGTCACCTGCGTGCTGCTGGCCCTGGCGCTGGGCATGCTCGCCATCGGCAGCGGCGACTACCCGATGAGCCCCGCCGACGTGCTGCGCGCCCTCACCGGCCAGGGCACCCCGGCCGAGGAGTTCATCGTCACCGAGCTGCGGCTGCCCCGGGTGGTCACCGCCCTCTGCGTCGGCGCCGCGCTGGCGTTGGCCGGCGCGGTCTTCCAGTCCCTGGTACGCAACCCGCTGGGCAGCCCCGACATGCTCGGCTTCACCCAGGGCGCGGCCACCGGGGCGCTCGTCGTGGTGGTGCTCGGCGGCAGCAGCGTGGCGCTGGCCTCGTCGGCGGTGGTCGGTGGGCTGGTCACCGGCGCGCTGGTCTACGCGCTGTCCTGGCGGCGCGGAGTGCACGGGTACCGGCTGATCCTGGTCGGCATCGGCACCATGGCGATCCTCACCGGCGTCAACGGCTGGCTGCTCACCCGGGCCCCGCTGATGGACGCCGCCCGCGCCGTGCTCTGGCTCACCGGCAGCCTCGACGGTCGCGGCTGGTCGAACGCGCTGCCGCTGCTGATCGCGCTTGGCGTGCTGGTGCCCCTCATGCTGGCCGGCTACGGGCCGGCGATGCGGCTGGTCGAGATGGGCGACGACACCGCCGCCGCCCTCGGCGTACGCGTGGAGCGGCTGCGCCTCGTCGTGCTGGCGGCGGCGGTGCTGCTGGTCTCCCTCGCGGCGGCCGCCGCCGGGCCGGTGAACTTCGTGGCCCTCACCGCGCCACACCTCGCGCGGCGGCTGACCCGGGCCCCCGGGCCGAACCTGCTGCCCTCGGCGGCCGTCGGCGCGGTCCTCCTGGTCGCCGCCGACCAGCTCGCGCTGCGGGCCTTCCCCGGGCACCAACTGCCGGTCGGCGTCGTCACCGGCGTGCTCGGCGGCGCCTACCTGGTCTGGCTGCTGGCCACCGAGCGCCGGGCCGGCCGACTGTGACCGGGAGCGGCCGGCGGGCCACCCACGACGAGAACGGAGCACCGAGCATGCAGTCCCGGCTGAGCGGCACCGCGATGACCCTCGCCTACGAGCGGCGGACCATCGCGCAGGACCTGAGCGTCGCCGTGCCCGACCGGTCCTTCACGGTCATCATCGGCCCCAACGCCTGCGGCAAGTCCACCCTGCTGCGGGCCCTGTCCCGGCTGCTCAAGCCGGCCGCCGGGGCGGTCCTGCTCGACGGCGAGGACATCCACCGGCAGCCGGCCCGCAGCGTGGCACGCACCCTCGGCCTGCTGCCGCAGACGTCCATCGCGCCGGACGGCATCGGCGTGGCCGAACTCGTCGCCCGCGGCCGGTACCCGCACCAGGGGCTGCTGCGGCAGTGGTCGCGCGAGGACGAGCGGGTGGTCACCGAGTCGATGGCCGCCACCGGGGTCGCCGACCTGGCCGACCGGGCCGTCGACGAGCTCTCCGGCGGGCAGCGGCAGCGGGTGTGGATCGCGATGGCGCTGGCCCAGCAAACCCCCCTGCTGCTGCTCGACGAGCCGACCACCTACCTGGACATCGCCCACCAGATCGAGATCCTGGACCTCTGCGCCCGGCTGCACGAGGAGCAGGGCCGCACGCTGGTGGCGGTGCTGCACGACCTCAACCACGCCGCCCGCTACGCGACGCACCTGATCGCGATGCGCGAGGGCGAGGTGGTCGCCGCCGGCGCGCCCCGGGAGGTGGTCACCGCCGAGCTGGTCGAGGAGGTCTTCGGGCTGCCCTGCCGCGTGATCGACGACCCGGAGACCGGCACCCCGCTGGTGGTCCCCGCCGCCCGCCGCCGGGCCGCCGCGAGCGCCCCGGCGGTCACCGCCGCCGGCGGCTGACGGGGGCGTGTGCGGCGTCGGCCCGGCCGGCGCCGCGCCGCGGCCCGACCTACTCGCGCATCGACCGGAATCACCGTACGGTGGCACACGATGCGTGATCTCGCCAGCACCTACCGACAGGACGTCGACGGCTTCGGCCGGGTGACGATCCGACCCGTCGACCCCGACACCGACACCGACCTGATCCACGCCTGGGTCAGCCAGGAACGCGCCCGGTTCTGGGGCATGCGCGACGCCGGCCGGGACCGGGTCGAGGAAATCTACCGCTACCTCGACTCGCTCCCCACCCACCACGCCTGGCTGACCCACCGCGACGACACACCGGTGGCGCTGTTCCAGACCTACGAGCCGGCCGCCGACCCGGTCGGCGAGTGCTACCCGGTCCAGCCCGGCGACCACGGGGCCCACCTGCTGATCGGCCCGCCCGGCGCGGTCGAGCGGGGCTTCACCGGCACCCTGTTGCGCGTGTTCCTCGACTTCGTCTTCGCCGACCCGCGACACCGGCGCGTCGTGATGGAGCCGGACGCGCGCAACGACAAGGCGGTCGAGCGGCTCCTGCGCACCGGCTTCGTCGCCGGCCCGCTGATCGACGTGAACGGCAAGCGGGCCCGGCTGCTCTTCCTCGACCGGGAGACGTTCGAGGCCGGCCGGTCCTGAGACGCGGGACGCTCCCCGGGCGGTCGCCCGCCCGGGGCGCGTCGGGGCTCAGCCGCCCGGTCGCAGCACCCGGCCCGGGCCGGCGACGTTGTCCGCCGCGGCCTGGCTGCGCTGGGTGCCGGTGACGCAGACGTCGTCACCGAGGAACGCCTCGCGCCACACGTAGCCGGCGACGCAGGTGTGCGGGCCGTACGGGCCGTTGACCCAGCGGCTCGTGGCGACGGCGTTGTCCGCGAGCACCTGGGAGCGGGTCGTCCCGGTGACGCAGACGTAGTCGGACTGGTCGGCGTCGCGCCAGACGTACCCGCTGACGCAGGTGTTCGGCCCGGCGACCAGGCGCGCCGGGTTGCGGCGGCTCGCCGCGGCGGCGTTGTCCGAGGCGGCCTGGGTGCGCTGGGCGCCGGTCACGCAGACGTCGTCACCGGAGTACGCCTCCCGCCACACGTAGCCGGAGATGCAGGTGTGCGGGCCGTACGCGCCGTTGGTCCAGCGGCTCGGGGCCGCCGCGTTGTCCGCCCACACCTGGCTGCGGGTGGCCCCGGTGACGCAGACCATGTCGCCCGGCCGGGCCTCCCGCCAGACGTACCCCTGCAGGCAGCGGTTCACCACGTCGGTGGTGACGGTGACCGAGGCGGAGTTGCCCGAGATCCAGTTCACGCCGATCTGGACCCCGTTGGCGTTGAGCGACTGGGCCGGACCGCCGCCGGGCCCGGTACGCAGCAGCGTGGGCGTGCCGTTGCGGACCTCGTGCAGCAGGACCGTGTCGGCCGGGATGCCGGCGCTCCAGCCGGTCTTCCGGCGGAACTCCACCGTGTAGTAGTGGAACGTGTCGGCGGGGTCGAACGGGATCCGGACCAGTTGCGGGCCGCTCGCCGAGGGCACCTCCAGCGGCGCCAACGTGATGCTCCGCGAGCCCACCCCGTCGGCGGCCATGGTGAACACCCGGTTCTTCGGCAGCCAGCCCAGCTCGTCGCGGTGGAACGCGTTGAGCCCGACCGCGCTCGTGCCGTAGTTCGCCGTGGCGAAGGCGTAGATGTGCATCGCGCTCATCTCGTCCCACGGGTCGTCGTACTCGCCCGGCTGGGACCACGGCGCGTTCTGGTAGGTCGTGTCGTTGGAGAACGAGTGCCCCAGGTTGTAGCCGTGCAGCATCTCGTGGGCGGCGAAGCCGACGTTCCAGGCGCCCGGGTCGAGCAGCACCCGCCCGCCGGCGGCCCCGGAGTCGACCCAGTCGTTGAGCATGACGGCGGTGCGGTGCCCGGCGGGAACGGTGTAGCCGTTGGCCGCGGCGGTGTCGACGCAGCGCTGGATGCGGGTGCCGCGGTCGATCGACTGGAACTGCGCCAGGGTGTACGGCATCGTGTACCAACCCCGCACGTTCGAGCCGGCCAGCGAGACCCGCCCGCCGGACTGGTCGGCGAGGTAGTCCGCCACCCCACCCGTGCCGAGACCGGTGTGGGTGAGGAAGTTGGCGAAGAACGACGGGGTCTTAGGCTCGGCCGGCTTGTCGCTGAACTTGCAGAGCAGCACCGACCAGGGGGTGTTGTTGCGGATCGGGCTGGCCGCCGCCGGTCCCGTCGTCGCCACCACCGTCCCGATGACGGCGCAGCTGAGCGCCACGGTCGCCGTGGCGACGCGGCGCAGCAGGTTGGGTCCCACTCGCACTCTCCGTTTCCCTCGGCCCGCCCGGTGCGGGCCAGTGGGAGACATGGGAGCACTCCGCGTCACCGCACGGATGCGGCAAGTCGCATTGGCGACGGGCCGAAATCCGACTCGCCCCCGCCGCCGGGACGCCTCAGCCGTGCAGCCAGCGGTGGATGCACTGCAACAGGTCGGCGGCGTCGACCGGCTTCGTGACGTAGTCGCTGGCGCCGGAGGAGATGCTCTTCTCCCGGTCGCCGTGCATGGCCTTCGCGGTCACCGCGATGATCGGCAGGTCGGCGTAGCGGGGCATGGCGCGGATGGCCGCCGTCGCGGCGTAGCCGTCCATCTCCGGCATCATCACGTCCATCAGCACGAGGTCGATGTCGTCGTGGCGCATCAGCGTCTCGATGCCCTGCCGGCCGTTCTCCGCGTACACCACGTCGAGCCCGTGCAGCTCCAGGATGTTGGTCAGCGCGAAGACGTTGCGCGCGTCGTCGTCCACCACCAGCACCTTGCGCCCGGCCAGGTCGTCGGGCAGGGCGTCGACGGCGGGACGGACGTCGGGCAGCACCGGGGCGAACGGCAGCACCCGCTCCGGCGTCACCGCCGTGAGGTGCAGGGCGATCCGCTCGCGCAGGTCGTCCAGGCTGCGCAGGACCTCCAGCGGCCGCTCGTGGGCCAGCGCCTGCAACAGGGCCTGCGAGCCGGCCGGCAGCGGGTGTCCGTGGTACGCCAGCACGGGCACCCCGCGCAGCGCCGGATCGTCGTGCAGCGCCTTCAGCAGATTCGTACCGCCGTCGTCGGGCAGGTCGAGCTGGAGCACCAGGACGTGGTGCCGCCCGGTGGCGAGCGCCTCGACCGCCGAGGCCACGTCCACCGCGGTGGAGATCTCCACCGGCGGGTGGGCGTCGCCCAGGTCCGCCGCGACGCCCTGAGCGAGCAGCGTCAGCAGCCCCTTGTCGTGGCGCTCCAGCACCAGCATCCGGCGAACCTCGCCGGGCTGGAGGGTCACGGCCGGCGGCAGCGCGGCCGGCGGCGTCCACGGCAGGGTGGCCGGCGACGTCCAGGGCAGCGCGCCGGCACGGCCCGCAACCGGCAGCGCGCCGCTCGGGCGGTCGTCCGTGACCGCCGCGTCGCCGGTCCCGGCGGGCACCGGGCCGACGGGCAGGTAGAGGGTGAACGTGCTGCCCCGGCCGAGCACGCTGCGCGCCTGGATCCGGCCGCCGAGCAGGTGGGCGATCTCCCGGCTGATGGACAGCCCGAGGCCCGTGCCCCCGTACCGCCGGCTGGTCGTGCCGTCGGCCTGCTGGAAGGCGTCGAAGATCGCGGTCAGGTGCTGCTCGGCGATGCCGATGCCGGTGTCGATCACCCGGAACGCGAGGACGACGTCCGTCTGGGCGAGCCCCTCGGGCAGCTCGTCCGGCGCGGCCCGCTCGATGCGCAGCCGTACCCGCCCCTTCTCGGTGAACTTGACCGCGTTGGAGACCAGGTTGCGCAGCACCTGCCGCAGCCGCTGCTCGTCGGTGTGCAGCTCGGTCGGCACGCCCGGCCCGGTGCTGATCTCCAGCTCCAGGCCCCGCGGCGTGGTCAGCGGCCGGAAGGTGGCGTCGACGTAGTCGCGCAGCGCGGCCAGCTCGAAGGTCTCCGGGTTGATGTCCATCTTCCCGGCCTCCACCTTGGACAGGTCGAGGATGTCGTTGATGAGCTGGAGCAGGTCCGTGCCGGCCGAGTGGATGACCGTCGCGTACTCCACCTGCTTGGCGGTCAGGTTGCGGTTCGGGTTCTGCGCGAGCAGCTGGGCGAGGATGAGCAGCGAGTTCAGCGGCGTACGCAGCTCGTGGCTCATGTTCGCGAGGAACTCCGACTTGTACTTGGAGGCGAGGGCGAGCTGCTGGGCGCGGGCCTCCAGCTCCTGCCGGGCCTGCTCGATCTCGGAGTTCTTCGTCTCGATGTCGTGGTTCTGCCGGGCCAGCAGGGCCGCCTTGTCCTCCAGCTCGGCGTTGGAGCGCTGGAGCTCCTCGGAGCGGGCCTGCAACTCCTCCGAGCGGGCCTGCAACTCCGCGGCGAGGCGCTGCGACTCGGTGAGCAGCACGTCGGTACGGGCGTTGGCGACGATGGTGTTGACGTTGACGCCGATGGTCTCGGTCAGCTGGTCGAGGAAGTCGCGTTGCACCTCGGTGAAGCGGCTCATGCTGGCCAGCTCGATGACGCCGAGCACCTGGTCCTCGAAGAGGATCGGCAGCACCACCAGGTGCAGCGGGGCGGCGGCGCCGAGGCTGGAGGAGACGGTGACGTAGTCGGCCGGCACGGTGTCCACCACGATGGCCCGCTTGCTCACCGCGGCCTGCCCGACGAGCGATTCGCCGAGGGCGTACCGGCGGCCGGAGGTGTCGTGCCCGTACCCGCCGACGACCCGCAGGCCGGTCCCGCCGGGGCCGTCGTCCACCAGCAGGAACGTGCCGAGCTGCGCGGAGACCAGCGGGGCCAGCTCGTTCATCACCAGACCGGCGACCACGTCCAGGTCGCGGTGGCCCTGCATCAGGCCGGCGATGCGGGCCAGGTTGGTCTTGAGCCAGTCCTGTTCCTGGTTGGTGCGGGTGGTCTCGCGCAGCGACTCCACCATCGAGTTGATGTTGTCCTTCAGCTCGCCGACCTCGCCGGGGGCGTCCACGGTGATGGAGCGGGTCAGGTCGCCGGTGGCCACGGCGCTTGTCACCTCGGCGATGGCGCGCACCTGGCGGGTGAGGTTCCCGGCCAGCTCGTTGACGTTCTCGGTGAGCCGCTTCCAGGTGCCGGAGACGCCCTCGACCTCGGCCTGGCCGCCGAGGCGGCCCTCGCTGCCGACCTCCCGGGCCACCCGGGTCACCTCGGCCGCGAACGAGGACAGCTGGTCCACCATCGTGTTGATGGTGGTCTTCAGCTCCAGGATCTCGCCGCGCGCGTCGACGTCGATCTTCTTGGTCAGGTCGCCCTGGGCCACGGCGGTGGTGACCTGGGCGATGTTGCGGACCTGGCCGGTGAGGTTGTTCGCCATCGAGTTGACGTTGTCGGTGAGGTCCTTCCAGGTGCCGGCCACGTTCGGCACCCGCGCCTGCCCGCCGAGGCGGCCCTCGGTGCCCACCTCGCGGGCCACCCGGGTCACCTCGTCGGCGAACGCGCCGAGCGTGCCGACCATCGTGTTGATGGTCTGGGCGAGCACGGCCACCTCGCCCTTGGCCTCCACGGTGATCTGCCGGCTCAGGTCGCCCTGGGCGACGGCGGTGGCGACCAGCGCGATCGAGCGCACCTGGTTGGTGAGGTTGTTGGCCATCTCGTTGACGTTGTCGGTGAGGTCCTTCCAGGTGCCGGCCACGTTGGACACCCGGGCCTGGCCGCCGAGGCGGCCCTCGGTGCCCACCTCCCGGGCCACCCGGGTCACCTCGTCGGCGAACGCGGAGAGCTGGTCGACCATCGTGTTGATGGTCTCCTTCAGCGCCAGGATCTCGCCGCGCGCGTCGACCCGGATCTTCTGTGTCAGGTCGCCCTTCGCCACGGCGGTGGTCACCTCGGCGATGCTGCGCACCTGGGCGGTGAGGTTGTCCGCCATGACGTTCACCGACTCGGTGAGGTCCTTCCAGGTGCCGGAGACGCCCTTGACGTCCGCCTGGCCGCCGAGGCGCCCCTCGGTGCCGACCTCGCGGGCCACCCGCGTCACCTCGTCGGCGAACGACGACAGCTGGTCCACCATCGTGTTGATGGTGTTCTTCAGCTCCAGGATCTCGCCGTGCGCGGTGACGGTGATCTTCTGCGACAGGTCGCCCCGGGCCACCGCCGTGGCCACCTGCGCGATGCTGCGCACCTGGTCGGTGAGGTTGACCGCCATCGAGTTCACCGAGTCGGTGAGGTCGCGCCAGGTGCCGGCCACGCCGCTGACCTGGGCCTGACCGCCGAGCCGCCCGTCGGTGCCGACCTCGCGGGCCACCCGGGTCACCTCGTCGGCGAACGACGACAACTGGTCCACCATCGTGTTGATGGTGCTCTTGAGCTCCAGGATCTCGCCCCGGGCGTCGACGGTGATCTTCTGCGACAGGTCGCCCCGGGCCACGGCCGTGGTGACCTGGGCGATGTTGCGGACCTGGCTGGTCAGGTTGCCGGCCATGAAGTTCACCGAGTCGGTGAGGTCGCGCCAGGTGCCGGCCACGCCGGGCACCTCGGCCTGGCCGCCGAGGCGGCCCTCGCTGCCGACCTCCCGGGCGACCCGCGTCACCTCGTCGGCGAACGACGACAACTGGTCCACCATCGTGTTGATGGTGATCTTCAGCTCCAGGATCTCGCCGCGCACGTCCACGGTGATCTTCTGCGACAGGTCGCCCCGGGCCACCGCCGTGGCCACCTCGGCGATGTCGCGGACCTGGTCGGTGAGGTTGCCCGCCATGGCGTTGACGGAGTCGGTGAGGTCCTTCCAGGTGCCCGACACCCCGGGCACCTCGGCCTGGCCGCCCAACTGCCCCTCGGTGCCCACCTCCCGGGCCACCCGGGTCACCTCGGAGGTGAACAGCGACAACTGGTCGACCATGCCGTTGAAGACCGTGGCGATCTCCCCGAGCAGGCCGTCGGCGTCCTCCGGCAGCCGGGTGCCGAAGTCACCGTCGCGTACCGCCGTCAGGCCGGCCAGCAGCTGCCGGAGCCCCGGGTCGGCCATCGCCGCGGCCCCTCCGGTCGCCGGGTTGCGCCGCGACGCCGTCTTCTCGACCACCACAACCACCTCGCGCAGCAGCCGGGGGCCCGCCCGCCGGCACAACATCGACCGCGCAAGTATGCACAGCCCGGTCGCCGCACGCGCGCCGGCCGGCACCCCGCGACGCCGGCCGTCCGGCGGCTGTGCAACGGCACGGTTACCAGGGACGCGGCGCGGGTAGAGGCGACCCTCGAACCGGTCCGACCGGAACGGGGACTCGCCGGGGCGGTCCTCGACGCCGGCCCGGCGAGCGGGTCCGGTGTGGAGCGCGCCCCGACCGGAAGAGGGGTGCCGACGGTGCGACAGTGGTGGCGGGGCGCGCGCGGGCGGATCCGCGACGACGGCATGACAGTGGTCGAGCTGACCCTCGCCGCGACCGTCGCCTGGATGCTCGCCGCGCGGGTGATCGGCCACCCGGACCCGTTCTTCGCGCCCACGGCCGCGTTGGTCGTCCTGGGCGAGGCGCGGGGGCGGCGGGTCCGGCAGACGGTGGAGATCCTGCTCGGGGTCGCGGCCGGGGTGCTCGTCGCCGAGCTGCTGGTGTACGCGCTCGGCCCCGGCACCGGCACCGTCTTCCTGGTGCTGCTGCTGACCACCGGCCTGATGGTGGCGATCGGGGCGCGCACCACCCTCGTGGTGCAGGCGGCGGTCTCCGCGATGTACCTGGTGGCGGTCGCCGCGCCCAGCGGCACGCTGATGCCCTTCCGGTTCGTCGACGCGCTGATCGGCGGCGCGGTCGCGCTGGCCGCGAGCCAGCTCCTGGCGGCCCGCGACCCCCTCGCCCCGCTGGTGCGGGAGGCCCGGCAGAGCTTCGCCGACCTCGCCGAGGTGCTCGACGCGCTCGACGACGCGCTCGCCCGCTGCGACGAGACCGCCGCCCGGACCGCGCTGGACCGGGCCCGGGAGCTGGACGACTGCGTGGACCGGCTGCGCACGGCGGTCCGGGCCACCGGGGAGACGCTGCGGTTCCGGGTCCGCCGGCGGCGGCACGTCGGGCAGGTACGGGAGGTGGAGGCGACCGCCCGGCAGCTGGACTACGCCGTGCGCAACGTCCGGGTCCTGGCCCGCGCCGGGGTGACGCTGACCCGGCTGTGCGCCGACACGCCGCCGGAGCTGGGCGACGCGATCCCCGCCCTGGCCGCCGCCGTACGCGCCGCTGGCGAGTCCGTCGCGACCGACCTGACCGGCGAGGACGCCGCCCGGCACGCCGCCCGGGCCGACGAGGCGGCCATGACCGCGGTCCGGGTCGCCGGCCGGCTGCTCGCGTCCGACCCGGCGCTGCCCGTCACGATGATCGTCGGCCAGATCCGGGCGACCGCCATCGACCTGCTGCGCGGGGTCGGCCACGACGACGTCGCCGTGCTGGAGCGGGTGGACGAGGCGCTCGGGGTGGTGCCCGCTCAGGTGGCGTCGCAGCGCTCCGAGAGCGCGTAGCGGACCAGCACGACGTCGCCGATCTGGCGGGTCTCCGCCACCCGCGCCCGGCGGCCGGGATGCCAGGGGAAGCTCCCGTCGCCGACGAACCGGGGCGCCCGCCCGTCACCGACGAAGAACGGGGCCAGGACCAGGTGCAGCTCGTCGGCGAGGCCGGCGGTGAGGAACTGCCCGAGCACGCTCGCCCCGCCCTCCACCATCAGCCGGTCCACCCCCCGGCCGGCCAGGTCCGCCAGCAGCCACGCCGGGTCCACCGGCTCGCCCGCGTCCACGACGGTGGCCCGGCCCGCCAGCCGCTCCCCCGTCTTCGCCACGGCGGGGGTGGCACAGTAGACGATCCGGTCGGCGTCGCCGGTGGTGAAGAAGCGGGCCGTCGGGTCCAGGTCGCCGCAGCCGGTCACCGTCACCTTGGCCGGGGAGGCGGGCAGGCCCCGCGCGACGCGCTCGGCGCGCCGCCGGGCGGAACGGACCACCAGACGCGGGTCGTCGCGGCGGACCGTGCCCGCGCCGACCAGGATCGCGTCGCAGCCCGCCCGGACCGCGTCGACCCGGTCCAGGTCGGCCTCGTTGGACAGCAGCAGCCGCTGCCCGCTCGCGTCGTCGAGGTAGCCGTCCATCGACGTGGCGCAGCTGAGCAGGACGTACGGGCGGTCAGTCACGGACGAGGGGCAGGTCGAGGGCGTGCCCGCCACGCCCGGCCTTCGCCGCCAGGTAGCCGGCGTTCGCCGGGGACAGGTGCACCCCGGTGGGTACGCGCGCGGTGACCGTCACCCCGAGCCGCTGAAGCTGTGCGGCCTTGTCCGGGTTGTTGCTCAGCAGGGCGGCCCGGTCCACGCCCAGGGCGGCGAGCATCTGCGCGGCCACGGTGTAGTCCCGCTCGTCGGGCTCGTGGCCCAGCGCCAGGTTCGCCTCGTAGGTGTCCAGCCCGGCGTCCTGCAACGCGTACGCGTCGAGCTTCGCGTACAGGCCGATGCCGCGTCCCTCCTGCCGCAGGTAGAGCAGGTAGCCGCCAGCGTCGGCGATACGCTCGACCGCCTCGCGCAGTTGGGGGCCGCAGTCGCAGCGCCGGCTGCCGAACACGTCCCCGGTCAGGCACTCGCTGTGCGGGCGGACCAGCGGCGGTGACGGGCGCGCCGTGGCCCTGTCGACGGGGCCGGCCCGGTCGCCCAGGCCGAACGCGAGGTGCTCCCGGCCGTCGACGAGACCGTCGAAGGAGAACACCCGGGCGGTGGTGAGGTATCCGTCGGGGAACCGCAGCGGCACGGTGACCTGCGTACGGACCGTGGCGGCGGGCGGGGATTCGGACATCGGGCTCCTCGTCAGACGGTGCTGGCGGGCACGCGGGCACGGCGGACCAGCAGGACGGCGGCGCCGGGCAGGCTGGCGGCGAGCACCAGGACCCCGTACACCGTGGCGGTGGCGACGCCCTCGGCGGCGCTCAGGCCGGCGGCGCCGAACGCCCACGCGGCCACGCCCTCGCGGGGGCCGAAGCCGGCGACGTTCACCGGCACCCCCATGGCCAGCAGCGCCAGCAGGGTCAGCGGCACCAGCAGGGTCAGCGGCGCGGTGGAGCCGGCGGTGCGCGCGGCCAGCACGAACGTGGCGAGGTGCCCGGCGACGGCCACGGTGGAGGCCACGAGCACGCCCAGCCAGGCGCGGCGGCCGAGCAGCCCGGCGCGCACGTCGGCGACCGCCGCACGCGCCGCACGCGCCCACCGCGACGGTCCGGCGGCGGGCAGGGCGCGGGCCAGCAGGACGACGCCCAGCCCGACGGTGGCCAGCAGCGCCGCCACCGCCGGCAGGTGGGGCCGCACCGGCGACGGGAACGCGGCGAGCACGACCACCGCCACGGCGGCGAGCACGACCTGCCCGGCGACGCGTTCCCACACCACCGCGCGCACCCCCCGGCCGACGTCGCCGACGTCGCGGCCGTGCCGCACCGCCCGGTGCACGTCGCCGAGCACACCGCCGGGGAGAGTCGAGTTCAGGAACACCGCCCGGTAACAGTGCGCGAGCGCCGTCGGCAGCGGCAGCCGCACCCCCAGCCCGTTGGCGACGAGGCTCCACCGCCAGGCGCAGCAGCCCGTGGTCAGCGCTCCGATGGCGACGGCGGCGGCCAGCGCCGGGCCGTCGACCAGGCGGATCCCGGCGAGGAACGGGCCGGCGCCCAGCCAGCCCAGCAGCACGGCCAGCACGCCCCCGCCGCCGAGCGTCCGCGCCCACGGCCAACACCGGCGCGCCACCGGCCGGGCCCGTCCCGGACGCCTGCCCCGCCGGTGGGCGCGCACCGGCGGGCCGCCCGGTTCAGCCACAGCCGGCCAGCAGGTCGAGGTGCTCGACCAGCACGTCGAGCCGGCCGGCGGCGATCTCGGCGCGGCGCCGGCGGGCGTACGCCCGGGTCGGGCCGGTCAGCTCGGGCCGCTGCTCGCAGGCGGCGTCGAGCCAGCCGGTGAACCACTCGCCGGCCAGCTCCGCCCGCTGCGGGCCGAGCCGCCACGGGCTGGGCCGCAGGACCACGTCGACGCCGTGCCGGGCGAACGCCGCCGCGCAGGCGTGCACGGCGTCCGGCCCGAGCAGGGCGCGCCCGTCGACCGTGCGTCGCTGGTGGTCGTTGAACGCGGCGGCGATCCGCCCGTCCCACGGATCCGCCGGGGTGAGCCGCACCCGGCCGGTCACCGACAGGGCCAGCAGGGCCGGGCGGCCCGCCCCGGCGCAGGCCGCGACGAGCCGCTCGATCTCCGCCGCGGTGAGCATGTCCAGCAGCGCGGACGCGGTGACCAGCGACGCGTCGGCCAGGTCGGCGGCGGTCAACCGGGTGAGGTCGCCGCGGCGGACCTCGACGGTGACCGGGCCGCCGTCGCCGGCGGCGGCGGGCATCCCGGCGGCCGCGCGGGCGAGCAGGTCGGCGTCCCGGTCGTGCAGGATCCAGTGCTGCGGGCCGGGCAGCCGCGGCGCGAGCCACCGGCCCATCGCGCCGGTGCCGGCGCCGAGGTCGTGCACCACGAGCGGTCCGGAGCCGGCCAGCCGGGGGCGGACCAGGTCCACCAGCTCCTCGGCGCGGGCCGCCGCGTCGGCGGGCTCCCGCAGCGCCAGCCAGTGCGCGAAGCGCGGCGGCAGGTGCCCGGTCATGCCGCGACCGTCCCGGCCAGCACCGCGCCCGCGACGGTCGCGGGGACCGTCCAGTCGTCGAGCGTGCGCCGCCGCCCGCGCGCCGCCCGGCGCAGCGCCCGACGCAGGTCGGGCTCGCCGAGCCAGCGCCGCAGCGCGCCGGCCAGGGCCGCCGGGTCGTCGGGCGGCACGAGCAGTCCCGGCGCCGCGCCGTCGGGCGCGCGGCCCAGGGCCTCGGGCAGCCCGCCGGCCGCCGTGGCGAGCACCGGCACGCCCCGCACGAGGGCCTCGGTGACCACCATCCCGTACGTCTCCCGGCGCGAGGCCAGCACCAGCAGGTCGGCGGCGGCGTACGCGGCGTGCAGGGCCGCCCCGGTGCGCGGGCCGACCAGGCGCACCCGGTCGGCGAGACCGTGCCCGGTCACCCGCCGCCGCAGTGCCGCCACGAACCCCGGGTCCCGGGTCAGCGGCCCCACGCAGACGCAGCTCCAGGGCAGGTCGGCGACCGCCGCCAGGGCCTCCACCAGCACGTCGTGCCCCTTGTGCGGGGCGAGGGCGGCGACGCAGAGCAGGTTCCCGCCGGCCGCCGACCCGGGCGCGGGCGGGGCCGGGTCCACGCCGGGCCGGGCGACGTGCACGCGGTCGGCCGGCAGCGCGTACCGGTCGAGCAGCCGTCGCCGGGTCCACTCGCTGGTGGTGACGACCGCGCCGGCGGCGGCCAGGGCGGCGGCCTCGGCGTCGTGCTCCAGCGGCAGGTGCACGACGACGACGAGGCGCAGCCGCCGGGCGTGCGGGGCGAGCACCTCCGGCACGCACGAGGCGACCAGCCCGTCGAGCAGGACCGGCGACCCGTCGGGCAGCGCCGCGAGCACCGAGGCGAGCCCGGCGCGCGCCGCCCGGTCGGGGCGGGGCCAGTCGCCGGGCACGGCGTGTTCGCGGACCGTCCAGCCGGCCGCCGCGAGGCCCCGGCAGAGCCGGCGGTCGTAGCCGTTGCCGCCGCTCGGCTCGGCCGGGTCGTCGATGTCGTTCGGCAGCACGACGTGCACCGTCGCCATTCAGAACGACCGTTCGTAGCTGGCCCAGGCGACGTGCGACTCGTGCAGCGTGACGGTGATGCCGGCCAGGGCGCGCGCGCCCGCGCCGAGGTCGCCGGCGCGTACCCGCTCGGCGAGGCGGTCGGCGACCGCGCGGGCCAGCACCTCGGTGGTCGTGTTCACCCCGGCGAAGGCCGGGTCGTCGTCGAGGTTGCGGTAGGTCAGTTCGCCGAGCACCGCCTTGAGCTGTTCGGTGGCCAGCCCGATGTCGACCACCACGCCGTCGGCGTCGAGGTCGGCGCGGCGGAAGGTGGCGTCCACGACGAAGGTCGCCCCGTGCAGGCGCTGCGCCGGGCCGAACACCTCCCCCCGGAAGCTGTGGGCGATCATCATGTGGTCTCGGACGGTCACGCTGAACACGGGTCACTCTCCGTCGTAGGTGATGAGGTGGCACAGTGCGGGCAGGCTGCCGGCGGTCAGCCGGGCCAGCACGTCGGGCAGCTCCGCGAAGCGGGACTCGCCGGTGAGCAGCGCGTCGAAGGCGGGATCGGCGAGCAGCTCCAGGGCGAGCCCCAGCCGGTCGGCGAAGCTGCGGCTGCCCCGTCGGGCCGGCGCGACGGCGCCCACCTGGCTGCCGCGCACGCTCAGCCGTCCGGAGTGGAACGCCCCGCCCAGCGCCAGCGCGACGGTGCGGTCGCCGTACCAGCTCAGCTCGACGACGGTGCCCTCCGGCCGGAGCAGTTCCAGCGAGCGTTGCAGGCCGGCGGCGGTGGCGCTGGCGTGCACCACGAGGTCCCGCCCGCTGGCGGCCTCCTCCGGCGGGGCGAAGCCGACGCCGAGTGCCGCGGCGACGGTCGCCCGGGCCGGGTCGGTGTCGACCAACTCCACCCGCACGCCCGGGAAGCGGGCGAGCAGCGCCGCCACGCAGCAGCCGACCATGCCGCCGCCGACCACGCTCACCCGGTCGCCGACCAGGGGCGCGGCGTCCCAGAGCGCGTTCACCGCCGTCTCCACCGTCCCGGCGAGCACCGCACGGGCGGGCGGCACCGCGTCCGGCACGGGCACCACCGCGCCGGCCGGGACCACGTACGCGGTCTGGTGCGGGTGCAGGCAGAACACGGTCCGGCCGCGCAGCTCGTCCGGGCCCCGCTCGACCACCCCCACGTTGAGGTAGCCGTACTTCACCGGCGCCGGGAAGTCCCCCTCCTGGAACGGGGCGCGCATCGCCGCGTGCTGGTCGGCGGGGACGCGGCCGGCGAAGACCAGCGTCTCCGTGCCCCGGCTGACGCCCGAGTACCGGCTGCGGACGAGCACCTCGTCCGGGCCGGGGTCGGCGAGCGGAGCCGACCGGATCTCACCCTCGCCGGGCGTACGCAGCCAGAAGGCGCGCGCCTCACCGGTCACCGGCTCCTCCTCACCCGCATCCGGAGCGAACCGAACGGCGGTATTTCCCGTAGTTCCTGTCGGATGTCGTCGACAATAGACACGGAGGCACGGTGCCCACGGTTCGAAAAGACCCGGCGATCGGGCTGATCGTCCAGATTGTCCTGCTGGCGGGGCTGGCCGCGACGGTCGGTCTCGGCCCGGCGGGCTGGCTCGTCGGGACCGCGTACGGGGCGACGCTGTGCCTGATCCTCGACCGGGGGCTGCGCCGGTCGGGCTCGTACGCCCTCGGGCCGGCCGACCGGGTGACGCTGGCCCGGGCGCTCCTCGTCGGCGCCGTGACGGCGCTGACCGGGGACGCGCTCGCCCCGGCCGCCGTCGACCGGGCCGCGCCGGTCGGGATGCTGGTCGCCCTCACCGCCGTGGCGCTGGCCCTCGACGCCGTCGACGGGTACGTGGCCCGGCGCACCGGCACCGCCAGCGCGCTGGGCGCCCGCTTCGACATGGAGGTCGACGCGTTCCTCATCCTCGTCCTCGGGGCGGCCGTCGCGCCCGCCGTGGGCGCCTGGGTGCTCGCCCTCGGCGCCATGCGGTACGCGTTCGTCGCCGCCGGATGGGTGCTGCCCTGGCTGCGCCGGCCGCTGCCCCCGAGGTACTGGCGCAAGGTCGTCGCGGCGGCGCAGGGCGTGCTGCTGCTGGTCGCGGCCGCCGGGGTGCTGCCCGGACCGGGCGACGCGCTGGTGCTGGCGGTCGCGCTGGCGCTGCTCGTCGAGTCGTTCGGCCGCGACGTCGGGTGGCTGTGGCGGCGCCGCTCGGACCGGACGGTGCCGCCGGGCGCCCCGCGCCGCCGGATCCGGCCCGCGGCGGTACGCCCCGACCTCGTCGCCGCCCGTGACTGACCGGCACTCGTGGCCGCACGCAACCGGCCGGCCCCCGTCGCCGCCCGGAACCGAGTCGGCCTCGTCGCCGCACACGACCGACCGGCCCCCGTCGCCGCAGGCGACCGAGTCGGCCTCGTCGCCGCCCGGGACCGGACGGGCGGCTGTCGGGGCGCGCGGCCGTACCTCCGAAGGAGCGGGCGGGAGGCGGCGGGGCGCGGCGCGGGTGACGACCGCGCTGGCCGCCCTGCTCGTGCTCGTCGCCCTGACCGCGCCGCACCAGCCCGCCCGGCTCACGCCCGGCGCGTTCGTGCGGGTACCCCTCGAAGGCCTGCTCGCGGTCGCCGTGCTGCTCGCCCTGCCGGCCCGCACGCGGCGGCCGGTGGCGGCGTTCGTGGGCGCGCTGCTCGGGTTGCTGGCCCTGCTGAAGGTCGCCGACCTGGGCTTCCTCGCGACGCTCGGCCGCCCCTTCGACCTGGTGCTCGACTGGGCCCTGCTCGACGACGCGCTCGGGTTCCTCACCGATTCGGCCGGGCGGGCGGGCGCCGCCGGGGCGGTCGTCGCGGCCGTGCTGCTGCTCGCCGCCGTGCTCCTCGCGACGACGCGGTCCGTGCTGCGGCTGACCCCCCTGCTGGTGCGACACCGCGCCGCCACCCGGCGCACGGTCGCCGCACTCATGGTGGTCTGGCTGGCCTGCGCCACGTTCGGCGTGCGGGTGTCCCCCGGCGTGCCGGTGGCCGACGCCGCCGCGACCGACCTGGTCGGCGACCACGCCCGCCAGGTACGCGACCGGCTGCGCGACCGGGAGGTCTTCGCGGCCCAGGTCGGCGTCGACGCGTTCCGGGACGCCCCCGGCGACCGCCTGCTGACCGCGCTACGCGGCAAGGACGTGGTGGTCGCCTTCGTGGAGAGCTACGGGCGCGACGCGGTGGAGAACCCGGAGTACGCCCCGGGCGTGGGCGCCGTGCTGGCCGACGGGGACCGCCGGCTGCGGGCCGCCGGCTTCGCCTCGCGCAGCGGGTTCCTCACCTCGCCGACCACCGGCGGCGGCAGCTGGCTGGCCCACGCCACGCTGCTGTCCGGCATGTGGGTGGACAACGACCAGCGGCACCGCAGCCTGCTGGCCAGCGACCGCTTGACGCTGGGCGGCGCCTTCCGGCGGGCCGGCTGGCGCACGGTGGGTGTGATGCCGGCCGCCACCCGGCCCTGGCCCGAGGGGGCCTTCTTCGGCTACGAACGCTTCTACGACGCCCGCAGCCTCGGCTACCGGGGGCCGAAGTTCAGCTACGCCCCGATGCCCGACCAGTACACCCTGGCGACCTTCGAGCGCCTGGAACGCTCCCGGGCGGATCGCGCCCCGGTGATGGCCGAGATCGCGCTCGTGTCCAGCCACTCCCCCTGGACGAAGATCCCGCGCCTCGTCGACTGGTCGCGGGTCGGCGACGGGACCGTCTTCCACGGCGAGACCACCGGCAACCCGTCGTCGCAGCCCCGCGCCGGCTACCGCCGGTCCGTCGAGTACTCCCTGGGCACCCTCGTGTCCTACCTGGAGGCCCACGGCGACGACGACCTGGTGCTGGTCTTCCTCGGCGACCACCAGCCCGCCCCGGTCGTCACCGGCGCCCGGGCGAGCCGGGACGTGCCGGTCACCGTCGTCGCCCGGGACCCGGCCGTGCTCGACCGGATCTCGGGATGGGGCTGGGACGACGGACTCCGGCCCGGGCCGCGCGCGCCGGTCTGGCCGATGGACGCCTTCCGCGACCGGTTCCTCACCGCCTTCGGCGGCTGATCCCACCCGCGCGACACCGTGGGCGGCCCGCCCCCGGAGCGCCCGGCGGGCCGCCTCCGCGGCACGGGCCGGTCCCGTCAGCGGGGTGCCACGAGGCCGGCGTAGTCGGCGGCGGTCAGGGGCCGCCGGGACAGCGACCCGTCGGCGCGCGGCACCCCCAGCGGGGCCCCGGCCCGGAAGAAGGCCACGGTGTCGACGTCGGAGCGGGCGGTGAGGGTGCAGACGATCTGCCCGAAGGCGAGGACCTCGTCGCTGCGGCCCGTCTCGTCGCCGGCCCCGCCGAGGTCCACGTCGACCTCGTTGCCCCGCGGCCGGGCGGCGGCGACCGGCACGGCCCCGGGCAGCGCCGTCGTGAGGCCCCGGTCGCGCTCGGTGGCGGTCGGGCCGGCCAGCAGATGCTGGAGCTGGGCGTCGACGGTGGGCGTGCCGTCGACCCGACGCTCGACGCGGACCAGCCGGTCGTCGCTGACGAAGCAGAGGACCTCCGTCGTCCGTCCCGCCGTCAGGGTGGGGGTCGGTGTCGCCACGACCGCCCCCGGCGAGGGGAACGGCCCGGGCGGGGGTGCCACGGCGCGCGGGGCGCGCTCGGTCGGGACGCCGCAGCCGCCCAGCAGCCCCAGCACGACGAGCGCGCCGCCGACGGCCCGCCACCGGCCCGGGCGGCGCGCCCGCCGGCGGGACGCGGGCGGGGGGCTCGCGGGCGCGCGGCCGGTCGCGGCGGGCGGAGGGCTCGCGGGCGCGCGGCCGGTCGCGGCCGGCGACGGTTGCACGGGCGCGCGGCGGGTCACGGCAACACCCCGGGCAGCTCGACCCGGAAGCGGGCGCCCCCGCCGGGGCGGTCGCCCGCGTCGGCCCGTCCCCGGTGCGCGGCGGCGTGCTGCGCGACGATGGCCAGCCCGAGCCCGGTGCCGTCGCCGTCGGCCCGCGAGTGCGCCGCCCGGCCACGGACGAAGCGGTCGAAGATGGGGTCACGGTCCTCCGGCGGCACGCCCGGCCCCTCGTCGTCGACCTCGACGATCCCCGTCCCGTCCCGCTGCGACAGCCGCACGGCCACCGGCCCGCCGCCGTGGCGCAGCGCGTTGTCGACCAGGTTGGCCAGGATCTGCTCGACCCGACGCTCGTCGACCAGCCAGGTGGGCGGGACACCCGCGCCGACCCGGACGAGCGTGGCCGGCAGCCCACGGACCTGACAGGCGCGGCGGGCCAGCGCCGCCACGTCGACCGGTGCCCGGTCCACCGGCTGGTCGCTGCGGGCGAGCTGGATGAGGTCGTCGACCAGCTGCTGGAACCGGGTGATCTCGTCGGCCACGAGGCCGGCGGCGGTGGCGGTGCGCTCGTCGAGGTGGGCCCGGCGGCGGGCCAGGACGCTGGCGGCGGCCGAGAGGGTCTGCAACGGCGAGCGCAGCTCGTGGCTGACGTCGGCGGCGAAGCGCCGGTCCCGCTCGATACGCCGGGAGAGCTGGTCGACCATGTGGTTGAAGGACGTGGAGAGCCGGGTGAGGTCGGGGTCGGTGGTCGCGGCGAGCCGGGCGGAGAAGTTGCCCGCCGCGATCTCCTGCGCGGCGTCGGCCACCGCCGTCAGCGGCCGCAGGCTGTGCCGGGTGGCGTACCAGCCCAGGGCGGCGCCGGACCCGGCGACCACGATGGCCACGGCGGTCAGTGCCAGCGCCAGGACCCGCAGGGTCTGGTCCAGCTCGCGCAGCGACGTCAGCTCGTAGTAGCTGGTGGACGGGGCCAGCGGCAGGCCGACGAGCAGGGTCGGCTGGCCGTTGACCCGGACCCGCTGCACGGCCGGTTCCCCGGCGTGGACGAGCTGTTGCAGGTCGACCGGGATGGCGGCGGTCAGGCCGGCGTCGGCCGTACGGGCGTACCAGTCGTCGCCGCGGTGCAGCAGCGGCCGGCGGTTGCCGCCGGTGTCGAGGGACCGCAGCACCTCCACCACGTCGGGGGCCTCCGTGTCCAGGCCGGTACGCACCACCGCCGCGTCGAAGTACGCCGCCCGCACGGCGGTGCGCTCCCGCTCGTCCAGCAGGGATCGCCTGGTCAGCTCGTACGAGACCAGCGCCATCGAGGCCGACAGCAGCAGCGCGCCGACCGCGAAACCGGCGGACACCCGGGCCCGCAGTCCGAGGCGCCTCACCGGGTCAGCTTGTAGCCGAGGCCGCGCAGGGTGACCAGGTGCCGGGGGTTGCCCGGATCGTCCTCGATCTTCTGCCGCAGCCGACCCACGTGCACGTCGACGAGCCGCTCGTCGCCGGTGTCGTAGCCCCAGACCCGTTGCAGCAGCTGGTGGCGCGACAGCACCCGGCCGGCGTGCTCGGCCAGCTCGCACAGCAGCCGGAACTCGGTGCGGGTGACCGGCACCGGCTGCCCCGCCAGGCGTACCTCCCCGGCGTCCGGGCTGATCTCCAGCTGCCCGAAGGTGAGCACCGCCACCGGCTCGGGCGCCGCCCGGGCCCGGCGCCGCAGGGCGCGCAGCCGCGCCGACAGTTCCTTGATCGCCACCGGCTTGACCACGTAGTCGTCGGCCCCCGCCTCCAGTGCCGCGACGATGTCGTGGGTGTCGTCGCGGGCGCTGACCACCACGATCGGCACGTCGTCGTCGCGGCGCAGCCGCCGGATGCACTCGAAGCCGTCGAGGCCCGGCAGCATCAGGTCGACCAGTACGGTGTCGGCCGGCTCCCGGCGCTGCCGCAGCAGTCCCTCCTCGGCGGTGGCCACGCCCCGGACGCGGTAGCCCTCGTCCTCGAGCGCGAGCAGCAACGCCAGACGGATCCGGTCGTCGTCCTCGATCACCAGCACGTCCGTCATACCGGCATCATCCCCAAGGCGGCGACGGGCGCCCAACCGTGTCCGGCGTTCGGCGGTTTTGTCACGCAACTGTCATACAACCGCGTGACCCGCGCCACGGGCGGCGCCGAGGGTGGTGGGGAAACATCCGTGGGCCGGCTGCCGTCGGCCAGCCGGCCCGGCAGGAGGGACCAGATGACCGTCGCCGGTCTCCTCACCGCGCTCGCCGTCGGCCTCCTCGTCGCCGGGGCGGGCTGGTGGGTGACCCCGCGCCGGCGGGAGGTGCCGGCCTGGCTGGCCCTGGTGGCGGGGATCGTCACCGCGCTGCTCGGCGTCATCCTGGCCCGCATCGTCGGCCTCGACACCGACCGGTCGGGCGCGTGGCGCGTCGGCGTGCCGGCCGCCTCGGCGGTCGTCGGCGTCGCCCTCGTGGCGGTGACGGCCGGTCCCCGGCGCGCCGCCGCCCCGCCGCGCGGGACGGGGCCGGACCTCGACACCGCCCAGACGCCGCCGGTCGCGGGCCGGCGCGTGGCACGGCCCGACCTCCCGTGGAGGAAGACACGATGACCGTCGTACCGGACGAGCACCTGATGACGTTGATCTGCGACAGCTGCGGGGACACGACCACGGGCACCGCCTGCGTCCTGCCCGACGCCGAGGTCGTCTGGACCCTGGTGGCCGAACACGGCTGGAGCGGCTCGCCGTTCGCCACGGGCCCGCACCGCTGTCCCCGGTGCAGCCTGCCGGGTCTCGCGGGCGACGCCACCGGTCAGGGCGGGGTGCCGGGCGTGGACCACCTCGACGACGTCGCGGCGGCGACGGCCGCCGGGAACGTCGACGTCGACACCGCCGACGAGCTGCGGGCCGCCCTGCGGCAGGCGGTGGACGTCGGCGGGCACGTGGTGGTCGACCTGACCCGGGTGCACCTCATCGACGCCGGCGGGCTCGCGCTGCTCGTCCGGGCCCACCGCGACGCCCGGGAGCGTGGCGCCGTGCTCTGCCTGGCCGCTCCGTCCCGTTTCATCCGCACCGTGCTGCACACCATGCGGCTCGACGGGCTGTTCCCGGTCTTCGCGAGCCCGCAGGAGGCGTTCCGGCGGCTCTCCCCGGGCGGGGCAGCTGACACCGCCGGGCTGGCGGCCGTCGCCGCCGGGCCGGATCCGCGCGGTCTCCGTGCGGCGGCGGTGACCGAGGCGTCGTCCCGCTGACCCGATCGCCGGGCCCGGACGGTCCGGCCGCAGACCATCGAGAGGAAGCACGCCATGCTCATCCCTTGGCCGTACCCGGACGAGGGCGCGTTCCGCCCCGAGCCGCCGGGCCCCTCGCCGGACGACGAGGACGGCCGGTTGGCGGCGCTGGTCGCCCAGCGGTTGAGCAGCGACTGGACCACCCGTCGCCAGCAGATCGTGGTGACCGTGCAGAACCGCGTCGTCATCCTCGCGGGCATCGTGGCCGGCCCGGACACCCGGCGGGTGGCCGGCGAGATCGCCTGGGACGTCCGGGGCGTCGCCGACGTCTGCAACGCCCTGCGGCTCGCCGCCCCGCGCCGGCCCCGCCACTGAGCGCCCGCCCCTTCACCGAACGCCCGCCCCTTCACCGAACGCCCGCCCCTTCACCGAACGCCCGCCCCTTCACCGAACGCCCGCTCCCGACGACCGCCGCGGCGTCCGGCCGGGTGGACCGGTCCTCCCGGCCGGAGCCGGTCCCGGCGGGCCGGCGTCCCGGGGACGGGTCAGGCCGCGGGCTGGTCGACCGGGCAGGCGTACGCCGTGCGGCCGCCCAGCTGCCACGTGCGCACCCAGGCGCCGCAGCGCCGGCAGGTCGGCCGCTTGTAGACCCACCGCTCGTCGGGCGCCGCCGGGTCGCTGACCACCTGGCCGGCGTCGCGGCCCAGCGTCAGGTACCCGACGGCAAGCTCCCACAGCTGGCGGGCCGGCGCCGCCCCGACCGCCCGAGCGTCCGGGTCGAGGCCGGCGAGGAAGAGCAGCTCCGCCCGCCAGGCGTTGCCGAGGCCCGCCCACACCGCCTGGTCGAGCAGCGCCGCGCCGACCGCGCCCCTGGCGGCGCCGAGCCGGCGTACGGCGTCCTCGCCGTCGGCGTCGGCACGCAGCGGGTCCGGGCCGAGCGAGGCCCGCAGCGCGCGCTCGCCGTCGTCCGGGAGCGGTTCGCAGCGGATGGGCGCGATCAGGTCGTACGCGACGCCGGCGCGGGCCAGGCGCAGCCGGACGCCCTTGCGGGGCGGGACGGCCGGGTCGTCGTGGCGCAGGAACAGCCCGCGCATCCCGAGGTGCACGTGCAGGGCCGGCGCGTCGTCGACGTGGTAGACCAGGTGCTTGCCGTACGCCTCCACCGCGCGCAACCGCCGCCCGTCGTACGGGCCGGCGTCGAGGCGACCCTGCGGGCTGGACACGGCGAGGACCTGCCCGGCGAGGGCGGCGTGCTGGTCGCGCGCGTACCGGTGGACGAGGTGGCCCTCGGGCATGCGGCCCGGGTACCCGAGGCACGGCCACGAAAACGGCGCGTCCGGGGCGCGGGAACAACGGCGATCGGTCCGCAGTTGCCCCTTTCGTGACCGACGTTGCCCCGCACCCGCGGCTGTTCGACATCCGGCGGATCTACGTGGAGCCGGAGGCCGCCGCGCTGCCCCGTGGTCGGGCCGTGCTGGAGCGCTTTCCCGACGCGGAGCGCGTCGAGGTCGAGAGCCACTCCCGCATCCCGGAGCTGTACGGGGACGAGACGAACGTGGCCCGGTGGGTGCGGATCAAGACGGAGGCCCTGGTGCTGGGGGTCAAGAAGTCCCTCACCGCCCGCCCGAACGGCCGCTCGGCCGACTTCATCGCCCCGTCCACGGCGAACGGCTGCGCGATGGCGTGCGCCTACTGCTACGTGCCGCGCCGCAAGGGCTACAGCAACCCGGTGACGGTCTTCGCCAACATCGACCGGATCACCGGCTACCTGGGCCGGCACGTGGGCCGGCAGGGCGTCAAGGGTGAGCCGAACCAGTGCGACCCCGCCGCCTGGGTCTACGACATCGGCGAGAACTCCGACTGCTCGCTGGACGCCCGCATCTCCGACAACGTCCGGGACCTGGTGACGCTGTTCCGGGGCCTGCCCACGGCGAAGGCCACGTTCGCCACGAAGCACGTCAACCGTGACCTGCTCGACTGGGATCCCCGGGGCCGGACCCGCGTCCGGTTCTCGCTGATGCCGGCCCGCGACGCCAAGCTGCTCGACATCCGGACCTCCCCGGTCGCGGAGCGGTTGGCCGCCGTCGACGACTTCGTCGCGGCCGGCTACGAGGTGCACGTCAACTTCAGCCCGGTGGTGGTCCGCGACGGGTGGCTGGACGACTGGGCCGAGCTGCTCGACCAGCTCGACGACGCGCTCGGGCCCGCCGCCAAGGCACAGCTCGCCGCCGAGGTCATCTTCCTGACCCACAACGACCGGCTGCACGAGGTGAACCTCGGCTGGCACCCGAAGGCCGAGGAGGTCCTCTGGCGGCCGGATCTCCAGCAGCCGAAGCGGTCGCAGACCGGCGGCTGGAACGTGCGGTACCGCACCGGCAGCAAGGGCGCCTACGTGGCGGCATTGACGGACCTGATCGCCGCGAAGGCGCCGTACTGCCGGGTCCGCTACGCCTTCTGACCGGCTCCGACTCACGGAAAAGCAGTTCAGGGCCACCCCATACGGGGTGACCCTGAACTGAAAGATTGTCCGGCGGCGTCCTACTCTCCCACACCCTCCCGAGTGCAGTACCATCGGCGCTGGAGGGCTTAGCTTC